>JBGAVQ010000016.1:0-36649 GCA_044228045.1 Spirosomataceae bacterium
TAGTGGTCTGTAAACCAACAAAATGAATATTTGTTAGTCCCCGTGATTCAATCTCCTTCTCCGTAAAAAAGTAAGAGCCACTGTTTGTGTTTTTGCCAATCCAAACAAAATGACAACTGGGGAAATGCTGTGCTAATGCAGGCAAATGCTCAATTCCTTTTACAAAAATAGGGGCACCTGCTATGGCCCAAGTAAAAGAAGATTTTGGAATCAGAAGGGCTTCTCTGATGGCATCAATTTGTGCTTGGTTGGGCTGTATTTTATTGAATTCAACAAAAGGATATACTAAGCCAACGCTTTTTGCGCCAAGAATTCGGAGTTTTTGGCAAGTGATTTCGGCATTGCCAATGCACAATACGGCATTGTCAATCATAGCTTTTAGGTGGTCGTAATGAACAGGCTCAAAATGAATATGCGGCAACTCATGGAAATGACTGATGATTTTGATACCCATTTTTTGTGCAAGAGGGGCAATATGCGCCATCATCACCGTATTAAGATACCAATAATCAGCCTTAAATGTTGCCTGAATATCAGCGAGATAGTTTTCAAAAACCGAAATTCCTATTGCTTGTTTGAGTTTTGAAGCAAGCCGAACCCTTTTAGTAGCATGGAAAGGATTTGTAAAAAAAGGAACTTCATTAGGCAAAGCGTTTTGCATAGGTACTCCTGCCTGCTCGCAATAAACGGCTGCTTTAAATTGCAACGGGTCAAGGTGCTGAATAGTGCGTAGTAATAATAATTCTGAACCACTTACGCCCCCAAACGGCGTGAAAAATAAGATTCTTTTCATGTATGGTGGAGCGTGGGTATTAGGGTGTTAATCAAATTTTATAAAACTGTTTTCGCAAAAATACAGCATCCCAAAAGAACCTAAGCATTACCCTTGTTTTTTGAGCAAAAGCCTGTTGGTTTTCAGTTTGATGAAATGGGTGTTTAAACTTAAATAGGTTTAAGGCGACTTTCCAAGTATAAAAAAAAGGAATCATGGCTAAGTAGTTGAAAATCAGCATTAAATAACTAATTAACCCAAACTGTTTGCGTACCCAAAGCAAGTTGGAAAGCTGAATCTGTGGGCTAAACCGATTGATGTACGAGGTGTTTTTGGGGCGATACGGGTTCAAGTCATTTTCAAGGTGTACTATTTCTAAGTCTTTATACAGTATGAGTTTTCCTGTTTTACCTAAGCGGTAGCACCATTCTACGTCTTCGGCGTACAGAAAAAAATCTTCGTCCATAAGCCCCGCTTGTTCTACGGCTTCTCGGCGAACAAACAAAAAAGCCCCTGATAACCAATCACATTGATTGGGATTGGTGTACTCATTTTTTGAAAAAAAAGTATTCAATAGACCACTCAGTGCAGGGGAAACCACAAAAAAATGTTTCCTAAACGAAAAACTTGTTTCAATGTGGCCAACCTCATGGTTTCGGTTGAGCTGTTGTACACTACAAGCTGCAATGTCTTTTTGGTGATTGAGCCGAAACAAACAGTGTAACAAAACGGTGTTGTCAGTCAGTAAAGTATCTGCATTGAGGAGTAAAAAATATTTGCCGCTGGCACGCATCATAGCTTGGTTGTTGGCTCTCGAAAAACCAGCGTTATAGCCCATATCCAACCAAATAACATCAGGAAATTTGTTGACAATCAATTGTTTACCTTCTTCATTTGAGGCATTGTCTGCCACAATCACCTCAAATCTTACCGACTGGGTGTAGGCATACAGGGTTTGTAAACAGGCGGCCATGAGGTCGTAGTTTTGGTAACCTACCAATATGACCGAAACTTCAATTGGGTTCACAACGAGTGTTTTGATAAAAGATTTTCATATTTGTCAACGCTTCCATGAATAGCCTCTGTATAGATGCCACCATAAAATTGGTTTATGTCTTGATATAACTTCAAGCGATTTTCCAGAAAAAAACGATTATACTGGTGTTGAAAATTGCTTAACCCTCCACGATGGCGACGATAAACCCCCATTGACTGGTTGAAATATTGTATTTTTCCGTGATGTGCTGCTATCAAAAATATGGCTAAATCACCGCTACCTGTATGAAAAAACCAGAAAGGCAAGCCGTGTTGATACACATTTCTGAACACCGAACTGCACGTAGCTACATACCAATTGTCTGCTAATAAATCTACAATTGATGTTTGAGCAGGTTGGTCGAGTGAGTTAAACAGGTGTGACGGGCTACCGTCTTCATAACAGACCTCAACTTGGTGGTGAGTGAGGGCAACATCTGGATTTGTTTCTAAAAAATCAATTTGCTTTTGTAATTTCAGGGGGTCAGTCCAGTAATCGTCGCCTTCGCAAAGGGCTATGTATTTGCCCCGACATTGACTAAACAAGAAAATAACGTTGTTTTTACCGCCTAATTCTTTGGGAGAAGATGGCCCCAGATTTTTTTTATGCAAAAATGAACGAATTATGTCAGGAAATTGGGCTGAATACTGAGCAATAATGCGAGGTGCTTCATCTGTTGAACCATCGTCACCAATCACGATTTCGTACTGAAAATCAGTTTGTTGTGAAATGCAACCCGCTAATGTTTGAGCAACGAATGGGCCATGCTGATAGGTTGGAATACAAATGGAGACGAGAGGGTTCATTCTAACTTGGTTATGTTACCATTTTTTCAATTCTCCACTTTACTTTGCTGTATATTTCCATTGCCCAAATCGGAATCACATAGTTCAGTAAAATTTTTTTTAGGTAATCTGCATTATTTGGCTTTGAAAGGACCAAAGATTTTAGGGCGTAGTAACTTCGTTCCCACCACCGTTCTTTAACACCTTTACAGCCTGCCAAAAACAAATAGTATTTAGCCAAGGCATAACGCATTTTGTCATGAAACCGAAAATCATATTCAGCATCAATGGCTTTGAACATTCCAATCCGATTACGAATATATGGCGCATCAAATTTTGAATCGGTAAAACTCAACCCCACTGGATTTTTACGATAAACCGACATCACCTCATCTAAATAACCCATTGGTCCCCATTTGCATAGTAATACATACCGAGGAATATCACCACTTTTTGACTCATGAAACCACTTCGGATATTCTCTCAAAATACCATTTCGAAACATGCAAGCCGAGGTAGCAATAAACCAAACTTCATCTTCACCAACCATATCTTCCTCTGTAATTACCTTTTTTTGATCTGGTTGATTGACCAATTCAGGAGGTAATTGGTTGTTGTCATAAACTATGCTTGCATTATGAAAACAACCAGAAAAAGAAGGATTTGCCTCTAAGAAATCTACTTGTTTCTGTAATTTATGTGGACTTGTCCAATAGTCATCGCCATCTAAGGCTGCAATATACGTACCTGTGCAGGCTTCAAGCGCAGCCAACGTATTGTTTTTCCCAAATCCACCCAGGTTTTTTGCATGAAGCAGTGGCTTTATTAATGTTGGGTATTTTTTTTGATACTCCAGAATAATCGATTGCGTACCGTCGGTGGAGCAATCGTCACTAATAATTAGCTCATAGTTGAAGCTAACTTGCTGGTTGACAACACTATCTAAGGTTTGCCGAAGGAAGTTTTTGTGGTTGTAAGTAATAACAATGACCGAAACTTTTGGATTCACTTGGATACTATTGTTATCGTTTTTTGGTAATCGTTTATACGTTATTTGGGATGATAAAGTGTTTTAAATCAACTCAAATTTGAATAGCGTGATGCAGATACCAAATAACACTTTATTGAAAAATATTTTCGATTTGTTCCACAGTCGGGAAATTGGGTGTTACCAAATCTTGTTGAGGTCTATAGTCGTATGTATGAGGATAGCCCCTTTGGATAAACGTTGGTTCGTCCAAATTGTTAAATCTGTATTGAACCGACCAACGGATATTGTTGGTAATATTGTTGCCTGAACGGTGTACTAATAATGACGAAAACACGAGTACATCGCCCGGGTATAGATTTTCTTCAATGTATGCTTCGTCGGGGTAATCAGCTTGCAGCGACCCTTCATAAGAAACACCAGTGGCCTCCATAAGGCCATGTTTGTGGCTACCCGGTACGAGTTGTAAAACACCCAACTCATGATTACAAGGGACTAATGGAAACCATACTACAATACTATCTAACGAACCTTGACCACTCCGCCAGTCTTGATGCGCCCCCAACTTCCAGTGAGTGCCTCCTTTTGACAAAAAGCGACTATTAAATTGCATGGCTGGTTTTACGCCAATACAGGGACTTTGAAGCCCAAGCGTTTGTAAAAGACTCACAAATCGTTGGTCTGTGTTGAGGCGATACAGCGATAAACTATGTTGTACATTCTTACCTGTACCGATAAATGAGTCGAAATCTTTATTGAAAAAATCAAACATAGCTTTTTCAAAGCTATCACGGTCATCTGTGTCAACATCTATACCCAATGTTCGTTTTATTTGAACCGCAAAGGTATGTTTCGCTTCTTTGTACAGTTTATCTACTTCGGTGGTATCTAAAAAACCTCGGAGTATTAAAAAACCATTTTGGCGATAGTGTTCTTCTAATGTGGTCATGTGAACTAATTTTTAAAAGTTAAACAACACTAAGCTTCATAGATGGTAAATGAGGTAATTTTTTATTGGTGGTGAAAATTATTCCCAAATGGCGTATCCAAATCCTGATGCACCAAAACCGTTGCCATTGTAAAGTAAATACCGCTTTCCCTTATAGCAATAGGTATGGCAATAATTGATCATTTGATAATCCCATTCAGAGGGGTCTTCAGATTTGGTAATGCCAGCTAAGTGGTCTTTTCGTTCCCATTGTTTACCGTTTTTAGACTCTGCATAGCCAATTCGGTAACTTTTATCTCGATTGATCCGATAATCCACTGCATTACGATACGAATAAATCATCTTATAAATACCGTCTTCTTTATACACACTCGGTCGGCCAACGGCATTGAGAAATTCATCGAATTCAAGCACAACGTCACCCGTAGGTTGCCAATGGATACCATCCTGACTTTCAGCATATTGACAGCGATAGAATGGCTCAGGAAAATCATTGATGTACTTGGAAAATTGCGCCGAAATGTACCACATTTTCCATACACCATCTTCAATCATTACCGAGGGTTGCGCCGCCCAAATGGGGTTGTATATTGACCGATCCATTACTGGCCCAGTAAATTTCTTAGTAAAAGAAATGCCGCCATCAGTGCTGACGGCCAAGCCAACCGACAAACGATAAGCATTCCATGTGCGGTTCCAGCCTGTATAATAAAGCCAAAGTTCACCGTTTGGTTGTGGCACAAACCACGATGGCATTGCACCGGTTTCGTCGTATGCGCTAGGGCCACCAAGTTCCAAGACAGGTGCATTATGTACATAAAGAACCTTAGTAGGGTCTTCGTAATCAACATCAATAAAAGTAGGGCGACTTTGCCCTTTGTCGTCTCGGGTCGAGAAATAAATCCGTAAAAAATCATCCTTCGGAAACGCAAACGGCACTTGCGCATGACTGCGTGAGAACCAAAGCGAACCATCGGGTTTATAGACTAATCCTTTTTTTTGCCACATTTTGGGTATTGGGTAATTAGGGTACTCGGTATTGGGTAAATAGGTCAGCTATGACTCCTTTACTTTCTCGGCTCTGATTCGCCAAGTATCTACAAAGTCTTTGTTTGGGATTGGCAAATCAATGTTGACTTCGGGTGCTTTTGCACCTACCACAAAGCTCAAAACGTAAAAAGCATTACCAAATATCCAGTTTAGCTGTACATTTTCGGCATTTTTGGGCAAATGTTGAAGTGGAATCTCAACATCAAACATCGGATTGGCCTTCATTAGTGTTTGATAGGTAAACTCACTACGAAGCCAATTGGCTACACTTTCGTCGCCCACCACCACTTTTCCACCTTTTTTTGTAACTCGGGCCATTTCAAAAAATGCTTTTTCTACCTCAGCAAAAGTATTGATGCCACCAAAGTGAAAAACAGCATCGAATGATTCATCTTCAAAAGGCAAATAAGAGGCGTTGGCAATAAAAAAATTAACATCAACTTCCTCAGTTTGCAGTTTTTGTCGAGCCAATTTGAGCATATTGGGTGACAAGTCTGATAGAAAAGCCTGTCCACCCGGGCTAATTTGAGGAATGATTACCGCCGAATCTTTTCCTGTGCCAGCACCAACTTCCAGTACTTTCATGCCGGGGGTTAAACCCATCAAACCCACCATAAATTCACGAGTCTTGGCTTCATCAGAATTGTTGAGGGACTCAAACACCCAACTTACACCACGGTCATAGCGCAAGTAGGCATTGTTGTAACCTTCTTGTTCTTTACGGTCGGCTTCAAAAAGCTCTAATGGGAAGCACAAATCAGGAATCCCATCCCGAATCTCAAACGTAATAGGTTCTGTTTCAGAGGAATTGGTAAGTTTTTGTCCGTCGGCTGAAAGGGTAAGAGGGGTTAATGTCTTTGGACAGATATAGGCAATCATTGGAGTTTTTTTGTAAAATGATGAGATGAAATGGTGAACCCTTTGTTGAGGTACAAACGGTGGGCTGCATGACGATGATGGCCTGAGTCGAGCGTAATGACGGCAAAGCCTTGTTCACGAGCCAATTGCTCAACGTAGTCTAACAATAGACCACCGTAGCCTTTATTGCGTGCTTCTGGAAGGGTAGAGAGGTCGTCAATATAAAAATGTTTGCCACAAAACAAGAATTGCAAATAGCGAAAACCAATGGCTGCCACAGCCTTGCCACCTTCTTCGATGAAGGCAAGGCGATAACCACCTGCCAATTGCTCATTCACTAAAGTCACAAATGACTCTTCGGCTAATTGTGGGCGTAACTCTCTAATAACCAGCCAACATTTTAGAATATCTTCATCTGTTTTTACTTCTTGAACCATAAAAAATTGTAATTTTAAAAAGCAAAGCAGACTTCACTTTATTATTAGGCAGTTTAGCTTTTTGGTTTGGTATCAATATCCTTACTTGATATACTCATCATAGTGGCTGGATTGCCTTTCCAAACACTCCACGGAGGGGTAGGTTTGGTCAAATTGCCACCCATTGCCAATAGTGTTCCTTCACCGATGGTCAGTTTGTCTCGAATGGTGGCATTTACCCCAAAAAAACAATAATCACCTACAGTACACCTGCCCGATAACACAACATGAGAAGTAAAAAAGATATGGTTACCAATAATGCTATGATGCCCTATATGATTGCCACTCCAAAAAACATTGTTGTCGCCTATCTTCACAAAAGGTTGAATGGTGTTGTCCTCTAAAATGAAGTTGTTTTCACCAATATCAGTTGTCAAAACTGTGGCATACGAGCTAATATAATTGATGCACTCGTAGCCTTTTGCTTTGGCATCAAAATAAACTTTTGCCCTAAACTGATTCATTTGTATTTCGGTTAGCGGCGAAAAGAACTTGTAATCAGTAGGAGGGTAGAGGGTTTCGAGTTGCTCGAAGGCAACAACAGGATGACCTTTAAATGAAGATTCTTTTAAGTATGCTCCGTGTACGGTAAAGGCCACTATCTCATGTTCTGAATCGTTCGTGAGGTAATAGTGCGCTAATTCTGCTGTAAGTTCGGTGCCAAAAACAACAACTTTTGCCATATTTTATTGACAGGAGGCTTGCCCCAAGTTATCCGATAATGAACAATTAAACTAAATTATAGGCTTTCAACAAATCTTGAGTTTGCTCAATAGAGTTGAACATTAATACATCAATTATAGACAGCCAAGGTACAAAATCATTTCCGAACTGTTGGTACTCTACCTTATGAGATTGCTGAAATTGAAGTGTAATTCCTTGACTGTTAAAGGTTTCCTTGTCGTACAATTCTTGTCCCCCAATGGCATTTACATACCGATTGGCTTCTTCTTTTTTGCAAATATCCAAAATCCGCTCTTGGGCCTTTAAGTGTTGATTTTGGTAAATGGCAGACGTTTCTACTAACCGAATTGGCAATTGCAAATAGGTGGCAATTTCGTGTAAATTACTAAAAAGCAGTTCGTTTAGCTTTTCGGTAGGTGCATGAACAATTTTGCTTACTACTTGAAACACATTGTCAAAATGTGGTGCTTTTTTGTATCCTTGTGCTATTGTTTTAAGCAATTTTTCACGCCACCGCTGCGAATCATCTATCACTAACTCATTTATTTTCTTAAATTGACTGGCTTCTTTAATCGGGACTGAAAACAAAAACTCTCGACTGTTAATGAGTAAACGGTTTCGGTTAATCCATCCTCTGTTAATAAAATTCACATCATCATAAACCACAAACTTATCTGCAGCCTGCATTAGTTGAAAATAACCAATGTATGGAAACAAATAAGGCTGCATGATAGATAAAGTCATAGACAAGCATTAAGGATTAGACAATTCTTTTTCGGGCAGTGTAATAGTCCCTTTAATTAACTTGCGCCCTCCTTTTTGTTGGGTAAAAAACGCATAACGGCCATGCAACACTCGTTCATCATGAAAAAATACAGCCTCACCTGGTTTCAAGATAACAGGCGAAACAATACCTGCATTATGAATACGATTCTCTAAAAAATCATGAAAACGGCGAGCTAAATCTTTGGCTTCTTGGGTGTTATCTTCTGAAACACAGTGCCAGTTCCAGTTCAATAACCATCCCGTTTCATCCTTGCGGAGCACCGGAAGTGTCTTGAAACTCCCTCCTTTTTCATGTTTAATCAAAATCCGTTGTAAGTCCTTTAAAAGTTCAAATTCTTCGTCCATTTCCATACATTCAACCAGCAAATCGGCATCAATAAAGGTGGTTGCTCCACCAATATCTGCTTTGGAGGCACAGTAAAAAAAGGTAATGGTACCAGCCAAGGGGATGTATGAATCGTCGGTGTGAAGCGGTTGCTTGGTTTTGGACGAACGATAGCGATTCTGAACTTCGGGGTCAAATGTAATGTCAATCCAACGTTCGCCAGTTAAAGCACCTGTCTCTTTATCTTCATTGGCATTATGAACAATCCCGATTTCTTCGGAAATTTTCTCATAAAACTGGTGTGGTTCAACATCAAACGTGAAATTGGCCAGATGGATGGCTTTATTTTCGGTGATGGCTTCTTTGAGTGCTTGGGCAGCACTATTGGCATCGTGGTATTCAATTCTTTTAAAAAATTGCATAATATGCTGAATTTAGTTTGTAACAATTGGCAAAAGAACGGATACTTTTACCAGTAGAGGCTCACACAGGATGATTGAACCAATACGCAAAGTTACGGGGTCTTGCTTAATTTACGCAAATAATAATCTTCACCTTTGGTTATGAGATTTGTCATTGCAGTATCTGTTCCTAACCTAATATCACCACTGATGGGTTTGATAACGCTTTTGGCAAAGAATAAATAATCAGCTTCTTTGGGAATTGGCTGCAATCCTTTTTCGTAGGGATTGATAGGTATTATCGTTCGAGATAAGGCTGCTCCAAAAAGGGGATATTCAAAATCATCGTTAATATCAGCAAGAGCAACGGTAGCATTTTGAGGAACCAATGAATCAAATTGCTGATATGCCTTAGTAATGTCGGGGCGTGCCCAAGTTTGATGTGCTATTCGAGGGGTATCGAAAGCCGATTTGCGCCCCAAAAATGCAAAAGGCAAACTTCGTTCATTTAAAAATACAGTTAAAATAGCTGATAAACAAGCGATTATCACTACTACCAATACATAACTTTTGAGCAAAAACCAGCCAGCTTTTAACAAAGTGATTCGTTGTGAAAACAATAATAATAGAAATGGTATTGCAAAAACGGCTGTATTTTGGAAGTATCGCCCTTTCCAAGGATCATAAGCTGCCGAAAAGGAAAGTGCTAAAAAATGTAATACAAATGCAATACCCAAAAACACATGCACCCGTGACCGAACGATGCCTGTGAGGGTAAGTAAAATGAGCGGTAGCATCAACCCAAAACCGAGTATGCCGTAATATGGATTTGCATTGTAAAACTCAAAACGTCGCTGATATTCAAAGGGTAGAATCGTAAAATTGGTCTCGGCCTCTAAGCGAAGAGGCGAGGCTTGTTCGGCAAGAATAAAAGGTTTTTTGAGTGCCGAATTGAGGTCCGAACCCCACGAAGTATTACGAAGTCCATCTAAGTTGAAGAAATCAAAACTATATCGAACGACATTGCGAGAGCCTTGTTTGAGGAGGTTTTTTCGCCCAGCCCAAGTGCTCAAATCACCTGCTCGCTCCACAGATTGGTGTTTTAACGCCGACGGTGGGCCAATTGGATGACCATAATGGATGATGTTACCAATGTAGCCTGTTGGAAGTGTGCAAAGGCAAACACCAATGATGATTCCGGTAGTTAAATGTTTGATTCTAAGGAAGAAAGCCGTACGATCAACACCCCAAAACAGCGCATACAAAATAATAACCCCAACTGAAGGTAATAACAATACAAAAGTGATTTTATGCCCGAGTGCAATGCCAAACGCCAATCCTGCCAAGTACAAATAACGTCGCCGGAGAGTTTCTCGATACGTAAACAAAAAGTAAACCAAGCAGGTCAAATAGCTACACAGCACAATATCGGTTTCGGTAGTAGTGGCTTGCATGAGCACATTGGGCAGTAAGGCCATTGCCAAGCCACAAAACAAGCTGGCTGCAAAATTTTTATAAATGCGTTGTGCTATACCAAAAACACCAATTATACAAATCCAATAAGCTACATGATGGATCAACTTGAAATAATTTTCTATTTTACCACTCATTAAGTAGCTGTAAATCTGGATGGTACAAACACTACGAGGATAGGTATCAATGTTCCAATTTGTGCCGCCAAAGTGCCTCATACTACCCCGTTGCATGTAGTACATTAAGCGAGTAAGGTGGCCAGTCATACTGTCCCATTCGTTCGGAACAGTGTACATTACCAACAATAAATTGGTAATAGTAATAACGATTAAGGTGAAAATGAGTAAGGAATAAATAACTTTAAGGTAGCCTCTTAATGCCCAGAACCACGTAAAAAAGAATTGAATTCGCTCACCAAGTACCTCAAACATGGTAAAGCGATCTCGCCGTTCACGCCCAAAAAGTTTGGTAAATTGTAGGTAAAAAACAAAGGCAGGTATAAACACCGAAATAGCCCAGGCTCGACGACTGGCAATGAGATTTAATTCTGACAGCACAAAACCAGCTATTATGATACTGCCACAGAATACCACAAAAGCAGTTAGAATGATGTCTGTTAACGATTTATTACAGACACGAGCGGCTATCCTAAACACAAAGGCTACAAAAGCCGCAAAAGCAATTTGATAGAGATAAGGCGTTGCAGGTAAATCAAGTTCCATCATGCCCCAAAGGTATAAATTTATCGTGATTGTAGCTTTGTTTTGCCATTTGGATAATACTTTTCAATGATGATACTCTTCCTAATGATAATGCTACACAGTTTTTTACATACTTAAAGTGACGACATCGGCCCTTGTCGGCAACTTACATATTCAAATAATTCAATGAATTTGTATTATTTTTTTGACTTAGGCTATTTATCTTTGACGAAAACAACACAAATATGATTCTTCAAAAACTTCAAGAAACCACTCAATATATACACTCCTGTTGTGGTGATTTCAAGCCTCAATTTGGTATAATATTAGGCACTGGCTTAGGTGCGCTCGCCTCAGACATAGAAGTTCATGTTGAAATACCCTATGAAGACATCCCGCACTTTCCTGTTTCTACGGTTGAGTCTCACAAAGGCAAACTCATCGTTGGAACATTGGCAGGCAAGCGAGTCGTTTGTATGCAAGGACGCTTTCACTATTACGAAGGCTATACCATGCAAGAAGTAGCCTATCCAGTATGGGTAATGAAATTATTGGGTGTTGAGCGACTATTTGTTTCCAACGCTGCTGGCGGCATGAACCCAAGCTATCAGGTTTCGGACTTGATGATCATTGAAGACCATATCAGTTTCTTTTTGCCTGGCAACCCGCTCATTGGTAAAAACCACGAAGAAATAGGCGAACGTTTCCCCGACATGAGCGAACCTTATGATCCTCAAATGATTGAAAAGGCAATGGAGATAGCTCAACTTCAAAATATCCGAATCCACAAAGGCGTGTATGTAAGCGTGCCGGGACCGCAGTTAGAAACCAAAGCCGAATATCGTTTGCTTCGTATGATAGGAGGCGATGCTGTCGGTATGAGCACCGTACCCGAAATCATTGCTGCTCGACACGCAGGTATGCTTTGCTTTGGCATCTCGGTTATTACAGACATGGGCATTCCCGAAACATTAGAAAAAGCCGATATTCATAAAATCATTGCCGCAGCCATCAAAGCCGAACCTTCAATGACGCTGATTATGAAGGAATTGATTTATTCTTTATAATAGGTTGATTATCCTTAAAATACCACATTTATTCCTCCAATAAAAAATTCTGATACGCATTCTTCAATTCCTGAAGTGATTTTGCTTGTTTTTGCTCAAGGGCCAGTGCAATACCCTTTTGGTACACTTCCGCTGCTTGCACACGCCTATCTGCATTGGCAAACAACTCAGCAGCATGATAATAGGTAGGTAGATATGTTGGGTGCTTATCCAATAATTCTTTGAAAAAAGTTAGTGACTTAATAGGTTCATTATCAAGATATTCCATTGCCAACGCATAAGCATTGAAAGGGTCAGATGGGTCTTCTTCGTAATAGGCTTGTAATAGGCTCAAACGGGTTGTGTTCATGATTTTTAAATAAAAAAAGGTATGCTTGCATACTATTTTTAAAACTTTATGTAAATTCGCCGCATCAAATTTTTTACGAAAATAGTAAATACACAAACCAATATCCTCTCCATGAAAATATTAGTGTGTATCACTTGTGTACCTGACACAACCGCCAAGATTTCATTTACTGACGGCGATACCAAATTTAACAAAACAGGTGTTCAATACATCTGCGGCCCCTACGATGACTACGCTCTCAGTCGAGCCGTAGAACTTCGTGACCAGTTGGGCGGTACAGTTACAGTATTGAATGTAGGCGAAGCCGAGAACGATGTGGTAATCCGAAAGTGCTTAGCCATAGGTGCTGATGATGCCATCCGGGTCAATTGCGAACCAACTGATTCGTTTTTTGTAGCCGAACAAATTGCATTATTGGCAAAAGAAGGCGCTTATGACCTCATTTTGATGGGACGTGAGTCTATTGATTACAACGGTGGACAAGTGCACGGCATCGTAGGTGAACTGCTCGGTATGCCGTCATACTCACCAGTGATGAAATTAGAAATTGCAGGCACTACCGTTAAATTGGCTCGTGAAATTGAAGGTGGAAAAGAATACCTCGAAGCACAATTACCCTTGGTGCTTGGTTGCCAAGAGCCTATTGCCGAATGGAAAATTCCAAATATGAGGGGTATTATGACAGCTCGTACCAAACCCCTCAAAGTAGTTGAACCCGCTGGCAATAACCTGTTGACTACAATTCAAAAATATGAACAGCCAGCTTCTCGTGGTTCAGTAAAACTGATTCAAGCTGACGAAGCCGAAAAACTCATTGATTTACTCAGATCAGAGGCCAAAGTGTTGTAAACTAAATGTTTAATTCATTTAGGTTCCCTGAAAATAACGTTCGAATTATTTAATTGTCTATCAATTAACTACAATTTGTGGGTATCATAGTTTGATTTTCAAAACATGGATTTCAAATTATTATATTCTCAAATCTTCAAATTACTTATACTATGTCAGTCTTAATTTTTGGAGAAATAGATAACGGCGATATCAAAAAAACATCGCAAGAAGCCATTTATTATGGCTCACAAGTTGCCAAGCAACTCGGTACTTCGGCCAAAGTAGTAGCCATTGGCGCAGCCACTGCAGATGCACTTGCTAAAGCTGGAAATTATGGTGTAGGGGCGGTGCTTCATGCCAACGATACCCAACTGTCGGCTCAAAACCCGATGGCTTACGCCAGTGTATTGGCTGCTGCTGCCGAAAGCGAAGGTGCAACCGTAATCATTTTGGCAAAAACATCCTTGGGCGATTCCATAGCCGCTCGATTGGCAGGCAAGCTCAAAGCGGCTTTGGCCTCTAATGTGACAGCTTTGCCCGATTTGTCAAATGGATTCATGGTCAAAAGAAGCATCTATACTGGCAAGGCATTTGCAGAAACTGTTTTGAATGCCGACAAAAAAATATTGTCTATCAAGAAAAATGCTGTTGAAGTACAAACTTCTGACGAGCTGGCGGCAGTTACTGCATTTATCCCAACTTTGAATACCGCAGACTTTGCTGCCAAAGTAACCAGTTCAGAAAAAGCCTCTGGTGAACTTTCACTTTCTGACGCCGACATCATTGTATCGGGTGGGCGGGGCATGAAAGGCCCTGAAAACTGGCATTTGCTATTGGACTTTGCCAAATCACTCCATGCTGCTACGGGTTGTTCTAAACCAGTTTCGGACTTAGACTGGCGGCCTCACCATGAGCACATCGGGCAAACAGGTATTAAGGTTTCACCAAATCTTTACATTGCTTGTGGCATTTCAGGTGCTATTCAGCATTTGGCAGGTGTCAATTCCTCAAAATGTATCGTTGTTATCAACAAAGACCCCGAAGCTCCGTTTTTTAAAGCAGCAGATTATGGTATTGTAGGAGATGTTTTTGAAGTGCTACCTCGCTTAACTAAGGCTGTTGCTGCTCTTTAGTTTTTAATTAGGTGTTTCACCGAAAAATTATAGTCATACGAGAATATAAAATTCAAACTTTTCTAATTCTCTTTCCGTTATTACCTGTGTGGTTTTGCTAACCGCACAGGTTTTTTTACTTTTGCAACTGTTTTAAGTTTTAGATGAATGGTGTGTTTGAATTTCGACGACTGAAAACACCCAAAATTATTTTTTAGTTACCGTAAGTTTTTTGTACAAAAATGGTCTGATGGCACGTCTGGGTGACCCCGTCTGACCTGTTTTTATGCAGAACAAATGACCTATACATAGTTTTTACAGTAACAACTTTTATAACACATTTTATTTATTCATCAGGGGTCTATACCTCACAGGTTAATTTCTAATTTTGAGTGTGGAAAAAATTAAACTTGAAATCCTGGGACTTTCACCCAGTCAGTCACAGACGGGTTCATTTGCCTTAGTGTTAGGTGAAGAATACGGAAACAGAAGGCTTCCTATCATTATTGGAATGTTTGAGGCGCAGGCTATTGCCATCGAGATTGAAAAAATCATCCCGAATCGCCCCATGACACACGATTTGTTTAAATCGTTCGCCCAAAAATTTCACTACACCATCACCGAAATCATTATCTCGGACTTGCGAGAAGGGATATTTTATGCCCATCTGATGTGTTCGGATGGCTTGAAGGAATATAAAATTGATGCCCGACCGTCTGATGCCATTGCTATCGGCTTACGCTTTAATGTACCTATTTATACCACCGAGAGCATTTTGTCGGAGGCAGGTATTGTGACAAGTGAGAGTTCAAAGGAAGAAGGTGATGAAGAGTTGGTTTCGTCCAGCACTAAACCAAGTCCATCCAAAAAGCCATTTAGCGAACAACTCAAGGACATGAGTCCAGACGATTTGATTAAAATTTTGCAACAAGCCCTTGAAAACGAAGAGTACGAAAAGGCCGCCAAAATAAGAGATGAATTAGAACGTAGAAACTGAGTAGGTAACTAAAAATTCGTTCATTGTGAATAAAAAATGCCTAAGTCAACACGAAAAACAAGGAACTATCCAAACACCACCGTAACCATCAGCCTTACGATTGCGTTGTTTATTATTGGTTTGTGTGGCTTATTGACTATTCAGGCCAAGAAACTCTCCACCCTCGTGCGTGAGAACATTGAGGTTCAAGCTCATTTGGACTCTGATTTGTCGTCTGGTGGCATGGATACGCTTCTTCGTTCGATTGCTGCCAAGCCTTATGTTGCTAAAACAGAAGATGGTAAAGCACAAGTTACCTATATTTCTAAGGAGGCAGCAGCCAAAAAGTTGATGGAAGACACAAAGGAGAACTTTCAAGAACTGCTTGGCGAAAACCCCTTAAAAAATTCGTTTGCTATTAAAGTGGGTGAAAATTATTTTGAAGAAGCGCAACTTCAGCGCATCAAAGCTGACCTCGAAAAATTAGAAGGGGTTTATGAAGTGACTTATGTAGAAAATTTGGTGGATGAAGTCAACAAAAACATCAGTAAGATTTATTTAATACTCTCGGTTTTTGTGGCTATACTGCTTCTGATCATCATCGCTTTAGTGAATAATACCATCAAATTAGCCTTGTTTTCACAACGTTTACTTATAAGAAGTATGCAATTAGTAGGAGCCACAAGTAATTTTATTCAAAAGCCATTTTTGGTGCGTGGTGCATTACAAGGTTTTATTAGTGGTCTGATTGCCAGTGGGTTATTGGTATTGCTTCAGCAAGCTGCGGTTCGCCAAATTGAAGGGATTGGACTTTTGCAAGATAATGTAAAGCTAATAATAGTCTTAGTGGCTATCGTGATTCTTGGTGTGTTGATTGGAGTTGTCAGCACATTTCAGGCTATTCATAAATATTTACGAATGTCGTTAGATGAACTGTATTGAGATTGGCAAGGACGTGCAAGCGAGGGTACTTGCTCAATAATGATTTTATAACTTGAAAAATAACAACACAATATGTCGGGTCAACTTGAAAAAAAACCTTCATCAATGCCTTTTGGTAAGGAAAATTATATGCTCATGATAGCTGGAATCGCCGTTATTTTGGCTGGTTTCATCATTATGAGCCTCGACAAAGAAGAATTCGGATTCGGTTTTCTTGGCATCACACTCGGTCCCATTATTGTTGTGTCTGGCTTTATAATTGAATTCTTTGCCATTTTGCGAACTCCTCGCAAATCCTAATTTTTCTTCTTACCAATGAAAAGGGTAATTTATTACCCTTTCTGTAATATTATTTTTTCATGGATTACATTCAGGCATTGATTCTGGCGGTCATCGAAGGCATCACCGAGTATCTACCTATTTCTTCTACTGGCCACATGATTTTGGCATCGTCATTCATGGGCATCGCTTCTGACCCTTTTGTGAAGTTTTTTACTGTAGCCATACAATTAGGAGCTATCCTGGCAGTTTTGGTATTATACTTTCAAAGGTTTTTCAAAAGCATCAATTTTTACTTCAAGTTATTGGTAGCATTCATTCCGAGTGTGATTTTTGGATTGTTGTTCAGTGACAAAATTGACGAACTGCTCGAAAGCCCACTTGGTGTTGCTATTTCATTGCTGTTAGGTGGTATTTTGTTATTGTTTGTTGATAAATGGTTTAATAGGCCAACTATTGATAACTCTGACGAAATTGATTTTTTGACAGCACTTAAAATAGGATTTTTTCAATGTATAGCCATGATTCCAGGTGTGTCTCGGTCGGGGGCAACCATCATTGGCGGCATGAGCCAGCAGTTGACCCGTAAGGCCGCTGCTGAATTTTCGTTCTTTTTGGCTGTTCCTACCATGTTTGCTGCTACCGCCAAAAAGGGCTATGATTACCTCAAATTGGGTTATACTTTTTCGGATGACCAAATTAAATTGTTGGCTGTTGGAAATGTGGTTGCCTTTATTGTAGCCATGTTGGCTATTAAGTTTTTTATTGATTTTTTGACCAAATATGGTTTTAAAGTCTTTGGTATCTATCGAATCGTGTTGGGAATTGTAATTTTGGCCTTGTTGTTTAGCGGTGCCAAAATGGATATACTGTAATGAACGTTATCAAACCTTCTCATGTGGCGGCAAAAAGTGGAATTTTTGCTGTGGAGCCGTCTTCTGCTTTGCCCACAGAACCCGAACCAGCCTTGGTGATTTTGGTGGATAAACCCTACGGGTGGACTTCGTTTGCAGTGGTCAAAAAGCTCAAATGGCTTGGGAAATACCGAAAAATTGGACACGCTGGCACACTTGATCCCTTGGCAACTGGCTTGCTAATCTGTTGCACGGGAAAAATGACAAAGCAGATAGAAACTTTTCAGGCACAAGTTAAAGAATATACGGGTACACTTGTGCTGGGTAAATCCACTCCTTCTTTTGATTTAGAAACAGAATTTGATGCAACCTTTTCTGTTGATCACATCCATTCGGCTGATATTCAGCAAGTTGTTAAGCAACTTACAGGTGTGATTCAGCAAGTACCTCCTGTTTTTTCGGCAATAAAAGTAGATGGAAAACGTGCTTACAAAAGTGCTCGACAAGGACAAGATATTGTGATAGAACCTCGTCCAGTTACGATTTATGAATTTGAAGTGGATGAGACTAATTTTCCTGAGATTGGATTCAGAATTGTCTGTTCCAAAGGTACATATATTAGAAGCTTAGTGAGAGATTTTGGTGTATTATTGGGGTCGGGTGCTTATATGTCGTCTCTTCGGCGAACTCGAATAGGGGACTTCCGTGTTGAAGATGCAATTACCTTATCTTTGTAGTTCAGAACCGTGGGTCTGAAACTTGGGTACTTAACGACAAAATCTATTTTCAATTGTAGCTTCGGCTTCTGAGTCAGAAATATGATGAATGTATATTACGGAATACAAGAATTTCATAAATTACCTTTTGCAGTAGTAACAAGTGGCACTTTTGATGGTGTACATTTGGGTCACCAAAAAATATTATCTCGCCTGCAAGAGGTTTGTGCAGCTACCCAAGGCGAATCGGTGTTGATTACCTTTCATCCACACCCACGTATGGTGATTCAGGGAGCAAAGGACTTACAATTGCTTAGTACCATTGATGAAAAAATTGCCCTGCTCGAAGCCAACGGTGTGCAGCATTTGCTGATTATTCCGTTTAATCGAGAGTTTTCAGAATTGAGTTCTGAACAATTTATTCATAAAATATTGATTGATACCATCGGAACCAAAAAATTGGTGATTGGCTATGATCACCGTTTTGGGCGAAACCGAGAAGGTGGCTTTGACTATTTGCAGCAAAATGCACACCGCTATGGGTTCGAGATAGAAGAAATTCCACGACAAGACCTTGATCACGTGACAGTTAGCTCTTCAAAAATCAGAAAATCGCTTTTGGAAGGTGATGTACACCATGCTGATGAGTTTTTGGGAAGACCGTACAGTTTGAGCGGAACCATTGTGAAAGGCAAGCAGTTAGGCCGAACCATTGGCTACCCTACAGCCAACATTCAAATTCCCGAAGAATACAAACTCGTACCAGCTAATGGTGTGTATGCGGTACAAGTTTTGTATCAAGGGCAAGTGTTGGGCGGAATGCTCAATATTGGTACTCGTCCCACAGTTGATGGTACTTTCCGTACCATTGAGGTCAATATCTTTGAATTTGATAAAGAAATTTACGGAGAAAAATTAACAGTTCAGTTTGTTCAAAAAATCCGTAATGAGCAGAAATTCAATGGAATAGATGAACTAAAAGGTCAATTGTTTAAAGACAAACAAGTGGCATTAGACCTCCTCAAATCAGCTTGACATAGCTCCCCAACCACTTAATTTCGGAGGCTCGTTCTTTCATGATTTTTTGAACCTGGGCGTCATCAATATGCCCTTCAAACTCCATCAAAAACCAAAAACCGAAATCGGAACCACCTCTGCTTGGGTGGCTTGTTAGTTTGGTAATGTTGATTTCATAAGTTTCAAATTCCCTCAAAAACTTAAATAAAGTGCCTGGTTTGTCAGAATCGGGAAAATGCACCAAAATTGTTGTTTTGTCGTTGCCACTTGGCTGATTTTTGAAATCTTTAGCCAAAATATAAAAACGTGTTCGGTTTACACTGCTGTCTTGAATGTTGTCGAACAAAACGGGTACGCCAAAAATTTTAGCTGCAATGTGAGAACATATAGCAGCTACTGTCGGGTCTTCGGCGGCCATTTTGGCTGCTTTAGAAGTGGACTCAACAGGTACCAATTCTACGTCTAAGCCCCCAAAATAATCATCCAAAAATTTCTTACATTGCCTAAACGCAATATCCTTCGAGTAAATTTTCTTGATTTCAGCGAGTTTTTCAGCTTGCGAAACAAAGGTAAAATGTACTGGAATAATAACTTCAGCGGCAATATTTACGACTTTTTGATTAAGTTGGTCAATGGTTTCAAATACAATACCTTCTTGGTTGTTTTCGATAGGAATCACCCCAAATTTGGCACGACCTGTTTCAACTGCTTCAAAAACTGAACGAATTGTAGGCAGGCCGTCGTACTCGCTCATGGCCCCAAAACGACTTTCAGCGGCTTGGTGTGTAAAGCTGCCATCGGGTCCTAAAAATGCAATGCGTTCAGGCAGCTCTATGTTACGAGCAACCGCAAATATTTCTAAAAAAATAGCTTCTATTGCCTCTCGGCTCATTAAGCCCTTGCTTTGGTGGTCGAGTCGGTCAATAATTGATTTCTCTCGCTCAGGACGATAAATTACTGTTTGGGTCGAGCGTTTTAATTCACCTACGTGCCTAACTACTTCCATTCGTTGGTTGAGGAGTTCAAGTAGCTGATTATCAATTAAGTCTATATTTGTTCTAAGTTCTTCTAAAGTCATGTTTTTTATGGAAAAGCGTAAACGACAGGCGTAGGTAATAGGTTTAATTAAAAACAGGAGATTCTTCCACAATATCTTTTTCAATCACCAAGTTTTCGATGATGAATTTCTGACGGTCGGGCGTGTTTTTGCCCATATAATAACTCAACAGCTTGGGAATTGAGGCTTCTTTTTCAAGAATTACGGGGTCAAGTCGCATATTTTCACCAATGAATTTTTCAAACTCATCTGGTGAAATTTCGCCAAGCCCTTTAAAACGTGTAATTTCAATTTTACGCCCACCAGTACTGAGCTTGGTCATTGCTTTTTGTTTTTCTTGCGGCGAGTAACAATAGATGGTTTCTTTGTGGTTTTTGGGGTTTCTAACTCGAAAAAGTGGTGTATCCAAAATATACAAATGGCCATTGCGGACTAATTCGGGAAAAAACTGCAAGAAAAATGTCATGATTAACAAACGGATGTGCATACCATCCACGTCAGCATCGGTGGCTATTACTATCCGATTATAGCGCAAGGTTTCAAGGCCATCTTCAATGTCTAAGGCATGTTGCAGTAAATTAAATTCTTCATTTTCATAAACCACTTTTTTGGTCATACCAAAGCAATTGAGCGGTTTGCCACGTAAGCTAAATACAGCTTGGGTTTGTACACTTCGAGCTTTGGTGATTGAGCCACTTGCCGAATCACCTTCTGTAATAAAAAGTGTAGTTTCGTAACGATTATCTTGTTTTTCGTCGGTATAATGGTGGCGACAATCCCGAAGTTTCTTGTTATGGAGGTTGGCTTTTTTTGCTCTTTCGTTTGCTAACTTTTTAATACCAGCTATCTCTTTTCGTTCCTTTTCAGACTGTTCAATTCGCCTTTTGATGGCATCGGCAGTTGCTGGATTTTTATGTAAGTAATTATCTAATTGAGTTTTTACAAAATCTAACACAAATGAGCGCACAGTTTGTGAACTTGAATCTGGCGATAGGGTGATAGAACCTAATTTATTTTTGGTTTGTGACTCAAAAACTGGTTCTTGTACCCTAATCGAAATAGCACCAATAATAGAGGCCCTGACATCTTCGGGGGCATATTCTTTTTTGTAAAACTCTCGAGCCGTTTTTACCAAAGCTTCTCGTAGAGCTGCCAAGTGTGTACCTCCTTGGGTAGTATATTGTCCGTTTACAAACGAATAATATTCTTCGCCATATTGACTACCATGTGTAAGGGCAAGTTCAATGTCTTCGCCTTTGAGGTGAATAATGGGGTATCTAATGGATTCTGGGTCTGTTTTGCGTGAAAGTAAATCGTAGAGTCCTCTTTGCGAGAAATACTTTTGGCCATTAAAGTTAATTGTAAGTCCCGCATTCAAGAAAGCATAATTCCAAATTTGATTTTCGAGGTATTGTGGAATAAAATAAAAATTCTTAAAAATAGCATCATCGGGTTCAAAAGCCACAAAGGTGCCATTCCGTTGAGTGGTGTCTTCCTCACCTTCTTTAAAAATTATCCCTTTATCAAACTCAGCCCATTTGGTTTTGCCATCCCGAAACGACTGTACTTTAAAATAGTGAGAGAGTGCATTGGCAGCTTTCATCCCCACGCCATTTAATCCCACCGATTTTTGGAAGACCGAAGAGTCGTATTTGCCCCCAGTGTTAATTTTAGAGACAACATCAACCAGTTTGCCAAGTGGAATGCCACGACCGTAATCTCGAACTTCTACCCGATGCTCCGTAATTTTAATTTCTATGGATTTGCCATACCCCATCATGTGTTCATCAATGGAGTTATCAATAATTTCTTTTACAAGTACATAAATACCATCATCTTGTGATGAGCCGTCACCTAACTTACCAATGTACATCCCGGGGCGCAGGCGAATGTGTTCTCGCCACTCGAGGGTTTTAATGCTATCTTCGTTGTACTGAGCCACTTTTGTTTCTGCCATTATATTCTATTAAACCTGTTTTTAGGGTCTGTTTTGTTGTTAAATAGGCCAGCAAAAAACACAGACCACCCAATCGAAGTCGCAAAATAGTGTAAATCTTGGAGCAGTTCAAGCATCTTTCATTGTATGATTTAATTTGTTATGCTACCAAATGTCCAAAAAGTTCGTTTACTTTGTGGGCTGAAAACAAAATTTGACGTTGTGTAATCGGAAAAACACAATTTAAACGATTTCAATCAACGTATTAAATTTACTTCTTAAACGCTGAAAATCAGGCCATAGCTTTATGTTAAGAGATTTTTTGAAGACTTACCAACTGGCACCAACTTATTTTATTTATACATTGCTTCTGATGGGATTTGCCCTCGGAATCCAACGTGCCCAAGCCCAAATTGACCCTACTTTAATTCCTGCTAATATTCAATCGTTGATTCCACCTCAGACTAATCTGCAGTTAGGTAATCGGCCAAGTGCTATTCAAGGAGGAGATTTGCAAGGAAGCCGTCAGGTAGTAGAAGATCCCCTTCAAAAAGCCCAAATGGACTCAATTAAACGAGTGCAGGCTGCCGAAACAAAGAGCAATAGAGAGCTTACCGAATTCAGAAAGCGAATTTTTGGATACACCATTTTTAGCAATAAGAATCTTCAATGGGAGCCAAGTATGAAGATTGCCACTCCCAAAAACTATGTTTTAGGTCCAGACGACCAGCTGATAATTTCGGTGTCGGGTTATTCGTCGGAGAACTATACCAAAACCATTACGCCAGATGGATTTATAAGTTTTGGCGGTATGGTGGGCAATGTGTATGTGGCCGGCCTCACTTTTGAACAAGCGACCGAGCGAATTAAAGACCGACTTAAAGTAATCTATTCTTCTTCAATGAATAATATCAGTGTTTCATTGGGGAATATTCGCACCATTCGAGTGACGGTTTTGGGCGAAGTTATCAACCCAGGTAACTATCCTTTACCTTCTTTGGCTACCGTAATGACTGCACTCTATCAGTCTGGTGGTCCTACCGAAAACGGCTCGTTCCGTAATGTTGAACTAATCAGACAAAATAAGGTAGTGGCTACACTTGACCTTTATGATATACTGACAACAGGTGGCTCTAAAAGTGATATGCGTTTGCAAGATCAAGACGTAGTGAGAATCCCTACTTTCAAAACAAGAGTTGATTTGGTTGGTCAGGTAAAAAGACCAGGTATTTATGAACCACTCCCGACCGACAGATTAAGTAAAATCCTCGATTTTGCTGGTGGATTTGCTCAGGATGCTTATACCGCACGCCTTAAAGTATATAGAAATACAGATAGAGACCGCCTGATTGTAGATGTAACAAAAGACAAGTTTGACTCTTTTGAGCTTCGCAATGGTGATCAGATTCGGGTTGATACAATATTAGCCCGTTATCAAAACATCGTTCGGATTTCGGGTGCAGTTTACCGCCCTGGTCAATTTTCTTTGGAAGAAAGCCCAACTTTACTTGCTTTACTCAAAAATGCAGACGGACTTAGAGACGATGCCTTCACGGGAAGGGTGAACATGGTTCGTCTTCAACCAGATATGATGCTCGAAAACCTTTCTGTCAACTTGGCCGACATCATCAATGGTAAAGCCGAAGATATTAAACTGAGACGGGAAGACGAGGTGATGATTAAGTCGAAGTTCGACTTAAAACAAGACCAATTGGTGAGGATACAAGGAGCTGTTAATCTCAAAAAAAGCGAAACAGGATACTTCTCGTTTCGTGATAACATGACAGTAGAAGACCTCATTGTGCTGTCTGGTGGATTGCAAGAATCAGCCTTCCCGCAACGTATAGAAGTTGCACGCCGCAAGCGTAATACCACCGACACAGAGCGAAGTAACGAAATAGCTGAATTGTTTGAGTTTTCAATTAGTAAAGACTTGAAAATCAGTCCAGAAGCCTCTAAATTTATTTTACAACCTTTTGACCAAGTGATTGTGCGCTCTGCCCCTAATTATGAAGAGCAGCAATATATTACCATTGAGGGGCAGATTCAATATCCTGGTATTTATGCCTTGAAGAATCGTAACGAACGTATTTCAGAAATAATTAAAAGAGCTGGTGGCGTAGGCTCAGAAGGGTATTTGGCTGGTGCTCAGTTAATTAGAAAAGTGAAGCTAACCAAAGCTGAAATAGATGAACGTAACAAAACCGTAGGCGAAATTAGTGATGACACTAAAGATGCTGCTATTCAAGCTGAAGTGGTAGAAGAAGATAAAGAAGAAACAGTTGGAATTGACTTTGTAGAAGTGATGAATAACCCTGGCTCGGTTGAGGATATAATTTTGCAAGATGGAGACATTATTCGCATACCAAAGCAACTACAAACTGTTCGTATCAATGGCGAGGTGCTATATCCTACCTCTACTCGTTTTCAAGGTTCTTATTTGAAAGACTATATTTCCTCAGCAGGTGGATTTACTGGGAGGTCTGTAAAATCACGGACCTTCGTGCGCTATGCCAACGGTACGGTTGACCGCACTCGTCGAGTACTATTTTTTAATAATTATCCCAAAATACAGCCCGGTGCTGAAATTTTCGTGCCTGTTCGTACAAAGGCTGATACAACTCCCCAACAAGTTTTACAATCGTTGCAAACCTTATTATTTAGCTTGTCGTCTATTACAGGCTTAGTGATTGGTATAGTAGCTCTTAGACGATAATTTAGTAAGAAGACTCAAATGGAAACAAATACATCTTTACCGGAAGACCAGATTTCCCCTCAAGAGGTTGTTCAAAAAATTAAGCGATCAGCTGCTTTAATCAAAAAAAACTGGAAGTTAATTATAGTTTGTTTGGTATTAGGTACGGCTTTAGGCTGGGTTTATGACAAATACAACTATAAACCTACCCGATATTTAGGCTTTTTGGCGTTTAACCTTGAAACTGGCCAGTCAGGTTCTGACATGGGTGGTCTTTCTGATTTAGCAAGTGCTTTTGGCTTGGGTTCTGGTGGTTCTACTGGTTCAACAGGGCTTTTTGTGGGGGAAAACTTTCTGCAATTAGTTAAGTCAAGCCCAATGCTCGAAAAAGCCTTGATGAAAGAAGTAACCATTAAAGGCAAAAAGACACTTTTGGTTAATTATTACATTGAAAAAAGTGGGATTTTGGATGAAGAATGGAAAAAAGCAGAAAAGTTTAAAAAAATTCGATTCACATCGAAGCCACGAGAACAGTATTCGATGGACGAAAACATGGCAATGATGAGTATTGTTAAAAAAATAGATGAAGAAACCAGTTTTGACCGCAAAAGCCCTAAATCTACTTTTTTGATTTTAAAAAGCAATACTCAAGATGAAATGCTCTCGAAGGTTTGGCTTGAAACACTACTGGCCACTGTAGAAGAATTTTATAAATATACCAATACAAAGAAAACAGTAGAAATTTTGAAAATGGCGCAACGCCGTGCTGATTCATTGTATAATGCACTTGCTCGTACCGAAAATCGTCTTGCACAATTTACTGACCAAAATCAGCAAGTAATAGCCCAACAAGCACAAGTAACCACTAACAGGCTAAATCGTAACACTGGCATTTTGAACACCATGTATTTTGATGCTGTACGAAATGTTGAAAGCATCAGAATATCTTTAATTAAAGAAACACCATTCATCACCATTATTGAGCCACCTGTTTTGCCCTTACTTGCCGATGCCTACGAAGAAGGAAAAAGTATTAAAGCTGGTGCTTTAATAGGTCTTGTATTGGCCCTCGCAATCATATTCTTGCGAAAAACGGTAATTGATATAATAAAAAGTTAAGAACTATTTCGGTTTATCCTTGCTCTATTAGTTAAGTAAGATGGAATATAGCCAAAAAACAGTAATCGAAGCCGGTCGTTCCCAAAAAAACTATTGGGGAGACATCTGGAAATTTAGAGAATTGCTCTGGATTTTGGCCATGCGAGATGTAACAGTACGTTACAAGCAAACAGTGTTGGGTGTGCTGTGGAGTATTGTTAGGCCACTTTCTACTATGGTTGTGATGGTTTTTGTATTTGCAAAGGTTGCTCGCCTTCCGTCTGAACCTGGTGTACCTACTGCTATTTTGGTGCTAACTGGTATTCTGATTTGGACTTTTTTTGCCAATTCGCTTCAGCAAGTAAATAATAGCATTGTCCACAATGCCAATTTGGTTTCAAAAGTTTATTTCCCACGTTTGATTGTTTCTATTAGTTCAGTTTTGGTTAGTGTGGTTGATTTCTTAATTGGACTATTGATGCTTATACCATTATTTATTTGGTATAAGTTTATACCCAATTGGCAACTACTTTTTATGCCGTTTTTCTTACTAATGGCTTATTTTGCTGCATTTGGGTTTGGCTTGTTCTTGGCTGTTCTCAACGTAAAGTATCGAGATTTTTCTCAAATCACTCCATTTATTATTCAGTTTGGGTTTTATGCCTGTCCAGTTGGCTATTCTGTCATTAATATTGAACAAAACTGGTGGTATCCGCTTTATAATCTTAATCCAATTGTAGGCATTATTGATGGATTCCGTTGGTCGTTGATGGGCGGACACGCACCGTTCAGGATGGATAGCTTTATTCCGGCCATTATTATTATCACGATTGCAAATTTAGTGGCGGTGTATTATTTCCGGAAACGAGAAAATACGTTTGTTGACTATATTTAGTGGTTCAACAAAAACGCTTATTAGAATAATAGGGTTATGTTAGTAAAAGCTTTAACACTCAATCGAGTAAAGGCTTAATCAGTTTGGAGGTTCGGTGTAATAGACTTTTTTGACGAAGAAATGACAATCATCAAAGCAGAAAATATCTCGAAAATGTATTTGATTGACCACAAGCGTAAACGCAAAGGGTCAGTGGGGTATCGTGATGTATTGATCCACCAAGCAAAGATGCTACTCAACCCAAAATATCGGAGAGAATTAGCTGAGGAAGTGGATGAGAAAGAAGAGTTTTGGGCACTAAATGGCATAAGTTTTGATATTGATAAAGGAGACAGGGTAGGAATTGTTGGCTCAAATGGCGCTGGTAAATCTACTTTATTAAAAATATTGAGTCGTATTACAGAGCCTACTTCGGGTAAGGTAACTATCCAAGGTCGCATAGCCAGTTTGTTGGAAGTTGGCACAGGGTTTCACCCAGAACTAACAGGACGAGAAAATATTTTCTTGAATGGAGCAATACTAGGCATGAAACGTGAAGAAATTCGTCGTCAATTTGATGCGATTGTTGATTTTGGAGGGATAGAAAAGTTTTTAGATACGCCAGTAAAACGCTATTCTTCAGGTATGTATGTGCGTTTGGGCTTTGCTATTGCCGCCCATTTGGAGCCAGAAATCATGATTATTGATGAAGTATTGGCCGTAGGAGATGCCGAATTTCAGAAAAAATGCCTCGGCAAAATGAAGGATGTGTCTAATAGTGGTAGAACGGTGCTATTCGTGAGCCACAATCTCACTGCAGTACAAGGTTTATGTAATAAAGCCATCTTTTTGCAAAAAGGTAAGCTTGTTGAAATGGGTGAAACTGGCCATGTAATTAACACCTACATGAGCAAAGTGACCAAAACCAGTCTCGAACAGCGTTGGGATGATGTCAATAAAGCACCAGGCAACAGCATGGTAAGAATAAAGAAATTAGCAGTTGAGCCTTACTATCTTGAAAATCAAACGCATGTGGACGTAAGAACACCTATTAAGGTGAAAATTGAGTGTTGGAATTTCTTAGATAAAGCAGCTTTAAATATTAGTTTGCACTTTAATTCACTCACTGGTGAAGTTATTTTTAATGTTGGAACACGCTCACAAGTGTTTGACAAGGGCTTACTTTCGGCAGAATTGGACATTCCTGGCAATTTTTTGAATGATGGGTCTTACTCCATATCGGTTATGATAGTGAAAGATACTTCCACCGTGCTGTTTAATATGGACGAAGCCATTATTTTTGATGTAGAAGACTACCGTGAAGGAACAGGCTGGTATGGCAAATGGCCTGGTGCTATCAGACCTACCGAGTTGTTGCCATTTAGTATTGAGAAAAAAGAAGAAATATTTGTTTAAGTTGGCATAATTTAAAGATTCTTTGTAACCTGTTTATTGTTAGTATTTTATATACAACTTGCTGGCTTAGTACTCCATGAATATATGAATGTCACCAAAACCTATTTACCCCCGCTTGAAGAATACGTGGCTTACCTACGTGGGGTTTGGGATAGGTCGCATGTGACAAACAACGGGCCTTTGGTCAAAGAATTAGAAGAAAAACTTAAGGATGTTTTAGGAGTCGAAAATCTTCTTTTTTGCAGTAATGGCACGGTGGTGCTTCAAATGGCACTTAAAGTATTCAAAATTACTAACGAGGTAATAACCACTCCTTTTTCGTATTGCGCCACCACCACTTCTATATTGTGGGAAAACGCCAAACCTGTCTTTGCGGATATTCTTCCCGATACTTTGTGTATTGACCCTGCTCAAATTGAGAAGCAAATCACTGACAAAACAGAAGCTATACTGGCTACACACGTCTATGGAAATCCTTGTGATGTGGAGGCCATTGAAGCAATTGCCCAAAAGCATAATTTATATGTTATTTACGATGCTGCACATGCTTTTGGGTGTAGGCTCAACGGCAAATCTTTGTTAGACTTTGGTGATATAAGCACGTGCAGTTTTCATGCTACCAAAGTATTTCATACCATTGAAGGAGGATGTATAATTGCAAAAGACAGCCAAATTTCAGAAACACTTAGCCTTTATAGAAGTTTTGGCCACGTCTATGATGATTACAGAGCAATTGGTATCAATGCCAAAAACTCTGAGTTTCATGCGGCGATGGGGCTTTGTAATTTACCACGAGTACCTGACTTTATAGCCCGACGCAAGGCACTCAGCGAATTGTATGAAGCCAGTCTTAGGATGGATTATTTACAACGTCCAAGTGTGAAAGTTACTGATTTTGAGTATAATTATGCTTATTTCCCAGTGATATTCAATTCAGAAAATACCTTGTTGCGAGTTAAAGATGCCTTAGAAGCAAACGGTATTTTCCCTCGACGCTATTTTTATCCTTCCCTCAATACATTACACTATGTCGAAAAAGGCAATTGCCCTGTGTCAGATGATGTGTCGCTTCGGGTATTGTGCCTGCCACTTTTTTATGAAATGAAGGACACAGAAGTAAACACTATAACTTTAATTGTCAATCAGTATTTATAAGCTCACCCTAAGTTCAATTACCAATATTCTTGCCAGCTACCCAAGCCGTACTCCACGCCGACTGAAAGTTGTAGCCTCCAGTAATGCCATCAATATCAAGGACTTCGCCTGCAAAGTAAATTCCGGCGCATTTTAAACTCTCCAAAGTGTTTGGATTCACCTCATTCAATACAACGCCACCACACGTTACAAATTCTTCTTTAAAAGTAGTTTTTCCACTAATTTCTACCTCAAAATTGGTTAAATTTTCAACCAAACGATTCAGATTTTTAGTTGGAATGTCGGCCCAACGCATGGTAGGAGGGATGCTTGCCAATGAGGTAAGGGTACGCCATAAGCGATTGGGCAAACCATATAAGGGATTGGCTTCTACTAATTTTAAAGCCATAAATTTCCGATTGGCTATTAGTTCTTCTTGCAAGGTTATACTTTTCAAGTCAGCATTCCAGTTAATAAGTGCCTTGAATTGATATTGGCGTTCAGCAAATTCCCTGGCTCCCCAAGCCGATAATTTTAATACAACTGGGCCACTCAAACCCCAATGGGTAATGAGCAAGTCACCCTCTTGCGAGAGTTTAGTACCTGCAATTTTTACCAAAGCATTACTAACCGACACCCCCATTAAGTCTTTGAATGGAGAACCCGGAATATTGAAAGTAAAAAGCGAAGGAACTGGCGGTGAAATTTGATGCCCAAGGTGCGAAAGCCATTGATATCCAGATGGTTGTGGATTTCCACCTGTAGTTATCAAAATGCGGTCAGCTAACATTTCTTCTTTGTTTTGGAGCAATACCTTGTATCCGTTTTCAGTATTTTCAATGGATGAAACACCGCAAGAGGTATGAATTTGTATGCGATGTTTTGTGATAGCAGCATACAAACAGTCAATAATGGTTTCTGACGAGTCTGATGCAGGGAACATTCGGCTATCTGGCTCAGTTTTTAACGCAACTCCTTGACCTCTAAACCAATCTGCTGTTTGTTTGTGGTTCCATTGTTCAAAAACTTTCCGCAAGAACTTTTGCCCTCTTGGATAACCCGATAACAACTCAGATAGACTTTTGGTCTCGTCCTGCGTAAGATTGCAACGTCCTCCTCCCGAAATCCTCACTTTATTAAGAATAGTACGGTTTTTTTCGAGAATAATGACTTCAGTTTCCGGAAAATGGATTTTGGCTGATATAGCTCCGAAAAAACCGGCAGCACCGCCTCCAATTACAATTATTTTTCTTTTCATCGTAGCGCAAAAGTACGGATTGTATCGTTGTATCGTTATCATTGCAGGGCGAAGGACTAATTCACTTTTATTCTTCATTTTTGATCGCCCATGTAAACCAAAATCATTGTACAGTAACACATCATGGCCATTTATAAAAAAGGAAATACCAAAATATGGTTTTTTCTAATCATTATTCTAATTGCCCTCTTCTTGCATTATAAAGACAAAGCAAATCCGTTTGGTTCGTTCAAATCTGATATCGCTTCTATTTTTGGTAGCTCAAATAAAAAGAATACGACCTCACCAACCTTACCCAAAACCAAGGAAGAAAAAGAAGATAATGTTGCTACCGACGACAAATCGGGGAGTTTGTTGGATCAGATTGCAAGTAGCGATAATGACTCTAAGAATGAATCACATGATGCTAATTCAGCGGAAGAATCAGCGTCTATTTTTGCTACTAAGAGTACAACAAAGTTGGGTGATTTAGAAGATTTTTTGCCTTCGTACCGTGCTAATGATCAGATAGTTAGGCACAGAGCTTATGTGCTAAATTATCAAGAAGACTACGAGCAAGCCTTGTGGGTAGTGCATCGCTTAATCAAAGGAGCAAAATATGGAAAAGCCAAACGAGCTCGAGATTTTAAGCCAGACCCACTGGTAGAAACAGGTTCAGCACTGCCCACCGATTATTCTCGGTCGGGCTATGACAGGGGGCATTTAGCACCTGCTGGAGATTTCAAATATGACCAGTCCCTTACTTACGAAACTTTTTATATGAGTAACATGAGTCCGCAGAAACCTGACTTGAATCAGCATATCTGGAACGACATGGAAATGAAAATTCGTGATTGGGCAGAAGACCGAAACGAACTGATTATTGTGACAGGCCCAGTTTTGAAAGATGGATTGGAGTACATTGGAAAGCAAAATAGAATAGCAGTACCTGAGCAATATTACAAAATTGTTTACGACAAAAAAGCTCAACAAGCCATTGCTTTTCTAATGAAAAACGAAGGGTCTATTGAGCTTTTAAGTAGTTTTGTAGTAAGTATTGACGAGATAGAAAAGCTAACAGGTATTGATTTTTTTGCCAAGCTACCCGATAATATTGAGAAAAAAATAGAAAGCCAACGCCGGATTGATGATTGGTTTGAATAGCGTCCAAAGGTCAGCTGTTTTACGTCTTCATTTTCTTCTTCTTGGCAGCAGGGAACAGAATATTATTCAGAATCAAGCGATATCCTGCCGATGTTGGGTGCAGGTTTAGGTCGGTTGGTTCTTCGCCTACTTCGTGACGATAGTCTTCGGGGTCGTGACCACCGTAAAAGGTCCAAAATCCTTTCGCAATCGTACCATGTAAGTACCGAGCTTCGTTAAGTGACCTGTTTTCTCCCAAGATGATGACTTCGGGTTTCAAATATTGCTTTTTAAAAGCAGTAGTTTGACCCATAAACCCTTTGATGGTATTGGTATGATTTTGGGTCAGCATTGTCGGAATGGGATCCCATTTGGCCGAAAACGTAAACAACGAAAAATAATCATTCGATTCCATCACTTGTCGTTCTTCGGGTTGGTGATCTACCGTTGAGAACTCTACTGGAGCAAAAGGATGAGTATAGACTTGAAAATCTTGAAATGCCATTGTATTCTCAAAATTGAGTTTTTGATTGGCATTGGGGTCAGCGGGGTCACCGTCGTAAACCGACTCTACGATGTCTGTACTTTCGGCTGCTAATGCTACATCAAAAGTATCTGTGGCATTACACATAGCAAACATATAGCCTCCACCCGCACAAAACTCTCGTATTTTTTTTACGACAGATAGCTTCATTTGAGAAGTTTTCTCGAAGCCAAACTTTCTTGCAATGCGCTCATCCTCACGCTTTTGTTGTTGATACCAAGGGTAATCTCTAAATCCAAAAAACTTACCCATCTGTCCAGTGAAATCCTCGTGGTGTAGGTGAAGCCAATCGTAAGTTGCTAATTTTCCTTCAAGCACTTCTTCGTCATAAACCACTTCGTATGGGATTTCGGCATAGGTAAGAACCAGTGTTACAGCATCGTCCCACGGATTTTTTGCTTTGGGTGAGTACACTGCCACTTTGGGAGGTTTTTGCAACTTGACCACATCCATGTTTACATCTGGACTGGTCAATTCAGCCCTGATTTGGGCGGCACTTCCATCCGAAATAACTTGGTAGCTTACCCCACGAATGACCAACTCATTTTCAAATTTTTGAGAATGTACAAACATAAAAGCCCCACCTCGGTAGTTAAGCAACCATTCAACCTCAGTTTCGTAGTTTTTAAGAATCCAATAAGCTATGCCATACGATTTTAGATGGTTCTTTTGTGAATCATCCATCGGAATAAGTATGTGAGAGGCTTTGCTATTGGCAGCAAGCATCAGAAAAATGACAAGCGGAAAAATGAGCCGTTTCATCGGTTTGAGATTTTATGCAATAAGCTGGTACATTTGTATCAACGAATTGATAGCAAAAATAGTGCAAAAGTTCAACCAATCAGAACTAAGGCTATTTTTAAATAAAACACTTTGCCATGAACTGGTTAGAAAACGTAAAAGAAGGGCTTCGGTCTATACAGGCCAACATGCTTCGCACTGTGCTGACGGCTTTGATTATTGCAATTGGCATTACTTCATTAGTTGGGATTCTGACGGCAATTGACGGCATTCAAAGTTCGGTTGATAATAGTTTTGCTGCCTTAGGTGCCAATTCTTTTGATATTAAAAACCCCCAGCGGTTCAACAGACGCTCAGGTGGCATGGCAGAACGAAGTTTTCCACCAATTGACTTTCGGGAGGCGTCACTTTACAAAATGAAATTTGGACAAAACTCTACGGTTTCCATTTCGACCACTGTGACAGGGAATGCTCAAATTAAATATGGTTCAAAAAAAACTAATCCGAATGTTGGAATAAAAGCAGGTGACGAGAATTTTTTAAACATAAAAGGCTACAAAATTGCACAAGGACGAAATTTCTCCAACAATGACCTTGAATCTGCTAATCATGTGGCAATTATTGGGAGCGAAATAGCCTCGACACTTTTTGAAGCAAATCAAAATCCTGTTGGCAAAGAAATTAGCGTGATTGGGCAACGTTTTCAGATTATTGGAGTCTTAGATAAAAAAGGAAGCACCATGGGAGGAGGAGATGACCGCCGAGTGATGATACCGCTTGAAACAGGACGGAGGATTGCAGGAAATCGCTCACTTTCATTTGACATTACCACGTCGTCGCCTCAAATTACTAATTTGGAGATGACCATGGGTGAGGCACGTGGCGTGATGCGGCAAATTAGGGGTGACCAATTGGGGCAACCTGACTCGTTTGAAACCGAACGCTCAGACTCTTTTGCCAAAGATTTTGAGGACATAACTGGGTATCTGAGAGTTGGAGGTTTTGGAATTGGTTTTATCACGCTTTTGGGGGCTGCCATCGCCTTAATGAATATTATGATGGTATCTGTAACAGAACGAACTCGTGAAATAGGAATTAGAAAGTCGCTCGGGGCTACACCGTCTCGCATTAGAGAGCAATTTTTGATCGAAGCCATTGTGATTTGTATTATCGGGGGGCTTGGTGGATTAGTGCTTGGAATTGCTGTTGGTAATTTGATTTCTAAGGTGATTTCTGCTGGTAGTAGTTTTATAGTTCCTTGGATTTGGATGTCGTTTGGCATTGCAATCAGTGTGATAGTTGGCATATTATCAGGCTATTACCCTGCCTATAAAGCATCTAAACTCGATCCTATAGAGTCGCTTCGTTACGAATAGCAAAATATTTTTCCGAAATGACTTGCTAAAAAGGTACTTGATGCTTACCTTTGCACTCCCGAAAATATCAGGCCCAGATGGTGGAACTGGTAGACACGATGGTCTCAAACACCATTGGCCTCAACAGCCGTGCCGGTTCGACTCCGGCTCTGGGTACTTAGCTTACAGAAAACCGCTTATGCAACTTGTATAAGCGGTTTTTATTTGACCCAATGTTATTCCGTATCAATTTCGCAAAGTTCAGCCCCATTTTGATCAGCAGCCTTTGCTGAATTTATAGTTTCCCTTTGGGTTGATTCCTTGAATGGCAATGCAGCCCTGCTCCATCATGATGAAGCGGCATACAATCAATCTGCACTATTTTTCTATCAGGGAATGCCCTCTCTAAAATTTGTTTTGCCTGTTCATCTCTTTCTTTAATTTCCTTTGTTGTATTCTCATTCCAAAATTTTGCAGTAACAATTACTTTGTTAGCCATTACAAAATTCATGTAACCAGTTGCTAAGTAAAACTCGACGGAATCAGCAGTTACCCTGTCAAACCATGACTGCTCGGCATCTGTCAAACTTTTATAAGCTACTTTTTTTGTGAGCAATGGGCCAACAGGTAAACGGATAATATCAAATGCTTTTCCATCCTGATTGGTGCTTTGTTTCAGGATTTGAAAATTCTCTTCCATTCTATAGAAAGATTCTTTTGAAATTTCATTTCCTATTGTGTCGGCTGGATTTACCGCAGCTAATAATACAGTAGTCGGGTTTACAAACCGACAAAATTCATCAATATGTCCACCAGTGCCTATCCCGTATTTCCCATTTGCTAATTTCCCCCATTCTTCTTCTTTTAGTCCCTTTTTTAGCCAAATCACCTTTGTTATACCTATAACTCTTTTGTATTCATTTTCTATTTGTGATTTTGTCATTGATTTGTTTCGGTCTAATTCTACCGATTCAACCAGTAACATTGTCCCTTCACCATTAGTCTGCCATGCACCTCCCTCTGAAATCATGGTTGATGAAATAACAGGAATTCCTAATTGAGCAGCAACATTTCTATCAATTGATTCTGTTCTCTTATCCGGATGAATAAATTTGAAATCAGCCAATGCAAACTCATTTTTATTGTTTATTAAAAAGATTGGTCCGGGGTCTTGAATTGCACCATAGTGTTGATCATTATAAAAAAGAGTCACTCTTGATGTGTCAATTTTATTTTCAATTAACTTTCCATAAATCCTTTTTTGCATTGAATCTTTATCAAGGTTCAATTGCGGGCCAAAAAATAACCTGACTTTCACATACGGGGTTATTTCTTTCATTGCGTTGATTGCAGTAACATAAAAGGGTTCACCTCCGAGAAAACCAGATTCAACCCAACTAAGCCAAATATACTCTTGTTCTTCAAATTCGGATGGAATAGTATATTTGGCTGTATTGTTAGAAGTGCCACAGCTAATAATAGTTGAGGTTGCGATTATTGTCAAAAATTGAATGAAATGCAGTTTCATGAACCGGAAAGTTTACAGGTTGCGGCAAATGGCGAATGTATAACCACTATAAGATCCAAATTTATGACAGTTATAGATCAAAATCTGGTATAATTTATAAACATACTCACTATTAGTCATATTGTAAAGTACTAATCCAAGTGCCTCGCTTGTTTAGGGCTTCATTGCTAAGATTTAGTAATTTTGGTAAATTTACAGGCTTGTAATGCTACCTATTCAGGCTGGATTGATGAATTCTTTTTAGGATAAAAATAGAATGTAATGAACTGTAAATCAATGTGTAAGGTATATTTTTGAAATTAACACCCAACTTCAAAACATAACATGAAAGTAATATTTTTAGATATAGACGGCGTATTGAATAGTGTCAAAACAAGTCAAGAATGGAGAAATAGAACGGGGAAGCAAGGCTATGGCGGGTATTTCAGAGAAGGGGATGTTTGTACCGATGAGCATATTAAATG
>JBGAVQ010000354.1:0-5030 GCA_044228045.1 Spirosomataceae bacterium
ATGCGTAGTTCTTGCTGTGTTCTGATTTCCTGATCCAATGCTTCATCTCGACGCATTTCTTGCTCAAACTCCGCTTGGTCAGTAGCAGATAATTGCTTAGACAAATAGGCTTCAATAAGTTCATATTGCTCAACAGACAGTTTCATGGTCAAAAGCGTTTAGCAGCAATGTCAAGATAAAATGCTTTCATTTTTTCTGTGCAATCGTAGCGTTTTTGTTTCGTAGAGCCTTCTTTCATACCCAGCCGTTCTGCTATTTCTCGAATCGAAAGTTCTTCAATGTAAAACCACTCCATCATCTTCCGACAGTCTTCTTTGAGTTTTTGTATGGCTTCTCTGACTGCCAAAATGGTTTCTTCTCGGGCTAAATCAGCCTCTATATCAGTAGAGTCTGCTGGGTTTATAAAATCAAATAATTCAGTATTGGCTTTCATTCTGGCAGACTGTAACTCGTTGATCCAGACCTTTTTACAGTAATCGAAAATCACGGTTGTTATTTTTACTTCTGCCCTGAATTCGTACTTGCCAGTTTCTAAATTCAGTAAGAAATTTAGAAGACCTTTTTGGAAAGCATCTTGGGCATCCATGTCAGAGCCGTTTCTTAGCCGAACCCAATTAGTAAAAGAACCTAATAGTTGCTCGTAAAGAAAATCATAAGCTTGATCCTTCCGACGTAGTAGTGCTTGATAGAGGGTCAGATTATTGTCAAATGAGTTGGATGTGTACATAAGTTATGAGCCACTTCCACCTAATCGTACTCTTTATCAGGTGAAACAACAAAAGGTAAGTAAAAAATCACAAAAACTCCTCCAACCTCCCAGCCTGTGCCACTCTGATTCCTTTGTCGGTTTGTTGCACTACGCAACAATCATACAGTGGGTCGTGATCAAAAAATAGAATATACTCTTGACTGACAGCTTCTTGCAATAATTTTTCTTTTTCTATCATGGTTTGGAGGGGGCGCACGTCGTAGCCCATTACCCACGGCACAGGTACGTGAGCGTGCGAAGGAATGAGGTCTGCCATAAACACAATCTGTTTGCCTTTAGATACTATAGTATTTATTAGCATACTATCGGTATGGCCGTTGGCAGTTTGTATCTCAATATGCTCGAAGGGACTTGTTTCTTTATCCACAAAATACAGGTGTCCTAATTCTTGCAAAGGCATGATGTTCTCTTTCAAAAAGGTAGCCTTTTCACGGGGATTAGGATTGAGAGCCGCCGCCCAATGCTCCGAATGCGTCCAGTAACGAGCATTTGGGAAGGTTAACTCTAATCGGTCACGAGTGGTATTCCACTGAACAGCTCCGCCAGCGTGATCAAAGTGAAGGTGCGACAAAATAACATCGGTGACATCAGAAGCTGAAAAGCCTTTTGACAAAATAGACTTAACAAGCTCGCCTTCACCATGCCGATAGTAAAAACCCTGCCAGCGAGCATCTTGCTTGTTGCCCATGCCAGTATCAATCAAAATGAGCCGTTTACCATCTTCAATTAACAAACAGCGCATCATCCAGCTACAGAGATTGTTGTCGTCGGCTGCGATTTGCCGTTGCCAGAGTGTTTTGGGTACTACGCCAAACATAGCACCGCCATCTAACTTAAAACGGCCCGCATCAATAGAGTATAGTTGCATAAGAGTTTAGCTGAATTGGCTGGCTAAGTTCTGGTCAGACGAAAGTCAGACCTCTGACCACAAATAGACACACCAATTCATTTAGGATTTACCAAAATTTTGTCACGAAGTTGAGTAACAATGGTGTATCTTGCAAGATAGGCAACAAGAATATCGTTGATACAAGACAAAAGGAAGTAATAATTTGGCAAAACCTTAGCAACAGTATGAACATCGGATTAGTATTATCAGGAGGTGGCGCACGTGGAGTAGCGCATTTGGGAGTAATAAAGGCTTTGGCCGAGCAGGGCATTCGGCCCAGCATTATTTCAGGAACCAGTGCAGGCTCGTTGGTGGGTGCCATGATTGCATCGGACTATGAACCAGACGAAGTGCTTGATATCTTGGTTTCAACCCGTTTTTGGAAGTTGTTTCGCCCTGCATTGAGCCGAATGGGTATTTTTAAAATAGAAAATACCACCAGTATTTTTCTTAAATATTTGCCGCACAATTCATTTGATGCCTTGTCAATCCCACTGATTGTGGCAGCTACTGATATTTTAGAAGGTCAATCTGTTTATTTTTCCAGTGGCGAACTCATCAAGCCCATTTTGGCCTCTTGTTGCTTGCCAGGAATTTTTGAACCCATTCGTTACAAACATCACCTCTTAGTAGATGGTGGCGTACTCAACAACATTCCCTTAGAGCCAATAGAGGGCAAGTGTGACTATTTAATTGGCAGCCATGTAAATCCGTATGGGGCAAAGCAAGAGGTAAAGTCAGTAAAAGATGTCTTGCAACGAAGCCTTTATCTTTCGGTTAATAATCATTCTCGTAGCAAAGCCCAGCGGTTTGACCTCTTTTTGGAGCCAGCCGAACTCAAGAATTATGAAGTCTTTGATTTGAAAGGTGCACGAGAGATTTACAGAATAGGATACCGTTTTACAAAAGAAAAAATTAGACAAGGCTCTTTGAGCCAAATAATATGAATATAGATAAGCAAATAGCCAAATTTGTTAGCTTAGAGGCCCAAAAAACATTGATGTTTACCAAGAAATAATTGTGCATTACGATAAAAAAACATTAAAAATAGACGAATAGCGCATTTTAAATGACAAACATCAATAAAGCATTTGCGTTTTTGGGGAGTTTACTCTAATTTAGCCCAAGTTTTTTAACTATTTCTTAACCAAAACTTCATTCTACATGAAAAAAAGTCTACTAATGACTTTTCTGTGCGTGTGTCTTGTAGGGCTTTCGGCATTTGCCCAAACAAGAAAAGTAACAGGAAAGGTGACATCCAGTGAAGACGGATCTGGAATGCCAGGAGTAACCGTTCAATTGAAGGGAACCACCAAAGGGGTGAATACCAACGTTGAAGGGGTGTATTCAATTGATGTGCCAAGTACGGGCGGCACATTGGTATTTAGTTTTGTCGGTATGGCAAGCCAAGAAATTGCCATTGGCAACAAGTCGGTGGTTGATGCCAGACTATCTTCTGACACAAAGCAGTTGTCAGAAGTAGTAGTTACTGCCATCGGTATTCAGCGTGAGCGTAAAGGCTTAGGCTATGCCGTAACAAAAGTAGATGGTGAAATGCTACAACAACGCTCGGAGTCTGACCCCTTGCGTGCTTTGTCTGCAAAAGTTCCAGGTGTTACCGTAGTAGGTGGTGGTGGTGCACCAGGCCAAGCTACCAAAATTAACATCCGTGGTTTTAACTCATTGACTGGTAATACACAGCCTCTTTTTGTAGTTGACGGTGTACCTTTCGATAACTCAACCAATGGTGGTGGTACTGGTTTTGCTGGTAACACAGCGGCTTCTAACCGTGCGTATGACATGGATCCTAACAACATTGAGTCAATGACTGTGTTGAAAGGTGCTGCTGCCGCTGCTTTGTATGGTTCTCGTGCCAACAACGGTGTAATTGTAATTACTACCAAAGCAGGTAGCAAAAAAGCCCGCAAAGGCTTAGAAGTACAGTACAACTCTTCTTACTCAAACGAGTCTATCTCAAAATTACCTGATTACCAAGATAAATACACCCAAGGTTCTAACCAGAACTACAACGGTGGTTTTATTGGTAACTGGGGTGCGCCTTTCCCACAATATGTGGACGAAATTAACAAAACCTATCATGCAGGTACAGCTCGTTATAACAAAACATATAGCTTGTACCGCTTAGGACCCAAAAAAGGTCAGCCTTACCCAGATGGTACTGCCGAAATGCCTTATGCTTCTCGGTATGATATGGCTGCTATGGGCTTGAGTCAGTGGGTGGACGAATATGGCAATGGTATTCCTATTGATCTTCAAGCTCAGGATATTGTAGGAGGCTTCTTCCGCAATGGTCAATTGGTTGAAAATAGCCTTAACATCAGCTCAACGGGTGACAAAACATCACTCAATGCTGGTGTTTCTCGCATGACAAACACAGGTATTGTTGAAAACCAAAAAACTTCACGGACTACTTTGAATTTTGGTGGTAATGCGCAGTTGGCCAATGGTCTTAACTTGAGTGGTACGGTAACTTATGTAAATACAAGCCAAGACACTCCTCCAACAGGTGCTGGTTATTACACTGACTACGGCGGATTTGGTAACGAAGGTTCTATCTTCGGTCGTATTTTTTACTTGCCACGTAACTTCCGCTTGAACGAGTATCCTTATGAGAACCCACAAGATGGCTCTATGTTGTTTTATCGCTCTGGTTTGGACAACCCACGCTGGAGTGTAAAAAACAACACTCAAGCAAGCCGTGTAAACCGTGCGTATGGTAACATGGCACTGTCTTATGATGTGTTGCCATGGTTGAACGTATTGGTAAAAGGTGGTGTAAATACCTACTCAGAGAACCTTCGTCGTACTCAGAAGAAAGGTAGTGCAGCCTCTGCGCTTGGGTTTATCCGCAACGAAAACCTGAACTTTACTGAAATGGACTATAATGCTATTCTTAGTGCTACGCATGATATTACTGAGAGCATTTCGTTCCGTGGTACTTTTGGGGCTAACCTAAACTACCGTAAAACAACGGATAGCCAAGTTACAGGTACTGATATCATTACTAATACTTTGTTGAATACGGCTTCTACGGCATCACAAATTGTTGATTATGACTATTATACTCAACAACGCTTGTATGGTGCCTATGCCGATGTGCAGTTTGGTTACAAAAACTACCTGTTCTTGGGTGTAACAGGCCGTAATGACTGGACATCTACCTTGCCAAAAGGAAACAATAGCTATTTCTATCCAGCAGGTACTTTATCGTTCATCTTCACAGAAGCCTTGAACCTCAAGAACAATGTATTAGACAATGGTAAGTTAAGATTAGCGTATGGTAAAGTGGGTGCGGCTACCAGCCCTTACCGTACAGGTACGGTGTTCCCATTAGGTCTTGCATATCGTAAC
>JBGAVQ010000355.1:0-5034 GCA_044228045.1 Spirosomataceae bacterium
AGAACGTTGCTCTGGCAAAAATGAACCCACAAAGCTGGGTGTTCCCCAAGTAGAGGTCAGGTTTACCGAAGTTTCCTTGCCAAACGGCAAGAAGCGAATCTCTGAACTACCATTGAGATTAAGCTCGCAACTAAACTTGTACTCTGTTTGCTCGGCATTTAGTTGAATCGGTACACTCACGCCCGAGTAAAACATCTCCCGTGTTTCTATCCCCGGATTAAACGTAAGTTGCTGATTACCAAACTGTAACTTGATGGCTTCTTTGATGCCTTTGAGGTCTGCTACACCTAACGACACAAAGGCATCTTTAAGCTGTGCTTTGTCAGACGAAATTTTGAGTACCGACAAATCGGGTGTTTTAAACGAGCCTTCTATCCTCAATTTTGTGTTATAGAGCATAACCACATAAATACCTCGGTAGCGTTTTTCGGGTGTAATGTTACCAGTAACTTTTAGGTTTTCAGGTAAAAAATGGGCGTATTCGGTAACAGTAGTTTTGCCGCCTTTCTCGGTTTCAATTTCTGTTTGAAACGGTACCGAAATAACAGGGCCGCTCACTGTTTGGTCGCTGCCCCATTTTGAGGTGATTTCCTTCACGGCGCTATCACGGGTAAACTGTCGCTCTGTAATAAGGCTTTCCAGCATGGTGGTTGGAATCAGCAAAATGAGCATCAAAAAGCCTACAACGAACATTTTGATAATGACAGATTGGCTAATGGAGCGGCCTATGCGCTCAAATGGTGTTTGGGGTTGGTTTTCCATGAGATTAGAAGCCCCCCATCCCCGGAGGGAGGGCAAGATTTAGATGTGGACAATACTCCGTTCGGGGGCTGTGGAGGCTTGGGTTTTAAAGTTTTATTTTAGTTTTCTCAAATTGACCACCGTCAAAAAAGTCGCCCATCAGTGTAGCCCCTTTCACCATCAAATAAGGCTGAGTCAGCGTGTTGGGAACTTCAAAGACAAGGGTGGTGCTTTCAGTTACGCCTGCCGGAGTATCAAAGCGTTCGGGGCAAGTAGTGTCGTGATGTTGACACCAACTTTTGCGCAACGTAGGATTGTTTTCAATAATGAGTTTACTGCCATCAGTCACAAAGGCTATTTGCGAGTCCCACTCATGCGAAACCCGTTTGGCATCGTTCTGGACCCTAAACGAAACCACCACAAAATGATGCCCTTTTTGGGCAGAATCTGTGCCAATTTGCTGCACAGTTTCCACCTTTTGCACCGAATACTCAAAATCATCGTGATGGATATGCTGACCAATTCCGATGGTTTGTTCTTCGGCACGGTCAGCAAAAACGTAGAGCAGCACCATACCCACTACGGTGAGTGTCAAGAGGGTAAAAAAGATTTTTTTCATAGTATTGACCTTATTTAAAAGAACTTTGAAATGCAAAGTGTATAAATAAAAAAAATCAAGATGGTACGTTACTATTTCTAATAAGGCTTTCGAGTGCGTCTAAGTGTTCTTGAAAAGCTTTTTTACCTGTTTCGGTTGCTGCATACGAAGTATTGGGTTTGCGGCCAATAAATCCTTTGCGTACCACTACGAAATCACTTTTTTCTAAGGCCAACAGGTGACTTGCCAAGTTGCCGTCGGTGAGGTCAAGGGCATCTTTTAGCTCGCCAAAGTCCACCCAATCGTGTATCATGAGCAAAGACATAATGCCCAGCCGCACCCGATTATCAAAGGCTTTGTTTAAGTTATGGATGATGTTTTTCAAGGAACCGTTATCAGTTACACGTTATCGGTTGTTCGTATAATTTTGTAAATAAACCTGTTTAGGTACATTTCATACGCTTTACCGCTTCTCATATTTATTGTACATCATGATACCATACACAATGTGCAAAACGCCAAAGCCCAATGCCCAAAATAACAAACTTAGCCCTGAGCCAGCAAAAAAGCCACAAATTAAGCCCAACAGAATCTGGCAAAGTCCCAAATAACGTACGTCGTTGAGGGTATATTTACTACCGTTGAGCAAGGCCAATCCATAGAAAATCAGCGTAGCGCTTGGAATCAACCCAGGGGCGGGCACCAGCAAAAGCAAACAGAATAACCCACCCGTAATAAGCGGAATAAATAGGTTGATTATGAGGCGTTTCGTGGTATTGTCCCAAATTCTGAGCTTGTTTTCTCTGGCTCGACGAGTGGTAAAATATACGCCACCAATGAGTGCCAACACCAACACACCGAGGGCATCCAGAAACAGCGCAAGGTAAAGATCGTTGCTGCGGGTGATGGGTCGGTACGAAAAGTCCCAACTCATGCCCAGGTGCTTGGCAGCGACAAAAGCCCCTACCAACGCACACACGCCCGCAAAGATACCCGAAAGCCCACTCAACGAAATGAATCGAGACGACCGCTCCATTAACGAACGGATTTCGGAAAGGTCTTGTAAATGCTCAGAGGTTTGTTTCATTTTAAAAGAACTTTGAGTTGCAAAGTAAATTAACAAAAAAATAGAAAACAAGGGACTTTGTAATATTTTTTGAATAAGACTGCCCGTTAAGTCGTTGCGTTTGTTGTACCTGCTGAGCACTGGGGCAATTGTTAGCGTATCAATCAACTACCAACATATTTTTTGAGCCAATTATTCTTTTACCAGCTGTAACTATGCCTATTTCGGTAGTGCTAAATATGTAATGCTACTTACGGGTCAGACGGGGTCTCCCAGACGTTCCGTCAGACCACTCCCCAACATTACATTTTGTGGACTACCCTATTTCTTTGCATTGTTTTGAGGCTTAGTTCTTTGTTGATTTATATGAAAAACCAATGCCATCGCTTGCAACGATGGCATTGGTGCAGGTCTAATCGGGCTTCCCATAGAGACCGTAGAAGAACCGAAGCTTCTTCTGCCTGTTGAATGCAGTATGCTGTAATGTGGCTTGTTATTTCACATATTCTTTAAGAACTGCTTCTAAAACAGGGTCTTTGCCTTCAAAATAGCTTTTTGAAGACAATAAAATGGATAAGTTAGGCTCAATCCATTTGCGGTTATCGCCTTTATTGTTTTCGTGATACCGATTAGAAATACTAACAATTGCACCACTATAAGGCAATGTAAGCCCGTTTTCTTCGCCTACAAAATTGGGCGAAGAGCTACTCGGTTCACCTGCAAAAAGGGCGTTGGTTTCTTTATCTACCCTTGTAATAAAAATTTGTGCAGCCGAAAAAGTATTGCGCCCTGTTAAGACAATGATTTTACCTTGCTGGTTCTGCTCATAATTTTTTAGAACACGAATCAATGGTGGTGTTAAATCAGCATTGCCCCCGTTGTTGTGACGAACATCAATAATGAGAAAACGAGGCTTTTTAACTACTAACTGGCTATCAAGGCGTTTGCTGAAAGCATTGATAGACTCATTGTCGCTATTAAACACTTGATTAAACTGCCAATATAAAACCTGCTTTTCGGGCATATCTTTTAACCAAAAATTTGTTTGGACGTTTGATAAATACAAAGGTATGTGGGCCTTAGGTGCAAGCAATTTAGGAATACCCCGCTGTCTGGGTACATCAACAAAAGCCACTTTTTGTTTAACTGTTTTACCCGTTTGATTCTCAAATACTATGTCAATATCTGCTGCATTTTGGGGCAATCCGTAGGCTTCTGATAAGCCTCTGAAACGTAGAAAAAAAGGGCCGATCCATTTTGCGCCCATTGTGTTGTCTTGGCTTATAAAATGCACCATATCTTGCATCAGTTTTTGGGTGGTTACAAGCCCAATCTTTTTTACTTTCAGCCCCACCAAATGCTCATAAGGAGGGGAGGCATCTATGACAAACAGGCCATCGGAAAACTCGTAAAAATGAAGCGGTAAAAAACGGATAGGAGCAACATTTGCCCCAAAAGGCAGAACATACGAATGCCCATCGCCTAAGTAATACATTGCCCTTTGTAGCTCTATCAACATACGTTCGTTGCTATACGCTGTGCTATGCTTTTTGAGGTGTTCGAGCTGTTGTATCAAAGCCTCTGGCAAGTCTTTATTTTTATAAACATAATGCTGTTTTTTGATTTCGGCTGAAAGGAAATCAATGTCGTGCTGCCAACTTGTGGCCTTGTCGTTTTGGGCATTTGTTTGACAAGACAATGCTATTAAGCAAAATAAAACGAATGATAGGTGCAGTAACTTTTTCATGTTGTTTTTATTTTAATCAAGTAGTTGCCCCTCAGTATTTTGAAAGGCTCACAAATGTAGGGTCAAAAGTGCCTTCGAGACCAAAAGAAAAAACGTGAATACAGCAAGTGCAAGTTTTTATTGACGAATGGCATAGTTATAAAACCACCGTTTGGTGTTTCTGCCTAACTTTGTTGGTATCATGCAATTTATACTGCGCTATCGCTTACAACATGCCATCATAGGGCTGTCTGTTTTCTTGTTTTGGTGGGAGTATTACAAGGTTGTGGACCCTTTGCCTGTTACGCTTGCCAATGCCTTTATTTGCACAGGCTTTGCCTTATGCGCTTTTTACCTGACATATTATTTTTATGTACCAAAGGTCTTGACTCAAAAAGGCCTATGGGTTTTTCTGAGCGTTTGTGTAGCAACCTTGGTTGTGTTGGCGTGCTTACGTTCTGTATGTATTCGTCAGGTGTTTCAATATAATACGCCCTATGCTACCTATTGGAGTTTTTTTAGAAGTATCTCTACGTCTATTTTTCATGTTGGTTATGCCATTACTATTGCAACGGTGGTGCGCTTGTTTATAGACCGCTACGAAACACAAAAAAGATTAGATGCCCTCATCAAAGACAATTTGAGCAACGAATTGAATTATTTAAAAAACCAAGTAAACCCGCAGTTAAAGGCAGATTTAGATACCTCTATTTTTATAAAATCTAATGGGCAAATCGAAAAAATAAGGATTGACGATATACTCTTTATTAAGGCAGAAGAAAATTACTCGTCGGTTATTACGAGCAAAAACAAGTTTTTGACTTTGATGAATCTGAAAGCGATGGAAGAAAATTTGGCCAAATACCCGCAATTTGTGAGGGTACATAAATCTTATGTTGTCTC
>JBGAVQ010000017.1:0-36778 GCA_044228045.1 Spirosomataceae bacterium
ATGTCATAATCATGTACTGTTTTTAGCACTAATTAAAAAAATTACTAACCTGGTCAGAAAAAGACCACACTTCATTCTAATCTTTTATAAGCTTTCCGTGGTCTTTTTAAGTCAATTATACCATCATCTTTACTCAGCCCTTTGAAAAGAAGCCAGAAGAAGTGAACTTTGAGGCTGTAACCAAAACGCAAGCCACTGCCAATGCCCTTTGAACTCACCAAAATCTACCTCGACCGCTTAGAAACTGCTATTGAGCAAGAGGATGAGGCGTTTATCAAAGTGGAGTTAGAAGACCTCTATCCTGCTGATATTTCAAGTATTCTGAGTGAATTAGACGGTCAAAAGGCGCATTACATCTTGGGCTTGTTAGACATTGAAGTTGGTGCCGAAATCATCTCTGAACTCGAAGAAGATATTCGGCTTGATTTTCTTCGTCATTTTACCTCCGCCGAACTTGCCAAATATGTCAATATTCTTGAATCTGATGATGCTGTTGACTTGCTTAAAGAACAGCCCATTCAGATTAGAGAAGAAGTAATAGCCTTGCTCGAAGACCGTGAGCAAGCTCGCTTTATATTGGATTTACTACCCTACGAAGAAGACTGCGCCGGTGGCTTAATGCAAAAAGAGTTGGTGAAAATCAATGTAAAGCAAACCGTTACGGAATGTGTAGAAGAAATACGCCGACAAGCCGAAGACGTAGAGAAAGTTTATGCTGTATATGTGGTGGACGACGACGGCACGCTACTCGGCATTGTGTCACTCAAAAGGATTATTCTGGCAAAAAGAGGCTCAAAAATCGAAAATATTTATGATGATGACATCATTTTTGTGCATACCTACGACACCGCCGAGGAAGTAGCAGATACCATGCAGAAATATAATTTGGAGGTTATTCCGGTAGTAAATGTACAAAATCGCTTACTTGGTCGTATCACAATTGATGATGTGCTCGACGTAATTACCGAACAAGCGCAAGAAGACATTCAGGCCATTACGGGGGTTTCGGCAGATGTAGAAGAAGACGATTCGGTCTGGACTATCACCAAAGCCCGCCTGCCGTGGTTGGTCATTGGTATGATTGGTAGCTTGGCTGCGGCTAAGTTCTTGGGGATTTTTGAGCATGATTTACTCTCTATGATTCCAGCTTTAGCGTTATTTATCCCAATAGTGGGTTCAACAGGAGGCAACGTGGGTATTCAGACCTCATCGTTTATGGTGCAAATCCTGTCCGACAAGTCAGGTATGGAAATCGGCTATGCACAGCGACTTCTCAAAATAATCCTCATTGCCTTACTCAAAGGTCTGTTAATCAGTACGTTTGTTTTTCTGGTAACTTATTTATTGCTCAGTCACCCGCTCAAATTAGCAACGGTGGTGGCGGCTTCTTTGTTCTCGGTGGTGTTGCTTTCGTCGTTTACTGGCACTATCACCCCCATTATTTTAGACCGTTTTGGCATCAATCCTTCGGTAGCATCGGGGCCATTTATCACCACAGCTAACGACTTTTTGGGATATAGTGTTTATTTCGGCATTGCTTATTTGTTGTATCATTGGTAGTTGCTAATGTAGCAGTTTTGAGTCACTGAGTCGTGAGTAAATTATCTTAAACCCTATTTCTATACAATCTTTTGTCTTAACTCCCATTATCTCTTGTCTTAAAATGATTGCAGTTATCCAAAGAGTTTCGGAAGCCTCTGTCAAAATTGACGGAACCATTAAAGGGCAAATTGGGTTGGGTTTTTTAGTGTTATTAGGCATTACCCACACCGACACTCAAGAAGATGTGGCGTGGCTTTCTAAGAAGATTGTTGGGTTAAGGGTATTCAATGACGTTGAAGGCAAAATGAATTTAGACCTGCAAGCCACTAACGGCAACATCTTGCTAATCAGCCAGTTTACGCTCCATGCCAGCACCAAGAAAGGCAACCGCCCAAGTTTTATTGAAGCGGCTCGTCCTGATGTGGCCATTCCTTTGTATGAAAAAATGATTGCTCAGTTGTCGCAAGATTTAGGGAAGAAGATTGAAACCGGAGAATTTGGAGCAGATATGAAGGTGTCGCTCGTGAATGATGGCCCCGTTACGATTGTGATTGATACGAAGAATAAACAATAATATGACCCTCGAACAAGCTCAAAAAATTACGGACGATTGGATAAAAACGGTTGGTGTTCGGTATTTTAACGAACTAACCAACATGGCCATGCTTACCGAAGAAGTAGGCGAAGTAGCCCGCATTATTGCCAGGCGTTATGGTGAACAATCTGAAAAAGAATCAGATAAAAATAAAGACTTAGGCGACGAACTGGCCGATGTGCTGTGGGTATTGATTTGCTTAGCAAACCAAACGGGGGTCAATTTGACTGAGGCATTTGAGAAAAATCTTGAAAAGAAAAACATCCGAGATGCTACTCGGCATTTGGAGAATGAAAAATTGAAATAATTGTGAATGGAACAAAAGGGAAATCAACCATTCATCTACTCCTTTAATGGCACAAAAATACCCAGTTCAGAAACAGACAGCTTGATTTTTTTGAGTGGTTCAAAACCTGCCGAAACAGGCCTGTCGCCCATTACAGAGTCAACTTCGGCTTGGGTGAGTTTGTCATAAGAATTGCCCTCTTCCATAAATCGAACTTGCAGCTGTTTACCGTCTAATTTTCCATTCTGCCAGTCACTAATGTAGCCGCCATAGTCCCAACCTAAGCCCATCATGATAAAAGGTTTTTCGTTGAGTTCTAAGACTTGTACAAACGGCATTCCTAATTTTAAGCCAGTGCGGCTTTGCCAACGGGTATTAAAATTGGCCATACTGTCACCAGCTTTAAACTTCGCTAAAATCCGAGCGTTTCGTAGGTTTTGATAGGTAGAGTCATTTTCCCAATAAATTTCTATCTGGTCGTCTGTCCCTGGAAAAAGCAGTGTCCCTTTGAGTGTAGTCCCTTCTGGCCCTGGAATCATGGTGTCTTTCTTGACATTGGCAGAGCCAAAGCGTTGAATTAACTCATCATGGTTTTTGACAGAAAGTAAATCTTCTAAATATAGGGCATCACCTACGGGCTGACCGTGCGTACCATCGCCTTTTTTAGACTGGCAAGCCACCATTATTCCAATTAATAATAGTACAAACACTAACTTCTTCATTCAAATAGGCAGATTTTTGCGTAAGCTAATAAAAACGCTCCGAATGTGCTAACATTGGAGCGTTTTTATTGAGTTAAACAACCTTCAAGTATAAGTACTTAGGCAATAGCGATTGGATAAATCGTCATTTTGGTCTTTTAAAAATAGCTACATAACCGGTAGTTTGTGAGCCACTGTCAAAAAAACCGATGTTTTTTTGCTCAAAAGAAGTAAACGACACCAGTTCCCAACCATCATTTCCTAATTCATTTGCTCTTTTCTGAAATTGTTCGAGCGATGATTTTGAAACTGTAAGTGTTATATATTCCCATTTTGTCATCTTAACTGTCCAAATTTGTTTTACAACTCTAACAACAATCGTTGTGGGTCTTCGAGCATTTCTTTGACACGCACCAAGAAACTCACCGACTCACGACCATCAATAATACGGTGGTCGTACGAAAGCGCCAGGTACATCATTGGGCGAATGACGATTTGCCCATCTACCACAACAGGGCGTTCTTTGATGGCGTGCATACCTAAAATAGCTACCTGTGGGGCATTGATGATAGGTGTACTCATCAGCGAACCAAAAACGCCGCCGTTTGTAATGGTGAACGTACCACCTGTCATTTCTTCAATGGTGAGTTTATTGTCACGAGCACGACCTGCCAAGCGAGCAATTTCGGCTTCAATTTGTGCAAAACTCATCTTTTCGGCATTGCGAATAACTGGAACAACCAAGCCTTTTGGTGCCGAAACGGCGATGCTCACGTCTGCATAGTCGTGAAAAACCATTTCTTCGCCATCAATACTGGCATTTACGGCTGGGAACTCTTTAAGAGCCATACACACCGCTTTGGTGAAAAACGACATAAATCCAAGGCCAATACCATGCTTCTCTTTGAATTTGTCCTTGTATTTATTCCGCAAGTCCATAATCGGCTTCATGTCCACTTCGTTGAAGGTAGTGAGCATGGCCGTTTCGTTCTTAACTGCTACCAAGCGGCGAGCTACCGTTTTGCGGAGCGATGTCATCTTCTCTCTGCGAATAACCCGACCAGACGATGCTTCTTGAACCACTGGAGTTGCCGAAACCACTTTGGCTGGTTCTGGTAATTTAACAGCAGGTGGTGGCACAGCAGAAGCTACTTTTTCGGCTTTTAGGGCATCTTCTTTCGTAATTTTGCCACCAAAACCTGTTCCTATTACTTCGGCTGGGTTTATTCCCTTATCAGCCAATATTTTTTCGGCTAATGGTGTAGAGTGAACTTCTGCCTTTGAAGCAGTTACCTCTAATGTTGGTGATTCAATAATAGGAGCTGGCGGGGCTATATTACTGCTTGTACCAGATGAAATCTTGGCAACAAGCCCTCCAATAGGCATTACAGAACCTGCCTTAGCCACTATGGTGAGAATACCAGCGGCTGGCGAAGGAAGCTCAAAGGTTGCTTTGTCTGATTCTAATTCACAAATCACCTCGTCGAGTGCAACGGCGTCACCGTCTTTTTTGCTCCACGAAGCAATGGTTACCTCAGCAACCGATTCGCCCACGGCAGGTATTTTCACCTCAACTGTGCTACTTACGGTAGCTGGAGCAACTACCGTATCTACGGGTATTTGAGCATTTTTTTCATCCTGCTTAACGGCCACTTCTACACTTTTTGTAGCTTGACCATTAGCCGTTTCGATGCGAGCAATAATGGCTCCAATTGGTAGCGTATCGCCTTCCTTAGCAGCAAGATGCAAAATACCCTCGGCCTCGGCTGGTAGTTCAAAGGTGGCTTTGTCAGATTCTAATTCGCAAATTATTTCATCTAACTTAACTGCATCGCCTTCTTTTTTACTCCACGAAGCAATGGTTACTTCGGTTACAGATTCCCCTACGGCGGGGACTTTCATTTCAATTATTGCCATTTCTTTTTAACGTTCAAGGTGTAATTTAAAAGGCTTCAATTTAAACTTATTCAGTAGGTGTTAGTTGAATGCCTTCTTCATTCAAATAGTTACCAATATTAAAAAACAAACCATCTATCAGTTCTATTTCTTTGTTCCAGTCCACCACAATGTGCCAGTCTTGGCCTTTGGGTGCTATCATTATTTTTTGTGTGTGGGTAAAAATCCAAATTACTTTTTCAGTACCAAAATCAAGCAGTTTTTGTGTTTTTCGTTGCAAATAATCAGCGTCTTCGGGCGATGAAATATCGGCTTTGATATCTATCTCAATGGCTAACTTGGGCGGTACGTCTATGTATTTGGTGGTAATTTTGTCAGGAGTTAAAACACTTCTATCATAAACAGCCAAATCATTGGCCATATTGTTACGGTGGTCAAGATGAACGCCTGTTTCACTGGCTACTGTATGATACTGTTTGTCGTTCAAAAATCTCACCAAAAGTTTAAACAAATAACTTACTACAATTGATTGTAAACCACTTGCTCCCATGATTTCTTCGGGGGTTTTCTTTTTTTTCAAAACTTGCTGATAACCCTTATAGTACAAAGGCTTACCGTCCATTATCTCATAAATGAGATAATCTGGAACTTTGGGAGCTTTTGGCTCAGTCAATATGCCTTTGTATGCAACCATATTTTTGTTAGCGGTGGGTAGCTACCTTACTTATGAAAAAGCCCTTGTTATTAAATCGACTTGTTCAATATTATGAATTTTCAAGAAACCTGTTGATGGTGATGCACTTACCTTGCGGGCAACTATTTCCATGCGAGATTGACCAAACTCACGAAGCAAATAAGTCCAGTAGCCCATGTTGCGAGGTTCTTCTTGTACCCAACAAACAGTAGCTTTGGGGTATTTGGCTAATTCTGCCTCTATTTGTTTGACTGGGAGTGGGTACAGTTGCTCTAATCGTATGATGGCTACGTCTTCACGTTTTTCTTTTTGTTGTTTATCAAGCAGTTCCCAATATAGCTTACCCGTGCAAAGCAGCACTTTTTTGACTTTCTTAGCATTGGCGTAATTATCGGGATAAATTTCCATGAATTTACCATCGGTAATGTCGCTGATTGGCGACACACTCATCGGATTCCGTAGCATAGACTTTGGCGACATTACCACGCAAGGCTTGCGGAACGGCCAAGCCAACTGGCGACGCATCAGATGGAAGATGTTGGCCGGAGTAGTGAGGTTCACTACTACCATGTTGTCTTCGCCAGTGAGTTGTAAAAAACGTTCGGGACGAGCATTAGAGTGCTCGGGACCTTGACCTTCGTATCCATGCGGCAATAACATGACCAGACCAGTTTGAATACCCCATTTAGATTCTCCTGCTGCAATAAACTGGTCTATCATGATTTGGGCTCCGTTGGCAAAATCGCCAAATTGTGCTTCCCAAATCACCAACGTGTGTGGGTCGGCCATGGTATAGCCGTATTCAAAACCCAACACGCCGTATTCAGACAATAAGGAGTTATAAATATGAAAGTTCTCTTGACCTTCTGCAATAGCGTTAAGTGAATTGTAGGTTTGGTTTGTTTCAGAATCATGCAACACAGCATGACGGTGCGAAAACGTACCTCTTTGCACATCTTGACCTGTCATTCTTACGCCTTTGCCTTCTACCAACAACGAGCCATAAGCAAGTAGCTCTGCAGTTGCCCAGTTAATTTGCTTGGTTTCAAACAACATTTGCTGGCGGTCTTTGAGCAATTTTTCAATTTGCTTAATTGGTTTAAACCCATCGGGCACTTTGATGAGTGCATTCCCAATTTTTTCAACCATTTCGGCAGAAATGCCAGTAGCAGGCGATTCATCAAAATCCTCTGGTGTTGACCACCGCAGTTCAGTCCAAGCCTTGTCTAACTTAAGTGGCTTGTATTCAGGGGCTTCACTCTGTTTTACTTCGTTGAGGCGGTCTTGCAAATAAGCTTTAAATTCAGCATCCATGCGTTTGGCCAACTCTGCATCTACATCGCCACGAGCAATTAGCTGTTGATTGTAGAGTTCTCGAACATTTAGATGTTTTCCAATGGTATCATACATGGTAGGCTGCGTAAATCGTGGTTCGTCCGACTCATTATGTCCCCAACGACGATAGCAAACCATGTCTATAAAAACATCTCGGTTGAATTTTTCACGAAATTCAACCGCCATTTTAGATACAAAAACAACAGCCTCGGGGTCGTCGCCATTTACGTGGAAGATGGGCGCATCTATGATTTTGGCCACATCAGAACAGTAAATAGAAGAGCGGGCATCGTCAAAGTCTGTTGTAAAACCAACTTGGTTATTGATGACAAAGTGTACGGTGCCGCCTGTGTGGTAGGCACCAAGCTTTGCCATTTGGGTTACTTCATAAACAATACCTTGCCCTGCTACTGCTGCGTCACCATGAATAAGAATAGGCATTACTTTATCATAATCGCCTTGATAGTGGGCATCGGCACGGGCACGCACAAAGCCTTCGACAACAGGATTTACGGCTTCGAGATGCGATGGATTGGGGGCTAATTTGAGGCTAATTTCTTTACCAGTTGGTGTGATATGCTTACTCGAATAACCAAGGTGATACTTCACGTCACCATCGCCATGAAGGTTTTCGGGTACTTCACCTTCAAAACCACTAAACAAATCCTTATACGACTTGTGCATAATATTGGCCAATACGTTCAATCGGCCTCGGTGCGCCATGCCTATCATTACTTCTTCAACGCCAATTTCGGCGGCATGATTGATAATAGCATCAAGAGCTGTTATGGTGCTTTCGCCTCCTTCGAGCGAGAAACGTTTCTGCCCTAAGTACTTAGTATGCAAGAAGTTCTCGAAAACTACTGCTTCATTCAACTTTTGAAGAATACGTGTTTTTTCGTCAATTGTTGGGTTAAATTTGAGTGCTTCTTTCTCAATTTTGTTACGAATCCAATTCTTAACCTCAATTTCACGGATGTACATGTACTCAAAGCCAATAGGGCCAGCGTAGATTTTCTCCAACGCTTTCATAATATCTCGTAACGTTGCCGAGCCAATACCCAACAAATGTCCAGCATCAAAAACGGTATCTAAATCGTCGTTGGTGAGGGCATAGTCGCCCAAGGTAACTCGTGGATTACGGTCTTTGCGAGAGCGAATCGGGTTGGTGGTCGAAAGCAGGTGTCCACGTGAGCGATATGCTTTTATCAAACTGGCAACCGAAACTTCTTTTTCAGCATGTTTGCGGTCGGCAACAACAACCTCAGCATGACCGTTTCCGTTAGTTTTGGTATTGCCGTCACCATCGAGCCAAGCAGCTGAAAAGTCAAATCCTTTGAAAAAATGTTGCCAGCTTTCGTCCACCGAAGTGGGGTCTTGCTGATATGCCTTATACAATTCATCAATGACTGCAGTATCGGCATTGGCGATATATGAAAATTGATCCATTCTGTGTACTGTTATCCGTTGATTGTCAGGGTGAATGACTAATCTGTTATCAACCCAAAATCAAAATTGTTTAAAAATTTATCAACACTCGTTAAATTTATCTTTGTTGATAGTCAATACCACCATTTTACAGACAAGTAACATAAGTAAAAATACTTATCACTGCTTAGTATTGGCAATTCACTAATCAATATAGAAATTGAATATTTTGGCAAAGTTACAGGATGCTTCGCATATACGGGTTGATTTGGTTGATGTTTTTTGGACAAAAAAAGAATGATAACTCACACTTTGAGCATTAGCCACATCTAAATAGTGAAGAGTTCGCAAAATACTCCATAAATAAACGACTTGAAAGGGTGTTTAGAAAACTAATCAAGAGCTAACACAAAACTATACTTGCTTTTCTGGGGCAAATTTTTGTTTGATAACACAATTCGCTGCACGGGGCGGTTATCCCATTTGGTTTTAAAACTGACGTATTCCATACCATCGGTAGAGGGCAAATCGGTGGTAACAGTCCAAAGTTTGGGGTCGTATTGTAAGATAATGGTTTGTTTTTTGGGAGTTTTGAGTGAGATTTTACCCTGAACAGACGTGTCAATGTCGCAAATGGTCATAAAAATTTGCTGCAAAGAGGTTGGTTTCTGTGTTAATAAATAATCGTCGGTGATTTCAACTACATTCTTCACTCGGTTCAATTTGACGGTTCTGTTCCAAGCCAAAATTCCTGCTTCTTTGGTATAGGCAGGGGCAATGTCCATGCTCAATGTGGCTTCTTTTTCACTAATCATATTTGTTACCTTAGCGGCCTCAAAAGCTCGCCCATCTTTCTGACCCAAGCCATTTACAATTGGCAAATTGTGATATTGCGACTGTGTAAACCACAGTTCATACCGCTTCGACGAAAATGTACGAGCCGTGTAATTGCCCCGCCCGGCATCAATAATTACGGGTTCGCCGTTGGCATAAAGCATAAAATCGCCCACGTCGTTGTGGTTATGACTTTCGGCATTGTGGCCACCATGCGTTGCCATAAAAAAGCCATTGTTTGCTCGTGCAGTCAGCACTTGAATATCGCCAAACCAAGCATCTTTTACGGGTTCGTAAGAAACCATACTTTTTTCTAATTGCTTGATTGACAATAAATTTTGAATTTTTCGTGGCCGATGATACCCAGGAATATTTATTGAAACAGTAGCGAAATTCTGAAACGCCCATTGCCCAAATTGCACCATTCGTTCGTCTTTTAAGGCTTTTCCAAAACGATACAGCATCAGTCCATCAGGTCGAAGTTTGGGATCGGCATCAGCGAAATTGACAAAATAATAGCCCGAAATATGTGTTTTGTAAACGTATGAAGCCATTTTTTGAATCAATGGTTCTTGGTAAATATCTACCTTATTGTTGGTAGCATTTGCCAGCAATTCAAGGCAGTCATACACGCTCGCTCCTGCCGCAAACCAATAGCTTGGGCCCTCATCGCAACCGCCGTCTTCGCCAAGTCCATTGAGGTACAAGTCGGTTCCGAGCATAGTTCCATAAATCATGTTGGCACGGCGTTTTTCGTCTTTTTCTAACAACAAAGTCGCAGCAATCCAGTTTGACATAATCCACGGGTTCCAGTTATTGACTGACTTTGTTTTACTCATCCAACCATAGCGGTCAGGATTTTTCATCATCGGGTCAAAAATGCGTTTGTTGGTCTCAAAATAAATCCGCTGACGAATCAATTTGTTGATTTTATCTAATTTTTCACCCACAAAATAATCAGCCAAAGCCAAAACTGTTGCCGTTTCAGCTGAAAACAAGTCCACAATTGGGTCTTCAACATTGGGTAATCCTGTGCCGCTAATGTGCGCTGGCACGCCCCAAAAGCTTTCTTCACAAATTGACCAAACGCCGTTCAGAATAGCTTCAGTAAAACGGCCCTTATTTTCCACACTCTCTGCTAATATCAATTCTGTGAGGGCATTACGTTTACCATAAGAGACTTTTCCATGACGTTCACGGTCGCCAGACCGCACAAAATCAAGTGAAAGGGTGGCCGAAATTGGCTCAAATTTATAGTCAAGCAACGCCTCTCCTGCCTTAATTAGTTGCGTTAAGATAGAGTCAGGTACAGCAGCTTTCCATTCGTCGGGTGTTTTGGGATAAGGTTTCCATTGGCTACGAGGAATCAGGGATTGTTCAACGGCATTCAACGTGTAAGTTTTGCCCAAAATATTTCGTTGGGTTACTTGGGCTTGGGTAATAAGGGTGTTTAAAATCAATAAAAATACAAGTAATTTTTTCATAAAAAACAGGTTTAGGTATTTAGTCAATAACACCTTAAAAATAGGTCTTTTTTACGTTAAATAAAGAATTTAAATGTGTTAGTTTGCAGAAAAGTAGTAATTTCCCCACTCAATCTAACCTCAACACTTACCAATACCCATGATTCCCAAAAGACAAATTTCTATCCTTTTTCCCCTCTTGGTAATTTCTGTGCTTTTTGTTGTTTCGTGTATGCGACAAAGCCCCAGCAGTAGCTCTATTGTGATTAAAGAAGACCCCGCCATAGCCCAGAGTAGAGCCAAAGAAATTCGAGAAAAAACAGCCGTAAAATTAGCCGATGGCCTCCAATTGAGCCTATGGGCTTCTGATTCACTTGCCCCTGACCCTGTGGCAATGGACATTGATGAGTTGGGACGAGTATATCTCACCCGCACCAACCGACAAAAAAACTCGGAGTTTGACATTCGTGGACACCGTGATTGGATGACTGAATCAATCGGGTTGCAAACCGTTGAAGACCGTCGGGCATTTTTGCATAAAACCTTTGCACCCGAGCGCAGCAAAGAAAATGAATGGCTCGCCGATTTAAACGAAGATGGCGTACACGACTGGCACGATTTAGCTGTGGAAAAAGATGAAATCTGGCGCTTAGAGGATAAAAACAGCGATGGAATTGCCGACGAGTCTATTCGTATTTTGAGCGATTTTTTTGAAGAAATAACCGATGTAGCTGGTGGTTTGTTGGTACGAGCAGGCGAAATTTTTGTGGCCATTGCCCCTGACTTGTGGCGAGTGAAAGACACAAACGGAGATGGGATTATGGACAAAAAAACCTCCATCAGCCACGGGTATGCAGTGCATATCGGGTTTAGTGGACACGGGATGTCGGGCGTAACCGAAGGGCCAGATGGTAGAATTTATTGGAACATAGGCGACATTGGTGCCAACATCACAACTGCCGACGGGAAAAAATTTGAACATCCCAACTCAGGCATTATTGCTCGGTCAAATCCAGATGGTAGCGATTTTGAAATATTTGCCGCTGGCCTGCGTAACACCCACGAGTTTGCTTTTGATGAATATGGCAACTTAATATCGTCGGACAACGACGGCGACCACCCCGGCGAAAGCGAGCGATTGGTTCATGTGGTTCAGGGGTCTGATGCAGGTTGGCGTTCAAACTGGCAATATGGCAAATACACCGACCCTAAAAACAATAAATACAAAGTTTGGATGGACGAAAAACTATTCAAACCTCGCTGGGACGGGCAGGCAGCGTATATTATTCCGCCTATTATGAATTACCACAACGGCCCAACCGGTATGGTCTATAACCCTGGCACAGCACTGGGTTCGGCATGGAAAAACAAATACTTTTTGGTAGAGTTTGTGGGTACACCTACCCCGCTCGCACATCTGGTCGTTTGGACTAAAACCCAAAGGTGCCTCATTTGAATTAGACGGCGAAAAAGACGTATTAAGTGGAATTTTACCAACTGGTATCAAGTTTGGCCCGGATGGTGCTTTGTACGTAGCCGACTGGATCAATGGTTGGGGTACTAAAAACTATGGCCGGGTTTGGAAGTTAGACGTAAGCAAAGACAAAAACGACTTTGAAGCTATCCGCCTCGAAACCAAGCGGTTAATGGCCTTAAATTATGCTTCGCAAACAGACGACATGCTCTACACTTTGCTCTCAAATGCCGATATGCGTATTCGGCAAAAGGCTCAGTTTGAGTTGGTAAATAGAGGGAAAAACGGTTTTGCCCAATTTAACAAAGCTATTGCCCAAACTACTAATCAAATCACTCGTATTCATGGCATTTGGGGCGTTGGTCAATTGGCCAGACAAAACAAAAGCTACGCCTCGCCGTTGATGGCGTTGTTGCATGACAACGACACCGAAATTGTTGCCCAAGCCGATAAGATGTTGGGAGATGCAAAAATAGAAACGGCTGGTAATGAGTTAATTCCGTTATTAAAAAGTCAAAACCCACGGGTACAATTTTATGCAGCAGAAGCCCTCGGCAGAATTACCCACCAAGCAGCCGTTGAGCCACTTATCGAAATGCTCAAAACCAATAACGACGAAGACGTTTACATCCGTCATGCTGGCGTGTTGGCTTTGTCGAGAATAGGGAATGTTGCCCCCATCGTAGCTTTGGCAAACAACCCAAGCAAGGCATTGCGGACAGCAGCAGTGCTGGTATTGAGAAGGATGAAAAACGAAAACATTGCGCTCTTTTTGAATGACAAAGATGAGTACATTGTAACCGAAGCAGCCCGAGGTATCAACGACGACCTGTCTATTGTAGGGGCCTTACCTGCCCTTGCCGCTACTTTGAACGACAAAAGATTTACGTCAGAAGCCTTACTCAGACGAGCCATCAACGCCGCTTTGCGAGTAGGCAGTGCCAAAGAACTGGATTTATTGGTTGCCTTCTCAACCCGCACCGACATCAAAGACGACATGAAAGCCGAAGCCTTGGCCACACTGGGTTCGTGGGCTAACCCATCAGTATTAGACCGGGTGGATGGTCGCTATCGTGGCAAGATTGAAAGAGACCCGTCGGTAGTCAAAAACAAGGTAAAGCCCTATATTTCAGCCTTTTTGAAAGAAACCAATCCCGAAACTTTGATTGCCACGGCTGGTTTATTGGCGGAGTTGAATATAGCAGACGCCAATGCACAATTGGCTAAAATCTATAACGAAACAGACAATGCCAAAGTGAAAATTGCCATCTTGCCTGCTTTGCATCAGTTGAAATATCCTGAAATTGAGTCGGTTATCAAAAAGGGCATGGACGATAAAGACGAAAATGTACGAACAACGGCGTTGAGTTTATTAGACAATTCTACGATTTCAAAAGAAAGTTTACCTCCCATTGCAAACGCCATTTTCTCGAAAGGCAGTACCAAAGAGCAGCAGCAAATGTTAGTAGTGTTGGGAAAATTAGACATTGGCAAAACCCAAACGATTTTGGACGGGTTGATTGACCAATTGAAAGATAAAAAACTATCGCCCAATTTGGCTTTGGAACTAAAAGAAGCTATTGAAGCATCTGGTTCTGAAAGTTTGAAGACAAAAATAGCAACCCTAAAATCCAACAATTCACCATTGGATGAGTATATGGAGACGCTGTATGGGGGAAATCGCATGATTGGTAGAACTATTTTTAACAATAACTCAACCGTGCAGTGCGTGCGCTGTCATGCTATTGGGGGCGTTGGAGGCGCAGTTGGGCCTTCTCTCAGCAATATTGGCAACCTGCTCACTCGTGAACAACTCTTACAAGCCCTCATCGAGCCAAGTGCCAGGTTATCACCGGGTTTTGGTGTGGTTTCGCTCAAACTAAAAGACGGGCAAGAGGTAAATGGCGTGTTGGAAAAAGAATCCGACGATGAATTAATTATCAAGACTTCCGATGCGGAGCCGTTGGTCATCAAAACAGCTCGTATTGCCAAAAGAGAAAACATACCATCGAGTATGCCGCCCATGGGCACGCTGATGTCTAAAAGAGAGATACGAGATATGGTGGAGTTTTTGGCGAGTTTGAGGAGTAGTAAATAAACTTTCCATAGATGAGATAAATAACTAATAATCAATAATTAAAATTAATCCCCGAATATGCACTAATTTGGTATATTTCGGGTTTTTTTATATTTTAGAGGTGCTAACATTTATACTCAAAAAGAAAAAGATTGCGAATTAGACAAGCGGAAGTTGAGAGTTCTTAGTGACTCCAACTCTTTGTGATATTGCTGTATATTTTTATAGAAGTCACTAAGTGCTTTGCGAAATCCTTCTTTCTTTCGATAAAAACAAGTACGTTCTTTGACAATTTTTGTGGTAAAGCCTGAAAATTACCGTCTGTACCATAGGTCTGACGGCAATTTTCGGGTCAGACGTTCTGTCAGACCTTATGTACCACAAAAATTGTCAGAGTTCCAACAAGTATTGGTAATTTTCTTTCTCATAAATTTTTATAACCTTTCAATTATATTCAAACAAGGCAAATAGGCAGGTATGAAAACTGGCTAAATAATGATGGTTTGCCACCAATCATTTAGGGCTTTGTTGCGATAGTAACGAGCATTGGCTGAAATGAGATAGCTTTTTAAGCCTGTGGGTTTGTGGCTAAAATTTTCAAATATAATTCTTGTGAAGTCTGGGCATTGACCGTACTACATTCCAAAGCAATAATATCAGTAGGTGGTAGTTCTACAAAATTAATAATATTAGAGCCGAAGTACACCTGTTTTTGAGTTGACTAAAAACAAAAATAGGAATGGACAAATCAATAATTTGCTATTACTGCGGCAGCACAAATGTAGCCAAGAATGGCAAAACGTATTATTTCAACCCCTGTTGCAAATACAAAGATTGTAAACGACAGATTGTAGTGGATCGTCAAAACTTTAAGTTGAGTACTGCTTAAAAAGAACTCATCGGCGATTTACTTTTAGATCATATCTCCTAATAGTGTATTTGTCGTGTTTAAAAAATAATAGCTTTTCATCTATACACTTATATGGATGAATTATACGCTGAAGTCCCTGATAATTTATATGTTTCAGTGATTATAAATACAGCACAAGATATTGATTTGCAATATCTTGAATGTAAAAATAATGAAGCATGGTCATTCGTGACTAATAAAAATAACAAGCTATTGATTGAGGTTGCGATGCATCGGCAATCTCCAAAGATTGTTGGGTTATTTACAGGTGACCGAGGTACTAATGGCGCAGAAGGTTTATGGAATAGTATTCCCAAAAACATCCGAAATAATGGTGTTTTCACACCGATGATTAGGATGATTACAAAAAGGCATCAAATCGCAATCTGTTATTTCATCGCTATGTATAATTTGAATTTATCACTACTTTGTATAAGACTACCAACAATAAAGCTATTGGATGAATTGCAGTACTAATCACGAATTCCCCAAAATCTATTTGTGAACCTTTAACACAATTTAACACTTCATTAACACCCCTCAATTACTTCTTTTCATAAGTTTGGTTAATTCAATAATTAGCTATGAAAAGAAACTTATTTCTCCTCTTTATTGCGTGCATTTGTGGGAGTGTTGCATTAGGGCAATCCAGCCAATTGGGTATTGGCGAATACCCGATTGATACCTCTGGCACATTCAAACCATGTGGTGTTCCGCCCTTTGCCCATTATCATTTCTTGCCATATAAAGGAGATGTTAGAGCCATTCATCAGGTAGTGAAACAGCAGTATGTTGCCATAAAAACAGACCAAAGTGGCTATATCACTATTCGAGGCTTTGTAAATTGCAAGAACCAGATGAAAATCATCAAAACACTTTGTGTTGATATGAATTATCAGCCTTGTCTGTTTGATGTTACTATCACTAATCAGCTGGAGCAAATTACTCAGCAACTCCCTGACTGGCAAGTACATACCTATGACAATGGTATGATAGCAGAAGGATATGTTTCGGTTATATACAAAATCAAGAAAGGAGGGGTGGAGCATGTTATTTGGTAACTACAAAGTTCTTCTGACTGGCTTTTTATTCATATCGGTTTGTTCGAATGCACAAACGGTTGACCCCATTGCTCGTAAAAAGTCATTACAATTTCTGAAAGCCGCCGAATTGTTTACTTATCAAGGTAGTGCTGCTTGGATGTCATGGTTAGATAGTGCTCATGTGGCTGACCCAATGTTTGGCCAACCCTTTGTAGAAAAAGCCCGTGTTTTCAATATGCGAGGTAATTTTGCGGAAGGGTTTAGGCAACTCAATGAGGCTATTAAACGAGATTCAGTTAGTTATTTGGGATACCAAGGCTGGTACAAAATTTACTACCTCAAAGACTACGAAGGCGGTCGCTCGGACTTATTAAAAACCGATGCCCTGACCCCTAAGACAATTGACTATCCCGGTGGCGACCACATTTACTATTTGCTGGGTATGGCCGAGTTGGGTTTGGGTAATTTTGAAAAGGCCCTTGACTATTTTGAGCAATATGCACAAGATGAAACCACTCGAAACGGTGAAAAATGGGTACGCCCTATTGCCTATCTGCGCATGATTGATATTTATTACCGCCAGAATGCCGTGGATTTGGCAATGTCCACGCTTGAAAAAGTAATGAACAGCAGCCCAAATATTGTGGAAGCACATTATTTGAAAGGGCTTGTTGCTCTTAAAATGGCTGATAAGGCAACAGCAACCAAATCGCTTTATCGAGCACTCGAACTATTTTTGATGGACTATGAACCAGACCGTTGGCTGGCATTAGAAGATGGGTATCCGCTTACCAAAGAAATGGTTCAGGAAAAATTGGCGCAAGCTACAGGCATCAAATAAAAAAAGGGGCAAATGCCCCTTTTTTTATTTGATGCTAAAATCATTTATTTGGCATACGCCACTGAGCGCATTTCACGGATAACCGTTACTTTAATTTGCCCAGGGTACTGCATATCCTTTTCAATTTTTTGCGAAATATCATAAGACAGTTGACTGGCTTTATCGTCGGTAACATTGTCGGAATCAACAATTACCCGTAGCTCACGACCTGCCTGAATGGCAAAACATTTAGAAACCCCACCAAAGCCGAGGGCTAAGTTTTCGAGTTCACGAAGGCGTTGCATATAGCTTTCCATCATTTCACGGCGTGCACCTGGGCGTGAACCACTGATGGCATCGCATACTTGAATGAGGGGCGAAATCAAGAACTTCATCTCAATCTCATCGTGGTGAGCCCCAATGGCATTACATACTTCGGGGTTCTCTTTGTATTTTTCAGCTAATTGCATACCAAGTAGGGCGTGCGGTAGTTCTTGTTCTTCGTGCCATACTTTTCCGATGTCGTGTAGCAAACCAGCTCTTTTGGCCAACTTCGCATTTAGACCCAGTTCAGCGGCCATAGTAGCACACAGTTTAGCTACTTCCCGAGAGTGTTGGAGCAAATTTTGTCCATACGACGACCGAAAGCGCATCCGCCCAACCATTCTGATGAGTTCGGGATGAAGCCCATGAATACCCAAGTCTATGGCAGTACGCTCGCCAATTTCTACAATTTCGTCTTCGATATTTTTCTTGGTTTTGGCCACCACTTCTTCAATACGGGCTGGGTGAATGCGCCCGTCTTGAACCAAGCGATGCAACGACAACCGAGCGATTTCACGACGAACAGGGTCAAAACCAGAAATGACGATGGCTTCGGGGGTGTCGTCCACTATAATTTCTACGCCTGTTGCTGCCTCTAATGCCCGGATGTTTCGGCCTTCTCTACCAATAATTTTGCCTTTTACATCATCGGACTCAATGTTAAACACTGATACGCAGTTTTCGATGGCTTGCTCGGCGGCGGTGCGCTGAATAGTTTCGATGATGATTTTCTTAGCTTCTTTAGTAGCCGTTAATTTGGCTTCTTCTACTGCACTTTTTACAAAGGCAGAGGCTCTGCTTTCGGCATCGGCTTTAATGGCATCTATCAGCTCGTGGCGGGCTTCTTCGGCAGTAAGGTTGGCGATTTTTTCAAGGGTTTGTACTTGCGAAGCAAGCATTTTTTCGGCCTCCTCTTTCTTGCGATTTGCAACCTCAACCTGCTGGGTCAATTGAATTTTGAGTTTGTCTAACTCGTCTTCTTTACGCTTGGTTTGTTCTTGTTGTTGAGAAAGTTGGCGTTCTCGGTCTTTAATTTTGTTTTCGTTTTCTCTTACTTTTTGCTCGTTCTGAATAATAACTTGTTTCTTGCGGTTCGATTCATCTTCAAATTCACTTTTCAGTTTCAAGAATCGCTCTTTGGCTTCCAACATTCGCTGTTGCTTGATGGTTTCAGCTTTTTCCTCGGCATTTTTTAAGATTTCAGCAGCACGAGAATGGGCATCATCTTCTTGTTGTTTACGAGATTTTTGGAAGAGATATCGTGCTAAAAATAAGCCCAACACCACACCCAGAATGTCTGTTACGAGTGTGATAATTAGAGATGTAGTGGTCATTTTAACCTATCGTTTTGTTGTGAAATGGATGGTTAAAACAGATAAGATAGCACCAGACTGGAGCAGAAGAAAGTGTTGTTTTAAAACAAGAGGATGCAGCCCTTTGAGGCTACTGTATTGGCAAAAACACGGCTAATTCAAGGGTTTGTTTTTAGTATGTAGGCTCAACTTGTGATATTAACAACTTAAACAATTGATAGTCGTGTAGGGCTTGTATCCGTCTATTTGTAAACAAATGTAATTTCTAATAGGTTGATAATCAGTTAGAAGTATTGCGGATGATTTCTTCTAAACCTTTGAGGCGAAGCGAAAAATAGTTTCGCATCTCTTGGTTTTCTTCTTCAAGCTCATAGACTTTCATGGTGCAAATAACAGCGTACATTCCCAATCGTTCAAATAAACTTGCTCCCTCAAAACCTGCTTGCTTTATGATTTCATCTACATAAGACTGAATTTCTTTTTCGGCCTTACGCACTTTTTCTTCTAACTCGGGGGCTTCTATGGGCGGCAACTTTACGCCTGAAATCTTTAAATTTATGGGTGGAATAATCTTGTCCATTTCCTACTAAATTTATTGACTTAATAAATGAATACACCGCTCAATTTCCCGAATATATGTATCAACTTGTGCTTTCAGTTCAGCTAAATGATCTGTTTCTTTTAGTTTATTGCTTACAATCTTAGTGATTTTCTCTGAGTTTTGAAAATACTCTTGAAATTTAACCTGATTTTTTTGCAATTGTTTAATTTGTGACTGCAATTGGGTGTTCTCTTTTTCTAACTCATCGTTCTGCCTTTCGAGCGAACGAATCCTGTATTTTTGAATACGATGTTCTTCCACCAAATGTTCGAGTTGATGCGTAATGTCGCTCAATTTTCGGTCGAGATGACGGAGACTTTCTGTCATGGGTTAATTACTTTTACAAATCCTATGAGTGTAACTTTACGTATTTGAGTATTCAAGTACTTGCTTTCATCCAAAACGCTATAACGCTTACGCTTCGAATTGGAGTTTGGGACGAACCGTACGCTGATACATTATTTTCTAATAACAGCACCCAATTCTTTTTCAAACCCAATAATGAGCCGTTGCATGGTTTTATCAATGAGCGTATCAGTAAGGGTTTGGGTGAAATCTTGCAAGGTAAAACTCACCGAGTATGATTTCTTGTCGGCCCCTAAGTTTTCACCCTCATATATATCAAACACATTGACGGCTTTCAACAAAGTTCGCTCGTATTTTTCTGCAATTTGGCTAATCTGCTTGAACGATACCGCCTTATCAATTACCAGCGATAAATCACGGCGCACCTCGGGGTATTTACTTAGCTCTTGATAAACCACATTGGCTTGGTATTGCTTCAGCAGGTAGTCCCAATCAAAATCGGCGTAGAATGCAGGCTGTTTTAAGTCGCATAGCTTGCTATGGTTGGGTTTTATCAAACCCAGTGTTACAACTTCCTTTTTATTGACCACATAACTCAGTCCATAAGCAAGGCTTTCGTGGGCTGCATCTTTGGTGTCAAACTCCTTCACATTCATTTTGGCAAGCACCCGTTGCACAGCCCCGGCCAAGTCTTGAAACGACACAGCTCTGTTTTTTTGTTGCCAAGTTTCAGCAAACGTATTTCCTGTTAAATAAAGTGCCAAATGGCCTTTTTCTACATATTTGCCATTGACCACATGGTAGGTTTTGCCAAATTCAAAAAACTTCAAATCACGCTGACGACGGTTTACGTTGTAGGCTAATGCCTCCAAACCCGAAAACAACATGGTTTGCCGCATGACACCCAAATCCTCAGAGAGTTTATTCAAAATCTCGACATTTTCGCCCAACAGACTTCCTTTGATAGCCTCGGCATAGCTCGGCTTGGTAAGCGAATTGCTAAAAATCTCTTGAAAACCAGCCCCAGCTAACAACTGAGTAATACGAAACTGAATGGTATCCTTATCTTTTTTAGGAAAACTTGCCAAGTAATCAGAACTCAAGGTGCTTGATAATTCTACGTTATCAAGGCCATAAATCCGAAGAATTTCTTCAATGATATCAGCTTCTCTCAGTACATCTACTCGGTATGGTGGCACAATGGCTGTAAAGCCAGTTTCGTTTTCGTTGTGTACCTTAATGTCTAAATACGACAAGATTTCAGTAATAAGTGACTTGTCTAAGGTCTTACCAATCAGTCGGTTAATGTTTTTCCAAGTGACCGAGATGTGCGTGTTTGCAATAGGGTTTGGATAAAAATCAGTAGGCTCCGAAGTGATAGTACCCCCTGCTAATTCTTGCATCAACAAGGCTGCTCGTTGTAGGGTGTAAAGTTTAGCGTTGGGGTCGGTGCCTCGCTCAAATCGAAACGAAGCATCCGTTTTGAGGCCATGACGCATGGCAGTTTTGCGGATACGCCCTGGATCAAAATAGGCTACTTCGAGGTAAATTCGAGTAGTAGATTCTTTAATTCCAGAATGTAAACCACCAAAGATGCCAGCAATTCCAACGGGCTTTTCGCCATCACAAATCATCAAATCCGTTGCCGACAAGGTACGTTCTACGCCATCAAGTGTTGTAAATTTATCACCTTCTTGGGCGTTTTTTACAATAATTTTTTGTCCAGCCAACTCGTGCCAGTCGTAGGCGTGCATGGGTTGACCCAATTCATGACAAATAAAATTAGTCACATCTACCACATTGTTAATGGGGCGAACACCTATGGCTAACAATTGTTTTTTGAGCCAATCGGGAGATTCTTGCACTTTTATGCCATCAAGCGTAACGCCACAAAAACGAGGGCAACCGATAGCGTCTTCTACTACTAATTGAATGGGAAAAAGGTTGGTAGTAGAAGCAAAAGCCGAAACATCGGGTAACTTAACTTTTGTGCGTAACACTGCACCCAAATCACGAGCAACGCCTACGTGAGAGGCGGCATCGGCACGGTTGGGGGTGAGCCCAATTTCAATGACATAATCGGGTTCTAAATTAAAATAAGTGGTAGCAGGTGTACCGTTGGGTAAGTCGGTATCTAAAACCAGAATCCCACTGTGGTCAGTGCCGAGGCCCAGTTCGTCTTCGGCACAAATCATACCTTCGGATGGATGCCCATATACTTTACGTTTGGCAATGGTGAAGCCTTCGGCACTGCCAGCAGGGTAGAGGGTAGCTCCTACGGTAGCTACTACTACTTTTTGCCCAGCTCTTACATTAGCTGCTCCACATACAATATGAGCAGGTTCTTCAGCTCCTGTGGCTACAGTACAAAGGCTCAGTTGTTTGTCTTTAACTGCAAAAGGCTCACACGTAAGCACTTCGCCAATTACTACACCTTGCAAGCCGCCCTTCACGGCTTCAATGGGTTCAATGCTTTCTACTTCTAAACCTGTGCCAGTTAGTAATTTGCCGATTTCTTCGGGCGTCTCTGCGCAATCAACGTATTGTTTTAACCAGTTGTAAGAAATTTTCATAAATCAGTTGTAACAGTATCTACATAGCCAATTGCCTGATGCTTAACACCAATCAATCTACAAGATTATTGACATTGTTATTTGGTTGTGAGGCACAAAGGTAGAAGAAATGAAAGAAAGAGGAGGTAGAAAAAGTGTGTAAAAATAAAATTAGCTATTTTTGACCAACATCATCAGTGAGTTATATAACATGAGATACGTTTTTAGTGTGATTCTATGCTGTTTTGTCGGTAGCGGATTAGCCCAAACACCTACTTTGCTGAAACCCAAAATGCAGCCAAAACGATACGTTGACTTGTTGCAAGGCACGTGGTCATGGGTAAAAACAGACATGAAAGATGGAAGTCAATGTCTAAATCCTAATTTATTGAAGGATATGATTATGGTGTTTGATTCACTAAAACAAGCCACGATCATCAATAGCGAAGGTATTGTGCCACTCCCATACGAATTTTCTCCCTTAGATAGCACCTTGGTGATAGCCACTCAATTGTTTTACAAAGTAGATTATGTTTCGGCAGATGAATTGGTTTTTCACGACCATGCACTCGACCGCAAAGACTACGAATTGGTGCGGTATCACTTTGTAAAAAAGAAGGAACCCTTAATGACACTCATCAAGCAAAAGTTTATTTACCCGTTAATGAGAGCCAGTTTGTTAGATACCATTTATCAGATGTCTGCATTTGTGTATCCAACTTATCAAAATAATCGAGGTCTTACCGCCAAAACATTTGAAGATGTTCATGGCGAATCGTACTATGATATTGAACAGAATTTTGACTTCAAAATCCCCAAGAATGGGCGATTTAGGGTGAGTTTTATCGTTGATGAACAAGGAAATCAGCAGGATGTTCGCATTAATTATAGCACTGACCGAACGCTGAACCTACGCATTGAAGCAGCTATTCGGCGCACCTCAAACGCATGGAAACCAGCCAAAATAGAAGGCAAAGCTGTGAAATGTTTGGTGAGGTATGAATTTGCTTATGGTAAAGCTGTTCAGAATCAAGAAGTTGATGAAATAACCATTCAAGAAAACTTTGATAAAGGCATCAAGAAATTCGTTGACAAAAAATATGAAGACGCTTTGGCCTATTTTGAAAAAGTAATCAAAGCAGACCCTACGCATGTAAAGGCTATTTTTAACCGAGGAGCCGTCAATCAACTCCTCGGCAAAAAGGCAGAAGCCTGCACCGACTGGCAAAATTTAATTCAAATGGGCCAAAAATGGGTGCAGCCGTATGCGAATAAGTTTTGTAAAGACTAATTTTTAAACTTCAAGCTATCTGGCAGTACCCTCACATCAATACCTTCGGCACGAAGCCTTTGGCTATTTTTTTGTGAGTTTTCATACGATGGATTCACCTGTGTGGCAAGGTTGTACCAATAAGAGGCAATGTCTTTGCGGCCTTGTAGTTCGTGAATTACCCCTAAGTTGTTGTAACTCACCACAAAGCGAGGCGTACGTTCGATTGCCCCTCTATAATAATACTTAGCAGAATCAAAGTTGGGTTTTAGGGCATTTTGGTAGGCATAACCAATTCCAAAATACGCCTCACCGTACATTGGATAAATATCAATGGACTTTTTGAGGTTGGTGATGCCTTCGTTGAACATGGCAAGACGTTTGGTTGTATCTTTTTCTTCCATTGATATCTTGATGAGGCCATCTCCCAGGTGTTTTCGGGCATTGGAGTTGCGCTGTGTAGCTTCGTTATTTGACCTAAACAGTGTAATTTCATCTTTCCAGTCGGCAGCTCTCGATACTGTTTTTATGCTATAAAGCACCAGCACAAGGGTTATTATACCAGTGGGAACTGCATTTGTTTTAAGCCAATTTTCTTCGGTATTGAGGTCTGCCGACTTAATAATTTTAAACAAACCCCACACCAATAATATGCTCAAACTCAGCACAGGCGCATACAAAAAACGCTCGGCCATAATACCACCTCTTGACACCGTAAAGGCCAATGCTGGAAACAAGGTAGCAAAGAAAATAGCCAAACTGAAACCCCAAATTGTACGTTCCTTAATGCCTTTGAATGCCAGAAAAACTAAGCCGCCAAACAGCACAATCCCTGCCCAAGTGATGGGGTCAGTAAGTGAACCTGAAGGCATTTGGTTGTACGAGTAATCGTAAATGAGTGGGTCGGGAAAGAGTAAAATTTTGATGTAATAGGCCAATTGCTTGAACATAGAAACAAAGCGAGTTTTGTCCAAGAAATAAGGATAAACCATTTGATCCATGGGCGGTTTGCCTGCAATAGTACCCAGCAAAGCCATTTTTTGCATAAAGAAAACAAGGGTAACGCCTAAGTAAGGCAGTATCTTAGACAAGGCTCCGCCAATGCTATGGTTTCTTAGAAAATACGCTACCAATGGAATAAGTCCTAAAGTGGTAATCGAAGATTCTTTAGATAAATATGCCAAGTAAAACGTAAGGCAACTCCAGCCAAGATATTTGAGTTTTTGTGTGTCTAAATAGGTAGTAAAAAGCAATAGCGTAGCTCCCATATTTAGGAAACTAAGCAGCTCGTCACGGCTTTTGATATTTGAAACTACCTCTGTATGAACTGGATGAGCAATAAACAGGAGGCCTATCAAAAACGCAAACCATTTGCTACGATCATAAAACCAACGTTGCAATAGTAAATAGAGTATATATCCTGTTAGCGCATAAAATATTATGTTGCCGACATGTCGAATGTGCGGATCATCACCAAAAAACTGTTGTTCTATTGCAAACGTAATGAGCGAAAGCGGACGATAATAACCCAAGTTGAGGTTCATAAAGAACCAAAAATCTACTTTCATTAACTTAGGTATGCCTGATAGCCCTTCTTGCACATAGTTGTTGTAGGTGATGGCGGCGGCATCGTCCAATACATACCCATGTTGGTAAGTTATTGCATAAAGTGCAGCGGCAACCAGTGCAGTTATCAAAGCGAGCAAATGGTCGTAACTAACATCAAGCAAAGTTGAGACTTTACTAACAACTGGACGAGTAACGGGCTTAACTGGAATAGTTTTGGGCGTTACAGGGAGATTTTTGTTCTTTTTTGACATAAATTTCAGGCAGAATTCGTTGGTCAAAACTAAGGAAAGCATCTGATTTAGCCAAGCCTTCTGTGTATGATTCCGTTTGTAAACCTTCATAGCCATCATTTTACACAGTCTGAGCAAGAAATCGGGCTGTATAATTTGCTTTTTACTGAGATTGATTTGCTGAAAGAGCAGCAAGGATATTACTCATTGGGCATTCATCCGTGGTTTTATCAAACAGAAACAGAACAAGTTGAATTACAGTTAATGAGAGATTTATTGAGCCATCCTTCGTTAAAAGCTATTGGCGAATGTGGCCTTGACCGAACGATTGCCGTGCCAATTACTGAACAAGAACGAGTTTTTGAATCCCAACTTTATTTAGCACAAAGAGGCGCAAAAGCCTATTATTATTCATTGTGAAGGCTTTTCCTGAATTGATTTCGCTCAAAAAAAGGCTAAAAATTAGTATTCCTATGATTGTTCATGGATACAACAATAACCTGACCATTGCAAGACAACTCCTCCAAAATGGGTTTTATCTTTCGTTTGGGGCAGCCTTGCTCAGTCCCCATTTCTAATGCTTGTAAGGTACTCAAACAAATGCCATCTGAACAACTGTTCCTCGAAACAGATGACCGTGCTATTTCAATTTCGACTATCTTTGCAGCGGCTTCAAGCCAGTTAAATGTTTCGATGGATGACCTTAAACAGCAGTGTTATCGAAATTTTGAAGCTATTTTTATGACTAATATTCAGTACACAGTTACGCAAGTTTGATTTTTTCTCTCACAGAAATCACTGAAAGACACCCCCAATGGATATTGCCCCAATGGATATTGAGAAATTGTCTGGGTGCAATTCTGATTATTTTGCGAGCAAAAACGTAAATTAACTCAGCTAATAACAGTCTATTAAACAAATTATTCAAACATTCTATCACTCACTCTATCATTGAACACTCCCAGTTGGCTTTCGAGAACAACACTTTTGATTGGCGAAGAAAAACTCAATCAGCTTTCGAGCTCCCACGTGCTCATAGTTGGTTTGGGTGGTGTAGGCTCATTTGCGGCTGAATTTATTGTTCGGGCAGGTGTAGGCGAAATGACCATTGTGGATGGCGATGTGGTAGATCCCTCGAACCGAAATCGTCAGTTGCCGGCATTAGCAACCACGCATGGGCTATCCAAAGCAGACATCATGGCCGAACGCCTCCAAGCCATCAATCCAGAGCTTAAATTGCACGTAATCAGGGAGTTCATGCGCCCAGAAGAAGTTCGAGAAAACCTCTTGAACCAGCCTTATGACTACGTGATGGACTGCATTGATAGCATTACGCCCAAGCTTACCTTACTGTCGGAAGCCTACCGAAAAGGCTATCGCATTGTGAGTTCGATGGGAGCTGGGGGCAAGTTAGACCCTACCAAAGTGCAAGTAGCTGATTTGTTTGATACCCGTGAATGTACACTGGCGCAATATGTACGAAAGCGACTCAAAAAATACGGCATCACGCATGGCATCAAGGCCGTTTATTCTGACGAAAAGGTAATGAAAGAATCACTTATGCGAACCGACGGGAGTAATTTTAAACGCTCGGCTTATGGCACTATCTCATACTTGCCAGCGGCATTTGGCGGTGTGTGTGCCTCGGTAGTTATTAGAGATTTGATAAATTATCCTATTACTGAAATGGAAGAATCTACTCGTCGCTTGAAGAAAAAACGTCAAAAAACACATTACAAATCCCTGAAAAACACCAAGAATAGAGCAGAACAAGTGAATACGGACAATTCAACTGATACATAATCACACGACTTACTACTTGTTTCTCACTCATATTATCATGTACTGGCTTCGCTATTTATTAAAAGAACCTTACCATGCGCTTCGTTCACCGATGGGGCGAGCCATGCTACAATTGTTCAGAAAATATGCTGATACACCTCGTTATCAGCCAACCACAGTTCGTTTTTTGAACTATACCTTCGACGTACCCGATGTGTTCTCATTTTGCTGGCAGTTCAAAGAAATTTTTGTGGACGAATCTTATCGCTTTGATTCAACCAATGAGAAACCTGTTATTTTAGACTGTGGCTCTAATGTTGGATTGAGTATTTTATATTTCAAAAAACGTTTCCCCAACGCTCAAATTACCGCTTTTGAAGCTGACCCTCAGATTGCCCAATACTTACATAAGAACCTCAAAAACAATGGAATAACAGGAGTTGAAGTGATCGAAAAAGCTGTTTGGATACATAATCAAGGTGTAAGTTTTGTTTCGGAAGGAGCAGACGGAGGCTCAGTTTCAGCAGGAGGTAAAACACAAGAAATCCCTTCAATTCGTTTATCAGAAGTGTTGCCTAAGTATCCGAAAATTGATTTCTTAAAAATGGATATTGAGGGTGCCGAAACTGCCGTGATTCCTGACTGTCGAGAGGTAATTAGCCACATTCAACATTTGTTTGTGGAGTATCATGCCTATTTGGGCGAACCACAACATTTGGGTGAATTACTGACCATTTTGACAGACAAAGGTTTTCGATATTATGTGGACACCAACCAACATCGAACTGCTCCGTTTGTGAACCGTACTTACAAAGACAACCAAACGATGGACTTGCAGTTGAATATTTTTGCTAACAAAACTACAAACGCTTGAAAGTTACCCTTCTGTCCACCTACGATACCTACGGCGGTGCAGGTGTAGCGGCCTCCCGCTTGCTCAACTCGCTCCAACTTAATGGAGTAGATGCTCGAATGTTGGTTCATCAACAAATTGGCAAACAAGTTGGTGTACAAGCCTTTGGTAATCAGAAGTTTGCTTTGGCAAGGTTTGCGGTAGAGAGGGCCATGTTTCTACGAAATGAACGAGGAAAAGCCGTTCGATTTGCTTTTTCTCCTACCAACATTGGCGTTGATATTTCAAAACATTCATTGGTTCAAGAAGCCGATGTACTGCATTTGCATTGGGTCAATTTTGGTTTTCTTTCGCTGGACTCTCTCCAAAAAATAGTAAGTTTAGGAAAGCCTATTGTTTGGACTTTGCACGATATGTGGGCTTTTACAGGCGGATGTCATTACGCTGGCGATTGTCTGGGCTATCGAGTGTGTTGTGGCAACTGCCCGTTTTTACATAGGCCTGCACCCAACGATTTATCACATCGAGTTTGGTTACATAAGAAAGAGATATTCAAGGACATCCCTTTAACCATTGTCGCCTGTAGCCAATGGCTTGCTCATCAAGCACGCCAAAGTGCATTGTTTAAAGATAAAATTGTAATTTCAATTCCAAATCCAATTGATACACAGGTTTTTAAGGCTGATGATAAAAAAGAAGCCCGTGAAGCATTGGGTTTGCCAACTGACAAACCCCTGATTTTGTTTGCGGCTCAAAACGTGCAAGATGAGCGCAAAGGATTTTGGTATTTTAGAGAGGCAATCCAAAGATTAGAGAATCCAAACGCAGTCGAAATTGTTACTTTTGGGAAAAGCCAAGTGTCAGATTTTCAGGACTTTCCTACCAAAGTGCATCATTTAGGAAGTTTAACAGATATAAATAAAATTGTGCAGGCTTATCAGGCGGCATCGGTGTTTGTGATGCCTTCTTTGGAGGATAATTTGCCAAATACCGTCATGGAATCCTTAGCGTGTGGCACGCCAGTTGTGGGTTTTCAAACAGGTGGGATTCCCGAAATGGTGAGGCATCAATCAACGGGATTTATTGCTACACAGCACTCGGTAGAGGAATTGGTAGAAGGAATCAACTGGGTGTTATTTAAGTCTGATTATGAGAACCTTAGTAGAAATGCTGCCATGTTTGTAGAACAAAATTTTTCAGAAAAAGTCATAGCCAACCGCTATATGTCAGTTTATCAAGATTTGTTATCGTGAGCATTCGATTAAGCATTATCACCATCACTTACCAAGCCGAGCAGGTGTTGGAACGCACCTTTCAGAGTGTGGCCAACCAAACTGTGCATGATTTTGAGTATTTAATTATTGATGGGGGATCAAGAGATGCCACCTTGGACTTGGTAAAAAAGTATAATCGTATTGTAACCCGTTGCGTTTCTGAACCCGACAAAGGGATTTATGATGCCATGAATAAAGGGCTTGCTCTGGCACAAGGTGAGTACGTTTGGTTTATGAATGCAGGCGATGAACTCCATGACAATAGAGCTGTGGAACGTTTGCTAAAAAAAATGAGCATTGAGCCAGCAGATGTGTATTATAGCGATGCACTTTTTGTGAAAGACGATGGCTCGTCGGTAGGCTTACGAAGCGAAGTAACGCCACATCGTTTGCCTAATCCATTAAGTTGGAAAAATATGCAATTAGGCATGGTTGTTTGCCATCAAGCATTTGTTGTCCGTAAATCTATCACACCGTTTTATGACTTAGACCACCATTATAGTGCTGATATAGACTGGGAAATTAAGTGTTTAAAGGCTGGCAGTAAGGCTATTATGATTGAGCCACCTTTGGCGAAATACCTTACGGGAGGTTTTTCAGTAAAAAACCTACGAAAATCCCTCTGGGACAGATTTGTGATTTTGAGAAGGCATTTTGGGCTACCACTTACGATTTGGAACCATGTCCGTATTTTGTGGAGAGGGGTGTTGTTTTCGATAAAGAGGAAAGGGAAATATTGGTAGAGTATAAGCTGTTTAAGAGACCTTGTAAACCGCCTCAAAAAACGCCTCTAACTTCCTATCGTCTAACTTTCCATTGGTACGCACACTACTGCACAAGTCTAAGCCAAAAGGCTGCACTGTTTCGATGGCTTCACGCACATTTTCTGCTTTGATGCCTCCTGCCAAGAAAACTGGAATATTCACAGCCTCTACCAATCGTTTGCTAACCTGCCAATTGTGTGTTCTGCCCGTACCTCCAAGTTCTTTGATGGCTAAATTAGGATTACCACTATCAAGCAAGATGGCATCTACTTGTTCGGCTACTTCAATAGCTTCGTCAATGGTTTGTTCGCCTAACACATGGAGCACTTGCACCAATCTTACATTTGGCAAAGCTGCTCTTATTTGCCTGTAAGTGCCTGATGATAAGGCATCTACTATCTGAATTGTATTGGTGTAAACACGCTGATGGTGTGTAATTATAGCTTCAGCGTCGGTTTCACTTGTTAGCAAAAACGTTGCAATAGGAGGTGGCACAATAGGCACAATTTGAGCAATCAACTCGTCAGTTAGTACACCTGGGCCACTTGGCATTGGCCCAACCAAACCAAGTGCATCTGCTCCATGTTTGATGGCAGTTTGTGCCTCGTGGATGGAACTGATGCAACAGATTTTAACCCTGGTTCTCATTTTTTCTTAGTCTCAAAAAATACTGCCAACCCAATAAACAGCACCAATAATATGGAAGCTATTAAGTCAATGGTATGGCCGGTTTTTACAGCTGGTGGGTCAAACTTGAATTCAATTTTGTGTTTTCCGGGTGGCACTACCATAGCTCTCAATACATAGTCGGCTCTGAAATGCGGGGCTTCTACACCATCAATATAAGACTTCCAATCTTGGTTTCCTTTGTAATAAATTTCGGAGAAAACCGCCACTTGTTTGGCTTGATTGCTGGTCTCATAAGTGAGGGCATTGGGTTTGTAGTCAGTAAGGCGGATATAATTGGTAGAATCAAAGACAATAGTTAGGTTTTGAACCTGATCAGCAAAGCGTTTATCTACAAAAGCCGTTTGCTTAGGATCAAACTTATCTAATGCTTTCAGTTCTTCGTCGGCATTAGCCACTATTTTTACTTCTTTTACAAACCATGCGTTACCTGCGGCTTCGGGGTTAGGGGCGGCCATAGGCTCACCTGACTTTGAAGGCTGAATCAAGTATTTGGTATTCAGCATATTTAATACACTGATGTTGTTTTTGGCTATTTGATTTTGAACTAATTCTTGATAACGCAGCATTTTAGCTCCATGATACCCACCAATAGATTTGTGAAAATAAGATGGTTTTGAATCACTAAATGGATCAGAGCTAAGGTCTAAAACACGGTAACTCAACGACTTATCTTGCAAGATTTGCTGGTCCGCAGCAGTAGGAGCAAAGTTTTGCTCTACTGCTGATTTTGTTAAAAAGTCGTCGTTGTTAAGGTAGCGTTTGTCCACCGCAAACAAATCAAATAAAACCAACAAAGTGATAAGTGGATAAAAGACCTTAGGAGAGAGCTTTTTGGTAACTAAGGCCCACAATAAGCCTGCTGCCAACAAAATCAATACTAATGAACGAAAAGCATCTACTCGTAAAAGTTGCTTGCGGTCTTCAGACAAACTCGTCACTAATTGTCTTCCAAAAGCCTCATCTCCAACAATTTGACCTAAATATTGCACGTCGGTTGCTGCCCTAAACTCCAAGAATAATCCTGGAATTACCGCTAATACAAGCGCAATGCCAGCAGTAGCCGCCAAACTGTATAGTAGAGGACGTTTTAAAGCTGCAAAAGTGAGGTTTTCGTCAATAATGGTTTTGAGCACCAATACAGATGTGATGGACATGAGCAATTGCACAACCGAGAAAATCATGGTAGCCGCTCTGAACTTACTGAAATAGGGAAAATAGTCGAACATCAAGTAGTTGAATAGCTCAAAGTTTTTACCCCATGCAATAAAAATGAAGAAAATTGTAGTACCCAATAACCACCATTTCAAGCGATTTTTCATAACAAAACAACCCAATACAAACAAAAAGCAAATAATGGCACCAGCATAAGCAGGACCACCTGCAATGGGCAAATCTCCCCAATAAACAGGGGCCATTTTCTCCACAAATTGCTTCACGGCTGCACCATCCAGCCCTTGGTTTGTCATGTTTTTATAAATCTCTGACTTTGTCGAAAGTCCCCCTTGCGACATTCCACCATAGATGTTCGGAATCAACAGTGTGAGCGTTTCTACTACCCCATAGCTATAACTGAAAGCATACTCTTTGTCTGCATTGGCAGTTTCTGTGGTTTTTTTAGGTGGTGTAAGCTCTGATTTGCCTCGGTTTGATTCTTTGGAATATTCAAGCGTTGTCCAAAGACGAGTGGTGTGTGTACCTACGGCAATTAGCGCAGCCACAAGTAGCATACTTCCTGCTGTGGCAAATTGTTTGATTTTGCCTTCCCGAATCATTACAATACCTTCGATGAGCGCATAAATACCAATAGCCAAGAAAATATAATACGAAACCTGTACGTGGTTTCCATAGAGATTAAGGCTCAAAAACAAAGCAGTTAACGCAGCACCAAGCCAAGTTTTACCTCGCAGGGTCAACATTACCCCCGCCAAAATACCCGGTGCATACCCAAGTGCAAGCATTTTAGAAATATGTCCTGCCTCTATAAATAAAAGATTGTACGAACCAAACGCATAGGCAATTGCGCCCAATGAAGCCAACCAATTATTAGCTCCCATAACCATCAACAAAATATAAGCTCCCAGCATCAATAAAAAGAGGATATTGACGGGTTCTGGAAGCCACGAACCGAAATATTGCCCGATTTTGGTCGAAATACTGGTCGGATAGTCTGTTGCAATAAGGTAAGCAGGCATACCACCAAACATCGAATTGGTCCAAGATGACCACTCGCCTGTTTGTTCATGGTATGTTTTTGCCTCTTGTGCGGCGGCTTTGGCAAATACCGAGTCGTGCTGGGCCAAGCGTTTGCCTTGCCATACAGGAGAGGCATAAAGGCCCGCTATCACAATAAAACCAATAATTGCGATGAGATGAGGTAGTAATTTCTTGAAATTGAAGGAATTCATGGGGCAAAGTTGTATCCGAAGTTTAACGCACTTTTGCTTTATAATATTGGCTAAATATGTGTTCATTTGCCTCGGTCTGAGTCACACAGAACGTCGTAAGTGGCGTTCTGTGTGACTCAGACCGAGGAGATGTTATGTCAGCCTTAGCCAAGCTGAAAAGCAGCTAATAAAAAATCTACTAAAAGACTGGCTTGTTAAAAAACATTGACACTTATCCTATTGAAACTAATTCAAGGTCAAAAATTAGTTCTTCGCCTGCCAAAGGGTGATTCCCATTCAGAATAACGTGTGTTTCGTTTGTTTCAACAATGGTCACACTGATGGTTTCGTTGCCGTGGTGCATATTAAGTTCAACCCCAATTTCGATGGGAATATCTGGCGGAAACTGAGTTCGCTCAAACATAAAAACCAGGTTTTCATCCAGTGGGCCGTAGGCTTCATCCACGGGGATGGTAATGGTCTTTTTTTCGCCAACGGTCATACCTGTAACGCCATCGTCGAAACCCTTAATCACCATGCCCTGTCCTAATGGAAATGCTAATGGTTCACGCTCTAAAGAGCTGTCAAACACAGAACCGTTCGTGAGTCGGCCTGTATAGTGTACTTGTACATTGTCGCCTGATTTTGCAATTGACATGGTTTTATGTTGTTTAGTTGTGTGTTGGGTTAATAAGCCCTCGCAAAAATAACTCGTCGGGTTGAGGGTTGTCCCGAATAAATACAAATGCCATCTTCGAGTGGCGCATCAACTGGAATACAACGAATGGTTGCCTTGGTTTCTTCTTTAATTTTTTCTTCTGTTTCAGAACTTCCGTCCCAATGAGCCAAAATGAAGCCACCTTTCTCAATTTGTTCAGTAAATTGCTCCCAAGTGTCCAATCGGAAAGTGTTAGCTTCTCTGAATGCCAAGGCTTTTTGGAAAATGTTGGCCTGTATGTCATCTAATAACAAGCTGATTCGCTGAGCAAGACCTTCAAACGGAACAGTTTCTTTGGTTTTGGTGTCTCTGCGAGCAATTTCGGTAGTTCCGTTTTCGAGGTCACGTCCACCAATGGCCAAGCGAACAGGAACGCCTTTTAGTTCGTATTCGGCAAATTTCCAACCGGGTTTTTCTTGGTCAGATGAGTCATATTTGACCCTTATGCCAAGCGATTTTAGTTCTTTCATCAAAACAGAAACCTTCTCTGTAATAGCCGCCAATTGCTCTTCGGTGCGATATATTGGTACAATAACTACCTGAATTGGAGCTAATTTTGGTGGAAGAACCAAGCCACTATCGTCAGAATGTGACATGATAAGTGCACCCATAAGGCGGGTACTCGACCCCCACGAAGTTCCCCACACGTAATCGAGTCCACCTGTTTTGGTCTGAAACTTTACGTCAAAGGCTTTGGCAAAATTTTGTCCCAAAAAATGAGAAGTACCCGCTTGCAGCGCCTTGCCGTCTTGCATCATTGCTTCAATACAAAAGGTTTCATCAGCACCAGCAAAACGTTCGTTTGGTGTTTTGATGCCTTTGAATACAGGCATAGCCATCCATTCTTCGGCAAAGGTGGCGTAAACCTCTAACATTTGCCTTGCTTCTGCCATGGCTTCGTCAGAGGAAGCATGTGCGGTATGGCCTTCTTGCCACAAAAACTCAGCCGTGCGTAGAAACAAACGGGTACGCATTTCCCACCGAACTACGTTAGCCCATTGGTTAATGAGCAAGGGTAAGTCACGATACGACTGGATCCAGTTACGATAACTACTCCAAATGATGGTTTCGGAGGTAGGGCGCACAATCAATTCTTCTTCTAACTTGGCATCAGGATCTACAATAACGCCACTGCCATCTGGTGCATTTTTGAGGCGGTAGTGCGTTACCACAGCGCACTCTTTGGCAAAGCCTTCTACGTGACTTGCTTCTTTGCTCAAAAAAGATTTTGGGATAAATAAAGGGAAATAAGCATTGATGTGTCCGGTGTCTTTAAACATATCGTCTAAGGCACGTTGCATTTTTTCCCAAATCGAAAAACCATAAGGCTTTATGACCATGCAGCCTCTCACGGCGGAGTTTTCTGCTAAGTCAGCCCGATGTACTATCTCATTGTACCATTCAGAATAATTTTCACTTCTGCTCGTAATTCCCTTACCCATGAGTTAATTGTTAATAGTTAATGTTGTAGTCGTAAAACGACCCAAATCAGAGCTGTATGACTACTACTGATAACAGTATAAACTGTTAAAAATGTTAAAAATGCTTGCAAAGATAGGTTTTTATGCTAAGTTTGTAACGATTCCTCGCTAATTTACGTTTCATGAATAAGTAAGTGTGGGAATGCCAGAAGTTAAACTCTAAAATAGGAAAAATATGAAACGATATAGCGCCTTATTAACCCTATCGGCTGTTGCCTTGATGGGACTTTGGGGTTGTCAATCAAGTCAAGTAGCAACTTCGTCAAAAGAAGTATATGATGACTTATATGCCTCGGCTGATGAACTAAATGCTTTTGCTGGAACAAAATCTCGTGAATACAATAGTCAGCAACAAAGCCAATACGATGATGTTCAGCGTAATCCTGAATATTACTCTAAAGGCAGTGGTTCATCTAATCAGAACTATAACGATGACTATTATAACCAAGATTATTTGAGCGCTCGTAATTTTTATCAATATGGTGGCTCGGCATATAGCAATGGTTTTACAAATGGTTGGAATTCAGCCATGGGTAATTCATGGAATCGCTTTTGGTCGCCAGGTATTAACTTTGGTATAGGTTCCTCTTTTGGAATGATCCCGATGTACAGCCCCTACTATGGGATGAGTTCTTTTGGGTATAGTCCTTTTGGCTATGGATACAATCCATACAGCTATAACGGTTGGAATACTTGGTCTTCATGGAATTCGTGGTCTGATCCATTTTACTCGTCTTACGCATATAATCCATTCGGATTTAATTCTTGGAACTCTTGGAATTCTTGGGGGTATGGCGGGTTTGGAAGCTTTGGTGGGTTTAATAACTATGGCTATGGCGGCGGTTGGGGTGGTAATACCTATGTAGTTATCAATAACAACAATCGCCCTAACGATTATTATAGTGGCCGCACCTATGGTCCACGCTATCAACGTGCCGATGCACGTAGCAATGACCGTTTTGATAACTCGGCCCGATACACCACCCAACCTGGTGGTCGGCAAGGTTACAATAGTGACTTTAATAATATGCCTCGTGATACCTACAAGCCCAGCTCAAGTGGTGCTGTAAATAATAGTGCCAGTGATGGGTACTATGCACGCCCTCGGAGTAATAGAGGTTCGTATGAATATACCCAACCAAGCAACTCAGATAGCTATAGCCGCCAACGTACCAACAATAACTACAACGATAGCGGAAGCCGTAATAGTTGGTCAAATCAGAATTCGAGTTCTAATTCAAATTGGAGCAATTCTAATTCTTCAAATAATTCCAATTCAGGAAGTCGTGGTAGCACAGGCAGCAGCAGCAGTGGAAGTGACAGTGGTGCCAGTCGTTCACGTGGACCAAGATAAAAAATCATCGCTTTTAACATAATTTAACGGCAAAACCCCGACATTTTTCGGGGTTTTGTGTTATATATGCAGTAAGGATTGTAAAACCTTACTTTACCAACTCTATTCATTCTACGACGATGAAAATCAATAAATATCTTGTTGTAGGCATCTTTTGTATGGTTGCCTCACAAACCATTGCTCAGTATGCGGGCGATGCCTTTCGCTATTCGCAA
>JBGAVQ010000356.1:0-5009 GCA_044228045.1 Spirosomataceae bacterium
TTCAATCAAAATGAAAACAAACCAATTATTCCGAATCGGGGCTTTTATCGCCCTATTATCTATTGTATCAACATTTGCCTTTGCCCAATCTGATTACAAACATCCTTTTAGCATCGGCAAAGATGGTAAGGTGGTGGACAGCAAAGGCACCAGTGTGGGTTTGGTAACCAAAGACCAAATCATCAAAGACCATGACGGCCACAAAATTGCTTTTGTGGATGGTGAAGGTAATTTGATAGATGCAAAGACCAACAAAAAAATGGGCAGAATGGGAAAGGATGGAAAAAGCTATTACAATGCCAAGGGAGAGTTAGAATTTACCATCAAGGATAATCCCGACGAAACTTGCGACATTGTAGATGCCAAGGGAAAACGTACACGATAGCTTAAAAGGTGTTGCCTGTGCGCTCCACTGTTTTCAAAATGGTATGGGTAAGAAAGCCGATGGCAGCCACATGAAACACTAATTTTTTTGTATTCAACTGACTTCAACCCGCCATCCTAAAATACACTTCTATTTTAGGATGGCACAAAACCTACAAAAATGAAAACCCTAATCGCACTCTCCTTAATCAGTGTGGCTTTATTATCCTCTTGCAACAACCAAACGAAAGAACAAAAAGAAGTTGCTAATGAAACTATTGCAGCGACCACACCCGAAACCACAACAGACGAAAAAGCATCTGTACAAAAATTCGTTGCTGGCTATTTGGATTTAAAAAATGCACTGGCAAACGACAATGCCATTGATGCAGAATCAGCTGCAAATGCAATGATGGCCACGATGAGCGGTTTAGATGAATCGGGATTCACGGCTAATCAAAAGAAAGTATATGATGCCGTAAAAGAAGATGCCAGAGAGAACGTCGAACACATTGCCGAAAATGCCAAAGATATAGACCACCAACGAGAACATTTTGAGATGCTGAGTGGGGATATATACGATTTGGTAAAGGCCTTCGGAAGCGAAAAGCCACTCTATAAGGACTATTGCCCCATGTACAATAACAAAAACGGGGCGTTTTGGTTAAGCGAAACCAAAGAAATCAAAAATCCTTACATGGGTAAATTGATGTCGTCTTGTGGAAAGGTGCAAGAAGAAATAAAGTAGCCACACACGTGAAGACTTCTAAGAAAATAGTAGTAGGGCTATTTATCATTTTGGTAGGCATACAGTTCATACGACCTGACTCCAATAATGATAATCGTGTCATGGCTACCGATTTTATTAAAACCTATGAAGTACCAACTCAAATAGGTAGTGTTCTTAGAAGATCTTGCTATGATTGCCATAGCAACAACACCGAATATCCGTGGTATTCATCCATACAACCGATGGGTTGGCTAATAAACAAGCACATCAGCGAGGGCAAAAAGAATTTGAATTTCAGTGAGTTTGGGACTTACTCTCAAAGAAAACAAGTCAGTAAGTTGAAATCTATCGCAAAACAAATAGAGCAAAACAAAATGCCTCTGCCATCTTATACCATGATTCACCAGAATGCCATACTTACCTCAAACGAAAAAAGTCTAATAGTAACTTTTGTAAACAACTTGACCCAATGAAAAAACCACTTATTCTCGCACTTTTAGCAGCAAGCCTTTCGGCGAATGCCCAATTAAACTTTCCCCCAGCCAGCCCCGAAGCACATTTTACTCAACAGGTGGGGTTTTCTCGAATTACAGTCAAATACGAACGTCCTTTGGCTCGTGGGCGCAAAATCATGGGCGGTTTAGTCCCCTATAACGGCGAACTCTGGCGAACAGGTGCAGGCGATTGTTCAACCATTAAATTTAGTGAAGACCTTACTATGGGTGGCCAAAAAGTACCCGCAGGAAACTACTCGCTTTTCTCAATCCCCGCTGCGGATGAATGGACAATTGTACTGAATCGTGATACGACCATGCACGGTACAGGTGGGTACGACCAAGCAAAAGATTTGGTACGATTCAAAGCAAAACCTGAAACAACGAATCGTTTTTATGAAGCCTTTACAATTGAAATACAGGATATTGTTAAAAACAACGCCAACCTGTATTTGACTTGGGAAAATACTTCGGTGAAAATTCCGATTCAGACGACTGCCGATGAGAAAATCATGGCCGACATCAAGAAGAAAATTGTAGATGAAAAAGGCACTCGCCCTATGCTCTTATTTCAAGCGGCTAACTATTACTATGAAAATGATAAGGACATAAATCAGGCATTGACATGGATTCAGCAAACCACGGCGCAAGAAGCCAAAGCTAATTTTTTATTGACCCAAGCCCGAATCCAGATGAAAGCTGGCAAACACAGCGAGGCCATAGAATCCGCAAAAAAATCGGCAGAAGTAGCTCGGGCTGATAAAAACGAAGCTGCTGCCAAAATCGCTGAGGCGTTTATTGCCGATATGAATAAAATGCACGGTGGAGCCAATGGAGCATAAACACTAAAACCGATTGTTTCTATGAGCGACACCACCTACATCCCTGCCCTACGATTCAACTGGTTGACGAAAGTATATGACCCGTTGATTCAATGGACAATGCCCGAAAAGCAGTTTAAAAATGACCTAATCCGAGAAGCAGGTATCGAAACAGAATTCCATGTCCTTGACTTTGGCTGTGGAACAGCTACGCTTTCGATGATGACTAAATCAAAACACCCTTCGGCATTTGTCACAGGTGTGGATGTAGATGCAGAAGTACTGGCAATTGCCCAGCATAAATTACGAAATTTCCCATATCCTATTCGCCTTGATCAATATGACGGCATGAAACTACCTTATCCCGATGAAACATTTGACCGAGTGATTTCGAGCTTAGTATTTCATCACCTCACCCCCATTCAGAAAGCAAAAGCCTTACAAGACATCAAACGAGTATTGAAATTCGATGGTGAGCTATTTATAGCAGATTGGGGAAAAGCCGAAAACAGCCTAATGAGAGGGTTATTTTATGGTGTGCAATTGTTAGACGGTTTCAAAACCACCCGTGACAATGTAGCAGGTTTGATGCCTTCTTACCTACTCGAAGCTGGTTTTTTAAGTGCCAAAGTGTTGAAAAAATACCGCACTGCATTTGGAACATTAGAACTATTTAGAGCTAAGAAATGAACCTATGATGGCAGCTATCATTTTACAATCCGAAGTAACTTGCCCAAACTGTGGTCATCAAAAAACAGAAACTATGCCCACAGATGCTTGTCAATTCTTTTATGAATGTGAGAAGTGTAAAACTATTTTGAAGCCCAAAAATGGCGATTGTTGTGTTTATTGCAGTTATGGCGATACACCTTGTCCACCTATTCAACAAAACCAAACTTGTTGCTGATGAACACCAACCTGAGCCATATCATCAACCAATACAAGTCCGATCAAGAATCGGTGTATAACACATGGTTCATCAACAACGAAGAACGTCTGAAAGCCTTTCGTTCTATTCGGCGAGGTGTACAGCAAATCGTGGCCGACATCAAGCAAGGCAAGTTTCCTAATGATTTCAGAGGGTCTTCGCTCGAATTTGTATTGAACTGCATTACTGAACAAAAACAGGTTTTTGAGGGGGCTTCACACCCATTTTATTGGAAACCCAAGCTCAGAATACCAGACATTTACGAAAATCAAGACCACAAAAAAGCCTTTGGGCAATTTCTGGAAAACTGCCTCAATGCCACCAAAGAAGAACAGCTGCTTCGAGAAATCATTCGCTTAGATGAACTCAAAATCAAAGGTTTGGGGCCTTCTGTGGCTAATATTCTGTATTTCCTTCATCCCACGTTTATTCCGCCGTTCAATACGGCTATTCTAAACGGCTTTAATTACTTGTTTAAAGACAAGAAAAAATTGGGTTCGTGGTCCGAGTTTCTGAAAATGCGAGAGGTGATGCTCAAAACCAACCAAGAATACCGAAATGAACTTTCGTCTGACTTGGGAGCTTTGGCTGGATTGCTTTTTGAAATTGGTACACAAAAAATGATACTGGGCAACGACGAATACCTTTCTGCCGAAGAACGACAGAAGTTGGAAAAACTCATTGAAAAACGCCATCGTGAAGTCCAAACCGAGCGTCAGGACGATAACCTGCACACCGAAATGCAGTACCATTTGCTTAAAATCGGTCAAGCATTGGGTTATGATGCTTTTCCTGCCACAAACGACCAATCAAGAAGTTACGATGGACACAAGTTTTCATTCTTATGCCAAGCCGTTTTCCCATCCATTAAGTGTGATATCGAAACCCGCAACACCATTCGATTGATTGATGTGCTTTGGTTTGAGAAAGACACCGACAATGTACTGGCAGCGTTCGAGGTAGAAAAAAGTACCTCTATCTATTCTGGCATTCTACGTCTGAGCGATTTGTCGTATAGCATAGCCGACGGTGACGAAACGTTTTATTTAGTCGTACCAGATCATCGAGAGAAAGATGTATGTCTGCAATTGGCCCGCCCATCCGTCAAAAGCAACAACGTTCCTATCAAATACATTTTGTTCTCTGAACTTAGAAAAAACTGCGATGCGCTTTGTCGGTTTGGTGACAGCCACCGTATCATGGACAAAATTGCAAAAACTGTATGTTAACTCTTTCACTTTCAATCTATTATTTTTTACCATCAAACAATTCAAACACAATGAAAAAAACAATCGTTTTCGCATTTGCTCTTTTGATTTCGAGTGTAACATTTGCCCAACACGAAGGACACAATATGGCAGCAATGGGTGTTACTCCCGTACTGACAGCTTATTTTAAAGTCAAGAATGCTTTGGTAGCTTCTGATGCCAAAGCTGCTGCTTCCGAAGCCAAAACATTATCGGTTGCTCTAAAAAAGGCAGGTAAAATGGTAGGAGCTGATGCGCTCAAAGCCGCAGATGCCATTACCAAAGCATCAAGTATTGATACCCAGCGAGCACAGCTTGGCTCATTAACTAATGCTGTTTATGCCGCAGCCAAAACCATGAAACCAAGCAGCCCCGTTTACTATGATTTTTGTCCGATGGCCAATGACAACAAAGGTGGCTATTGGT
>JBGAVQ010000357.1:0-4985 GCA_044228045.1 Spirosomataceae bacterium
GTCATTTGGTATTTGGGCCTGAGAATTAGCTTGTGCCTCAGCCAAAATAAAAACGACCAAGGCTTACCTTCAAAAGAAAAGCGCAGCTCTGGCTCAAAACTCATTCTTTGGCCACCTACGGTCATGTTAATAATGATAGCAGGTTTACCCAACGAAAACGAAGGAATATTAGAAAAACCGTTGTTGGTTACGTTGATAGCCCCGTTGAAAGTCAGATTTTGTTGCGTACTATCTTTCTGGGCAAATGACATTTGGAAGGCTACTAAACAAAATAGGAGAAGTACTGCTTTTATGAAGCTGCTCTGCCGAGGAAAAGTAATCATCGCTTTCAATTTTGTAATTTAACATCACAAAATTATAGCAGATTACTGGCGTTTTTTAACAATTTTCAAATGAAAACTTACGAAAATCAAACAATGGATAGATTGAGTGTTTATTCTGCATCATCCAGTTTTTCAATTACTTAGGCTTCCAAACCTAAAAACACCAATTCCCCATTCTGCATGACACAAAATGGGGAATTAGCGATAAGTTTTCCTATTTCAACTTCTCTCCAAACAGCCTTAGTGTACGCTCCCAAGCCAATTTGGCAACGGCTTCGTTGTAGCGAGTAGGAGCGGTGTCGTTGTTGAAGGCGTGTTGTGCACCTTCATATACGTAGAGTTCGTAGGCCACACCTGCTTTTTTGAGGGCTTCTTCGTAGGCAGGTATGCCAGCGTTGATGCGCTCGTCCATACCACCATAATGCAACATCAAGGCGGCTTTTATTTTGGGTACATCAGCTACATCAGCTTGGCGGCCATAGTAGGGCACGGCGGCTTTGAGGTCAGGTACGTTTACTGCCAATTGGTTTGCCATAGCCCCACCCCAGCAAAAGCCTACGCAGGCTATTTTGCCATTGCAGTCGGGGCGAGATTTGAGATAATCAACGGCTTTGATGAAGTTATTGAGGTTCTTTTTGGCATCTAACTGCCCAAACTGTGTGCGGGCGGCTTCGTCGTTGGTAGTGCCACCAAATGGCGACAGCGCATCGGGTGCTACCGCCAAATACCCCGCTTGTGCCACTCGGCGGGCTACATCTTGAATGTGCGGGTTGAGGCCACGGTTTTCATGAATCACAATCACGCCACCGTATTTGCCAGCAGCTTTGGGGCGAGCCAAATAGCCTTTCATCTCGGTTTCATCGCCTGGGTAGGTGATGTTTTCGGTAAACAGATTATCATCTATTACCGTTGCGGCATTGGCGTAATTTACCTCTAACAGTGGTAAAATGGCTATGGCCGCTGCCGTACCACCCGTTAGTTTGGCAAGGCGTTGCATAAACTCCTCACGGCTGAGAGGCTTGTGGGTGTATTCGTCAAAAAGGTTGATAATGCGTTGATCCATGGTAGTAGAGGGTTTTTGAGGTTGATTTTCTGAGTAAAAATAAGGGGATATTCGGAGTTTTCGGTTAGTTAGTTTATTTTCGGCAACAGATTGTAGTAACATTGCGACAAAATCGAAACATCAGAATATGAATACTACGCTTAACAATGGTGTAATAATGCCATTACTTGGCTTAGGGCTGTACGATGTCTATGGAAAAGATGCCGAACAAACCGTGCATTGGGGTTTAGAAACAGGCTATCGTTTGTTAGACACGGCTACCATCTATCAGAATGAAACCGAAATAGGTAATGCCTTGAAAGACTGCAATTTGCCACGCAACGAACTGTTTTTGACTACCAAAGTGTGGCAAACCGACATGGGCTTTAACAGCACCCTGCGGGCTTTTGATACCAGCCTCAAAAACCTACAAACCGACTATGTGGACTTGTACTTGGTGCATTGGCCAGTTAAGCAATTTAGGAAAGAAACGTGGCTGGCCCTTGAGCAACTTTATGCCCAAGGGCGAGTACGAGCCATCGGCGTGGCTAATTATTTGATTCCGTTTCTGGAAGAATTGTTTGGCTATGCCAGCGTAATGCCCGCTGTTAATCAAGTGGAGTTGAGTCCGTATTTGTACTTGAAAGACTTACATCAGCTTTGCCAACAACAGCGCATTCAGCTACAAGCCTATACACCGTTGGTACGTGGACAACGCTTCAACGACCCTAAGCTCATCGCATTGGCTACAAAGTATGGCAAAACCCCTGCCCAAGTAATGCTACGGTGGTTTTTGGAGCATGGTATTTCTACTATTCCTAAATCAGCGAATTTAAAACGCCTTCAAGAAAACTTCAATATCTTTGATTTTAAACTTTCTACCGACGATTTGGCCTTGATGGATACCTTTAATGAAAACTTGCGGGTAGTAGAAGACCCTATGGAACTTTGGTAAGATAAATTTTGACGTGTAACTTGCCCCCGATTTCCTATTTCATTGTATTGATTCTTGTTTTAGATGAAAAAAGCCCTCTTTATTGACCGTGACGGTACACTCATTTTGGAGCCACAAACCGATTACCAGATTGATTCATTTGAGAAGTTAGAATTTGTGCCAAAAGTACTTTCTAATCTTCGTAAAATTGCTGACGAATTGGACTATGAATTGGTAATGGTGACCAATCAAGATGGCCTCGGTACGGATATTTTTCCCGAAGATACTTTTTGGGGAGCGCATAACTTAATGGTCAAAGCCTTTGAAAATGAGGGTGTTCACTTTGCCAGTGTGCATATTGACCGTAGCTTTGAGCATGAAAACCTGCCCACCCGCAAGCCCGGCATTGGTATGTTGGGGCAATACCTAACAGGCGAGTATGACTTAGCCAACTCGTTTACCATTGGTGACCGCCTCACCGATTTGATTTTGGCCAAAAATCTGGGGGCAAAAGGTATTTTGTTTAACCCGCCCAATATTCCTGTCAAAGCACCAACGCCTGACTTAGAGCCTGTTACGGCACTCGTAACCAACAGTTGGGATCAAATATATGAGTTCTTGAAACTGCCCACTCGTGAGGTGACCATTGAACGTAATACCAAAGAAACGCAGATTCGCATCGAACTCAACCTCGACGGTAAGGGCAAGTCCAACATCCACACGGGTATTGGGTTTTATGACCACATGCTCGACCAACTTGCAAAGCATTCAGGCGCAGATTTGACTATTCAAGTAAAAGGCGACTTACATATTGACGAGCATCACACCATAGAAGACACCGCCATTGCCCTCGGTGAGGCGTATTTAAAAGCCCTTGGCGACAAAAAAGGCATCAGCCGCTATGGTTTTTGGATACCAATGGACGATGCGCTTGCACGGGTCGCCATTGATTTTTCGGGTCGCCCGTGGCTGGTTTGGAAGGCAAAGTTTAAGCGAGAAAAAGTGGGTGATGTGCCTACAGAAATGTTTTATCACTTCTTCAAATCGTTTTCTGATGCCTCTAAATGTAACCTCAATGTAAAAGTAAAAGGTAACAACGAGCACCATAAGATTGAAGCCATTTTTAAAGCCTTTGCCAAAGCCATCAAGATGGCCGTCAAACGAGACATCAAAGAGTTAGATAGTTTGCCAAGTACCAAAGGTGTGTTGTAAAAACATATGCTCACCATCGAGAATTTCACAAGAAAAGTGTAAAAATTTCAGATTAGACATGTATTTTTGTAGCAACATTCAGCAATTGACACTCAATACTTAAAATAGATATGATACTTCTTCATTTTCCTTTGCCCAACTGGTTTGTACTTGGCTTTTACTTTGTGCTTTTGGCGGCCTCTTTCTATGTAGGTGCTTGGCTCGAAAAAGCAGAAAAAAATCGGTAAGTCAGTTTAGCAATCGTCAGTTTACAGCAACTGCTGACAGGTGGCCGAGTATTGGATTGTCCAATAGTCGGCCACTTTTTGTTTTTGACTAACAAATCTCTCATTAACAAGTCATTAACAGCATTCGTAGTAAAGACACGCTACTTTTACAGGTTTAATTTTTCATTCAATTTCTCCATGAAAACACGCATTTACAAATTGCTTTTATTGTTGTTTTTGATTTCGCCTATGCTGGTAATGGCACAAGGAAAAAGCTACGAAATCAAAGTTAAAATTAAAGGCTATAAAGATACCACTTGCTATTTAGGGCATTATTTTGGCGATGCCGAAAATTTTTATATTCAAGACACTGCCCGTTTGAATAAAGACGGTGAAGGGATTTTTGCTGGTGACAAACCCCTTAGCCAAGGGCAATATGCCATTACGTTTAAGAGTAAAGCATTGTTTGAATTGGTAGTAGCTGACGACCAAACTTTTTCAATAGAAACCGATACCCTCAATTATGATAAATTGACCAAAGTGACTGGTTCTGAGGAGAATGAGTTGTTTTTTCAATTCAGAAAATATAACCGAGAAAAACAAGAGGAATACCAAACCTTACTGGCTACATACAAAGCAAAACCAGACGAAGCTACCAAGCAAAAAATAATGTCTTTTGGGAAAGAGATGAATGAACACAATGAGAAATTTTTAAAAGAAAAGGCCAAATTTCTCTTTACTAAAATTATTGCCAGTGCCCAAGAGCCTATTATTCCTGAAACGTTCCGGAAAAATCTTGCTGGTAAACCCGACTCTGCCAACCAAGTTTTTTATTACTATCGAAGTCATTATTTTGACAATCTCGACTTATCGGACGATCGCTCTTTCAGAACTTCTTTTGTGAAGGCAAAAATTAAGAATTATCTTACCAACCTTACTGTTCAGCACGACGATTCCATTGCCAAAGCAGCTGATTTGATTATTGGCTTGTCAAAGAAGAACACCGAGATGCGTAAATTGTTGATTTGGCAAATTATGAGTAGAGCCGAAGTTCCAGAGTCTCCTGTTGCGCCTGATGGCTTGTTTCAATACATGGCCAAGAAATATTATGTAGGGGAGCCTGCTTTATGGGATACTTCAACGATTCGTCTCATTGCTCAACGAGCCAAGGCTACTGAGGCAATTATTATGGGCAAAAAGATTCCGAATATGCACCTTATTGATACCCTCGGACGGGCATTCTACTTACATAATATTCCGGCCAAATA
>JBGAVQ010000018.1:0-36267 GCA_044228045.1 Spirosomataceae bacterium
GTTACTAATTACATAGCCTCCGTTGTTTTTGAGTGCGGCGTTGGCCGAATCCTCTAAATTAAGGGTAAAATCTACCGTTCCCGAAGGTGTAACACCATCGTTTTCGTTGGCACATGAGCTTAGTCCGAGCGAGGCACAATACACCGCCAACAAAGACGCTCCGCCAAACCCCAACTTTTTCAGGAATTCATTACGGCTCAATCGTTCGGCTTTTAGGTCTGCTTGCATAGTTAAATAAATGTAAGTATTTGAAAATAAACCAAGTAGGGCATAACACAAGCTTGCCGCCTCCTACCTCCTCTTTCGTATTATGCCCTACTTGGTTTTCGTATATATTTATTCAATTGGCACTCTTTTTTGCTGTAATTTTCACATTCACTTCTACGGTATTTCCTTGGCTATCTGTATCAGGAAATGTTTGCTCAAGGCTTAGGCTTCCGTTGCCTACTTGTCCCAGCCGTTGTCCGTCTATTCGTAATTCAAAATCACCCGTACTCAACTGCACTAAGTCCACGTTTTCGAGTGAGTCGGTAGTAGTTTGCATAACGCCATTACTATCACGCTGTGCAATACTTATCCCTACTGTCACTACACTGCTTGTCACTTTGGTAAGTGTAAGCGTTATTGTTACATTGTCTTTTAGTGCTGTGCTGGTGAGATCGTAGGTTTGGCTTACGCCATCAACTGCTTCGGAATATGTAAGTCCGTTGTAGATGCCTGCTACTTGGTCGGCAGGTTCTAGCACAACTTCGTCTTCTTTAGAGCAACCAGATAAGCCTATCAACAATGCAAATAAGCTAATTATCAAAAAGTTATAGGATGTTTTCATAGTAGATTGGGGAAATAAAAGTAGTGTTGAACCCGCCCGTATTTTCCAACCAAAGATATTTGGGGTCAGGTTCAACACTTCTCTTCTGGTTACGGTCGTACCTTAGTTAGTTTGCCATCTTTGTCAAACTCAGCATGATAGCGCTTGCCCGACAACGTAAAATGAACAATGTACTTAACAACAACACCTGCGCTGTCTTTGGCTACTTTGGCATCTACAAACACAAAACCTTTGTAGGTAGTGTCTAAATATGTACCAATGGCTGCAGGCAAGTCTGCTTGGGCTACATCTGTCAGCGTGTTCCAAGGGGCATTACCTTTGCCATGCCCGCCTTTATCTTTGGGTTCATCGCCTTTTTCTCTGGCATTTACAAACACACCCGCTGCATCAAAACTTACAAAGTAGTCCACTCCATCGAATGTAATACCCACCGAATATCCAGTCACTGTTCCATTGGTTGATTTACTCATGGCTTGCACAAAAGTGTAGCCTTTGTAATTAGTGTCGAGGTACGTTTTGATAGCTGCCAACAAATCTGCCTGCGCCACAGGTGTTCCTTTATGCTTGCCATTGTGGGTGTCTAATTTTACAAACTTGCCTGTGCCGTCAAACAAGAGCGAATAACGAGTGTTATTTTGCAAAATCACTGTCTTGTAGCCAGTTACGGCTCCTGTTGAGTCTTTTTTCACCCCAGCTACTTCTACAGTATAGCCAGCATAATTAGCATTAAGGTATTCTGTTACGGCGGCAGGAAGTGTAGCGGCATCAATTTTTTCAAACGAGCGCAACATTTTTCCATTTCCTTGAATATCAGCTATTTTTGACCCACCAGCCACACGGAATACCGCTTGATAAACCTCGGGAGAATCTATTGACCAACTTGTTTGCGAAGCCGTTGGAAATGAGGTTGTTAACGCACTTTGCACTACTGTTGGTACACTTGATGTACTTACCGAACTACTGTCTTGCGGTGTTAAATCGCTGTTTTTTGAACAAGAGGAGAGCATGAGCACCCCGCCAAGGGATGCCAAAAGGAGTTTTTTCATGGATGTTTTGATTGTTTAAGTGAGAAAGAAACTATTGTTGATTAATTGAACGCTTCGTTTTTTTGACTCTTGGGGGCTTTTTATGAAATTGCCAGTCGAATATGCCTGCTTTTACACCAACACTGGTATTAAAGCCACTCAGTTGAGCCGCTGAGTAGGTATTATCGCCACGGTTTTCGACCCCAGCAGCTACTCGATAACTTGCCCCGCCAAAGAGTTTGACATAACGAAACAGGTTGACTTCCAAGTTAATACCCGGTTGTACTACAAAGAAGGAGCTGCCATTGCGTCGGTTTCTGCCACCAAACTGAGGAAAAATATCGTCACCCGAATTGGCAAAGCCACCACCAACTAATAAGGGGACTGAAAAATGAAAAACGTTATTTGGCAAAAAGGTATATTCAACCTTAGCTCCGCCATAATTCAAGCGTGATTCTGTATTTGAAAACCGTTGATTTACAGTGCCATATCCAGCTACACCCACCGCCAATCGTTTGTTAAACAATACCCCAGCCGAAGCCCCTATCATTGGGCTAAATCCGCTATTTAGCTGTCCATACTGAAACGCTGGGGCAAAATAGACCCCTATGTATTTCATAGCACTCAACCGAAACTTTGGCGCTTTCCACAAAGTTTTCATTTCGTTTTCAGGTGCTTTTGGCTTATCAGCTTGAGGCTGCTCTTGCCCAAAAGACACAAAAGATACCATCCATGCGGCGCATAAGCCCGCAACGTAACATTTAGCGTTCATGTAATTAATTGTTCTAAATAAGTGAAGCCAACTTCAAATCAAGCGTTTTGGTTAAGGCTGCTTGAGTAGTGGTTTTATCATATTGTCTTTTCAAGAAGTTTGTTCACAATGTGTGTGTACAATGATAAGATGCAAGTCAGGTAATAAAAGGTTGGGTGGTTTTGAAGTTTTTTTAAAATATTTTTGGTTTCTCAGTCGTCTATCCCACAGAAAGCTACCCCAACATGAACCGATTCAAAAAAATAATGCTAACTACCCTTGTTGTCATTGTCTGCTTAGTGGCGGCTGTGTTTTTATTTATGCAACAAAAAACCTTTGGAGATATTCCTTCGGGCGAGCAATTGGCTCGTATTCAGCGGTCGCCTCACTACAAAAATGGCACGTTTGAAAACCTCTCCGACACCCCCATGATGGCCGAGCAAGGTTCTACCTTCAAGATGATTGCTGCTTATTGGAACAAACCTAACACCGAGCCAAGTGCACCACTACCTTTTGTAAAAACAAACCTCAAAACTCTTGAGTCGGATAAACCTGTGATTGTATGGTTTGGACATTCGTCGTACTTCCTCAAAATTAACGGCAAAAATATTTTGCTTGATCCCGTTTTTAGTGGCAGTGCGTCGCCGCTTTCGTTTATGGTTAAAAGCTATGCTGGTGCTAACGAATATTCGGCAGAAGATTTTCCTGAATTAGATGCGCTGATTCTGAGCCACGACCACTACGACCACCTTGATTATGAGACCATTGTAAAATTAATTCCGAAAGTGAAGCATTTTTACACCTCGCTTGGCGTGGGGGCTCACCTCCAACGTTGGGGTGTGCCGTCATCGGCTATTACTGAGTTAGATTGGTCCGAAAGCACCCAACTTAGCCCCGACATGAGCCTGACGGCATTGCCTGCTCGGCACTTTTCGGGACGTGGGTTTAGCCGAGGTAAGGCGTTTTGGTCGTCGTTTGCACTTAAAAGTACTACACATAACCTTTATTTAGGGGGCGACTCTGGCTATGATACTCACTTTAAAGAAATTGGCGACAAATATGGCCCTTTTGATATTGCCATTTTGGAAGCCGGTCAGTACAACCAACTTTGGAAGCTCATTCACATGATGCCCGAAGAAACTGTGCAGGCCAGCCTCGACTTACGAGCCAAAGTACTTATGCCCGTGCACTGGGGCAAATTCACTTTGGCACTTCACCCCTGGAACGAACCAGTAGAGCGGGTCTTCAACAAAGCCAAAGAAGTAGGACAGGCACTTACCACGCCTCTCATTGGCGAACTTGTAGTGATAGACAGTGTGTATCCGAACAAGCCTTGGTGGCGGTTTTGAGCGTTCTTAACGATTTGACTTGAACTGCCACTTGGCTCCAAATTTTAACCCAAACGAACTTCGCAACGACGTGATGGGCATATCTTTTACGATACTGGTCACACTATGAAAATAGGCGGGTTCCATCAGTATTCGGAAGTGCCGTCCAAAACCCATTTCTGCGCCAAGTGCAGCCTGAAACCCAAGCGAAGGTTGCGTATTTTCAAAATTACTTAGGTCTTTTTTTACTTCTTTGCCGTTCGGAACAAAAATTTCAACAGAGGCATTGAATTGATTCGGCACGGTCAAATTCATACTACTAAGGCCGTAGAACGTGAAACCTACTGCTTTTTTAGCATTTTCAGTTTTTAGTCGGGTGTTTAAAAAGTCATAGCGAACACCCACTGGAATTCTCCAAAAAGTGGTATTTTGAAACCCTCCACTTTCGAGCAATAGTGGATCGCCGTATTTGGGTTGGTAGCCCAAGTCTTGTACGGGTATTTGTACTGTGCCTAATGCGGTTCTGTACACAAAACAAGGTTTTCCGTTTACGTTTTCGGCTTTTAACAGCACTTTTTTGTCCTTTTCTTCCACTTCAAACTTGCTGTATTCTACCCCTGTCACCACCGACAACCGCTCTGAGAGTTGTACACCTAATCGGAGTCCAATCATGTTACCCGCTTTGATTACTTGGTTGGCATAATCAAAAGCCCTCGGTTCGTTGCGCCGCACGCTAAGGTTGTTCCACTCAGGTGCAACAAAAGCTGAAACCGAAATGCGTTCCAATAACGATAATCCTTGCTTGGGCAAACGAATCGGTACAGAAGGCTTTTGATAAGTCCGATACCGTATTTTGGGAATGCTGGCTTCTATTTCAAAATGATATGGTAGGGCTTGCAAGCGAGCAATACTCAATCGCTTGAACTCAGCTTGACTTGCATCTGAACCTATAATAATCTGATTATCAACAGATACTGAGCCATTCGGGTTGCTATATTCAATTGACGAATTGTCTCTTAAAAGTGGTTGATTAACAGCCGACTTTTCTTGCTGGTTATTGGACTTCCATGCCGCTGACTGGCTACTTTTCGCTAATTCTTGTTGTGCAGTCAAAGTTCTATTCGCTTGACGGCCTGTAGGTTCTTTGGTTACCAAATCTGACGATGTGGTTTTGTTCAACCGTTTATTAGTCTTTGTGCTTGATGCATTAGTGATTTTGTCTGCTTCTTTTGACAAAACAGTACTGTTTGTAGCTACATTGTCAACCGAAGATTCTTGCGTTATTTTTTCGGATTCTTGATTTGTTTTTTCTTTGGCTATTTCGTTAGCTTTTGGAGTATTGGCTTGTTCTTTTACCAATGTTGTCTCCTTTGTCGAGCTTTCTTGTAAGTTTGTTAATATTTCCTTCTCTGCCTGAGTAGAAGTCGGGTTTTCAGCAATAGCATCATTTGCCCGAACAACTTGATTATCAAGAATTTGTTGTTCGTTTTTATTTACTTGTGGCTGCGGCAAAGTAGTCATAAAAACTTGATCTGTACGAGGCACAAACACAGTATCAGTTTTGGTTTGTGTAATTACCTGTACTTGCGGTGCCACATCGGGCGACTTTGCCGCTTGATACCACAAATAAGTAGTTCCACTCAGCATTACTGTGAGTACACCTGTAATGCCTTTGAGCCATAGATTTGCCGTTTGGTATTTTATCAGTTGGCTTTCCAGAGCGGTGGAGCGCACGGCTTTCCAGACCGACGGCGGCGGCTCAATGTGCTGCCCCTCTATTCCCATTCGGAAGGCCTTATCTAATTCATTTTCATCCAAATCACTCATGTCTTTTTCACGGTAAATGTTTAATTCATTCCGTTTTATTTTTGGTTAAGTATCTTCACAATCTATCCGTCAGACCTGCGGTGCAGACGGGAACACTCTTACTTCTGACTTCCTACTTCTTACCTCCCACTTCATTCACCTCACATTAAACATCACGCTCTCGACACGCCGCTGCAAAATACGGCGGGCATCGGCCAAGTTAGACTTCGACGTACCCTCCGAAATCCCCAGTTTTTCGGCAATTTCGTGGTGCTTTAGCCCTTCAAACACATATAAGTTGAATACCATTCGGTAAGCAGGCGTGAGTTCTTGTACTATTTGCAATAACTCATTGAATGACACTTGCGACAAAATGTCTTGCGCACTCAGCGGATGGTCGTCTTCGGTAAGGTGTTCAGACGAAGTAAACTCTCGCTCACGAGCGTGCTTTCGGTAATTTTCGAGGGCAATATTGACCATAATCCGGCGAATCCAGCCTTCGAGCGAACCCTCGCCTCGAAAGGTATGAATCTGCTCAAAAATACGGATGAATCCATCTTGGAGTAGGTCTTTGGCTTCGTCTTTGTCACGGGCATACCGATTACACACCACCAACATTTTGGAGGCATAGCGGCGATACAGTTCCTCAAAAGCCGATCCATCGCCATTTGTACAACCTTTAACTAATGCTTTTTCGTCTTTCAAACTTACACTGGTTCAAGGTTAAGATGCAGTTGCCCCCAAAAAGGTTGGGTTTGGCAAAAAATTAGTTACGAAGTTATTCTAAAAACAGATAACAATACAAACTAATTGTTTTGATAAACTTCAAAATTTTGAATATTTGTCGCAATAACACCTTCTACATTTTTGAACATGTTACTCATTTTTATTCTATGCTATCTGGCTCTCAACCTATTAGTGGGTTGGTGGGCTTCTCGACGGGTCAAAAACACCGAAGATTTTGTGTTAGCAGGACGACGATTGCCCTTACTGCTGGCTTCGATGGTAACATTTGCCACATGGTTTGGCTCCGAAACCATGATGGGAGCTCCAGCTGAATTTATCAATGGCGGTATAATGGGCGTAATTGAGGAACCTTTTGGAGCAGGGCTTTGCCTGATTTTGGTTGGTGTATTTTATGCTCGCATCTTCTACCGACTCAACATCATTACATTTTGTGACTTTTTTAGAGTTCGTTTTGGCAAAAGTGCCGAATACCTGTCGGCAGTGATGATGATTCCGTCTTACTTTGGGTGGATTGCCGCCCAAATGATTGCGATGGGGGTAGTACTCAAGGCAATTGTAGGACTTGACCTGGTAATAGGCATTACCGTTAGTGCTACCTTAGTAATGATTTATACCATGATGGGTGGGATGTGGTCGGTTTCTATCACTGACTTTATGCACAATATTTTACTAATTTTTGGACTTATTGTGCTGATCATCATCTTATTAACAGAAGTAGGAGGAGTTAAAAACATAATAGACCAAACCCCCAAAGGTTTCTTTCGCCCAATACCGATTGAGTTTACGCCGCTGAGTACGGCAGAGTATTTTGCAGCATGGATCAACGTAGGGTTGGGGTCTATTCCTCAACAAGATATTTTTCAGCGAGTAATGGCATCTCGAAACGAAAAAACGGCGGTTCGTTCATCGGTTATTGCTGGTTTTATGTACTTGACCTCCCACTCTTTATTGCACTGATAGCCAAAGACTTACACCCCGAACTCATGCAAGGAGACCAACGGATGATTATCCCGAACATGGTGTTGCAATATACCAATCCTGCTATTCAGGTTTTGTTTTTTGGTGCTTTGGTTTCAGCGATTTTGAGTACAACCAGTGGGGCAATTTTGGCACCTGCTGCCGTTATTGGCGAAAACTTGGTGAAGCCTATATTTCCAAAACTAACAGACAAACAGTTGCTTTTGGTGATTCGCCTCTCTGTTGTAGTAGTCACCCTAATTTGTATTTGGATGGCTACTTTTCGGCAGAATATTTACGAATTGGTAGGAGAGTCGTCGGCAGTGAGTTTGGTGTCACTTTTTATACCGCTTACCTTGGGCTTACGCTGGAAACGAGCAAACCTGACAGGCTGCTTGGTTTCAATGCTACTCGGCATGACCGTTTGGTTGGTTTGTTACAATATTGAAACTGAGTTTCCAGCTATTTTGTACGGGCTTCTGGCTGGGTTGATAGGCATGGTAGCTGGCTCGTGGCTAACAAAAAGCCCATCATTGGAGCAGTATGAGGCTATTCGTAATCGCATTGAGTAATTATGCATACCATTGCTGGCTGATACGCCCAACATAAGTATTTTGCAAATTTCCTGATATAAGTTGCTGAATATCAACACCTAAATTAGGATACATGGCTAAGGTATGTAGTAAAGCAATCGGTTTCCATGCCACAGCGATAGCGGAGGTTTCGGCTGGATTTAGTATAGGAATACCTCCTACCAATTGTGCTGAAAAAACGCAATGTAGCACGTCATTTTTTTGTTGTGGCAATATCACTTCGCCCATTAACACTAAATTACCAACTTCAATTTCTATCCCTAATTCTTCTCGAAGTTCTCGCTCAAGTGTTTGGGGCATAGTCTCGCCAACATCAGGATTACCTCCTGGCAAATTAAAAACATCGGTGTTGCCATAGCGATACTGCATCAGCAACAAGTGATTGCGTTCAATGATTAAAGCAGCAGGACGAACTTTCATACACAGGAACGTATAGTGTTTTTTTAAAATAACGGATTACTCCAACAATTCATTCTCTCAAAAGTAAGTTTTGAGCAAGATTTTCGGCAAGATATGAAAAAAATGATACTCACATTTCTGCTATCTTCTTTACCTTTGCAGATAATAACAGACCCGACGTATCATTAAATCCTTTAATTTGCAATAAATTAACATTCTTTTCGTATTATTCTCTCGGTTACTATTAGCACCCTGCTTGATATATTTTGTATTACCCTTATGCCAAAACTTAGATTCGTACAATTATTTCTGTTCATAACAGCATACTCGGCTTTTGCACAAAAAGAGCCCTTTCAGTTGGTTTTGCCTGATAAAACAGACTGGAATGTTGTTCACGAAGGGCAAACCTTGGTTTTTACCCTTAACGCCATCGGGGGCAACGGTCAGACGGCTCATTACAGCCTGTTAGAAGGGAAATTAGACGGGATGAGCCTCGATTCTACCGGAAGTTTTGTGTGGACTCCTCCATTTACAGTTGCAGAGCGTGTAACAGGCAGCAAAATCGTCCCTATTGTAGTAGAAGTTCGTAACGATGTGAGCGAGCGAATAATGAAAACCCTCGAACTCAAAGTATTGCACGTGAATCGCCCGCCCATTGTAGGTGAGTTGAAGCCATGTTATGTGCAGTACAATACGCTCAATTCGTGTCAAATAGATGCTAATATAGTACATGACGACGATAAAGACCCGCTGGTTTTTATTCCGATTGCTGACCAAATGCCCGAAGGAGCCAAACTCTCTCCACAAGGCGAATTGACTTGGCGACCTTCCATCACACAGTTTAATCGCCTCAAAAACAACCCAATATGGATTGAGTTTTGGGTAGAAGACCAACCAGCTAAAACCCGCTCTCGGGGGCGCATGAAATTAGACGTAACACAAATGGATTTGCCACCAGAGATTTCGATGGTACCCAATGTGCGTTACTTGAAAGCTCGTGAAGATGCCACCATTAACTTGGTGTTTTACCTGACCGACCCCAACGGCGAAAATGACATTGAGAGTTTTGGGTTTATTGCTGATAACCCCAATATTCCGAAAAACGCACTCAAAAAGAATACTGACTCGCAGTATGAGTTTATCTGGAAACCAGGCTATGATTTATTGATAAAGCTCAAAAAAGAGATGAAAAACGCTTCAATCTGACTGTGGTTAATACCGTTAACGAACGAGAACGAGATATGCAGCTTTACACCATCTACCGCACTGGATTGGTACGGGCTTGGGAACTGGTTGAGCAACTTAACGAAAAACAAGAGTATTTGAAAGGTACTTATAATCAAGCCAAGCGGGGCAAAAAACACCGCTCAATTCTGAACGCCGGCTTGGGGGCTGTTACGGGCTTGTCGCCAGTGGTGATTCAAACCACCGCCACCTCTAAACTGGTTTCAACTATTGGGGGAACAACCGTGATGACAGTAGGTGCTTTAGAAGCCACCGAAGTGATTGGTAAATCTATTAAAGATTTGATAGATCGCCTTAACTATGTAATTGCCAAACGGAATGAATTACAGACCAAAGGAGATATTTTTGCTCGCAAGTACAACCTCAAATCGGCCCGCCGGAAGCCTGATTTCCAGCGAGATTTAGACGATTTTGTGAGTACAATGAACCTAAGTGGCCTTGTTGCTTTGGAGCTCGATGCTGGCTGGATAGATAAACATAAGCCAACAGATACTAAACTGTCTCGGATGTTTAAGGATTTTCAATCTTTTGAGGAGGCGCAATAACCTTACTGTTCTAAAAATTCACGGGCAGTGCAAATCGGAATATTCTGATAGGGATTCAATATTAATAAATCATCATCTCCAGTAACGATAAGAGCAGCTTGGGCAGCCAGCACAAGGGATAAAAACTTATTGTCTTTTGGGTCTCGGCAATCAAAAACATGGTGTTCTATAATAACCCAATGAGCAACTTTTCGTAAATTCTCTAAGAAGTCAAATCGCTTTTTATCAGACAGATAACGGTCAAATTTGCCACGAAAGATAACGTCTGATAATTCAGCAAACGTTTCATCTGATAAAACTAAAATCCCTATTTTCTGTGCTTTTTCGTAGGCTTGTGCCGTTAGGCTATTGCCATCAGGCGAGATAATAGCACTCAGAAGCAAATTGGTATCAAAGACGTATCTCGGCAGTTCGTTCATTATCAATTGTTTGCAGGATACTTTCTAATTTTTCGTTCGTAAGACCATTTTTAGTTGCTTCTTCTCTAAGTGAAACAATGCTATTTTTAAGATCTTGATTAAGCTCTTTCTTGAAAATAGTTTTTAATAAATTACTTACTTCTGTTTGTGCTTTACGTTTTTCTTGTTCTGATGCCTGTGCATATACTTTGTAAATGCTATCAGGTATTGATACGGTCATCGTTTTCATATCTGTTCTGTTTTTACAAAGCTAATCTTTTTCTTTGTTTCTGACCAAACTCAGCTTTACCTAAAGTTAGCATAACACAACACTTTTTGTTAGAACCGAATAGTTACAAATGAGCTAAATCGTTAAAAAAGTAGGCAATTTTACAGCCTACTTTTTTCTTTACCCTGGTTGTATTTGACCTTCTAAAACAAATACTTATTCTCCTCAATCATGGCCTCTGCTATGCGCCGACGGGCGTTTTTGAGGTTCATGGGTTCAATTTTGGTAAAGCGTTTTAAGCCCATGAGCATCACATTAAGTTCATCACCTTCGGCAAAGCTTGTGATGGCTACTTTGCCAGCATTGGCCACCTTCTCTACCGCTTCGTGCAAATAAACTAACATAGCATCTGTTTGCAAAGCACAAGCTGCTTCGCCACGCACGCCAATCAGTTTTTCGGTACGAAGCAAGGCTGATTCAGCAACATAAATCTCAATAAGCATATCGGCTACGTTCATCAAAATCTCTTGTTCGTCTTGCAGTTTCATCATCAATTTTTGCACGCCCGCCCCTGCTACCATCAAAGCTGCTTTTTTGAGATTTTTGAGTACTTTTTTCTCTTTGGCAAAAAGTCCATTGGCTTCGTCAACCCCAAAATCAGGAATAGACATTATTTCTTTTGAAACTGCCATTGCAGGCCCCATCATATTCAGTTCGCCTTTCATAGCTCGCTTCAAAAGCATATCTACGGTGAGCAAACGATTGATTTCATTAGTTCCTTCAAAAATACGGTTGATACGGCTGTCACGATAGCCTCTTTCTACGGGTGATTCAGCCGAAAAGCCCATACCACCATACACTTGCACAGCCTCATCTACCACGTAATCAAGCACTTCGGAGCCGTGTACTTTCATCATGGCGCACTCAATGGCAAATTGCTCAAGGGCCTTCAACTTAGCTTCACCGTCGGCCATGCCTTGCGATTTGAGGTATTCAATAAGATCATCAATGTTCTGTCCGGCACGGTAACAGGCTGATTCTGAGGCATAAATTTTAAGTGCCATTTGAGCCAATTTATGTTTAATAGCCCCAAACGATGCTATTGAAACCCCAAATTGTTTACGCTCATTTGAATAATTTATCGCATGGTTCAACGAGCCTTTTGAGCCACCTATGCAGGCAATACCCAGTTTAATCCGTCCAATATTGAGGATATTTACAGCAATCTTGAAGCCATTACCTCGTGCCGAAAGCATATTTTCAACAGGTACTTGGCAATCGTTAAAAAACACCTGACGGGTGTCTGATCCTTTGATACCCATTTTCTTTTCGGGTTCGTTCATGGTGATTCCACCAAACGATTTTTCTACCAGAAAAGCAGTCAAATTTTTGTCCTCTTCAATTTTGGCAAAAACAATGAACAAATCGGCAAAACCGCCGTTGGTTATCCACATTTTCTGGCCGTTGATAACATAATGCTTGCCATCAGCACTCAAAACTGCTTTGGTTTTGCCCGAATTGGCATCTGAACCTGAATCTGGTTCTGTCAAACAATACGCCGCTTTCCACTCGCCCGAAGCCAATAATGGCAAATACTTTGATTTTTGGTCTTCGTTTCCGTAATACACAATTGGGAGTGTGCCTATGCCCGTATGCGCCGACAACGCCACCGAGAAGGAAAAGCCAGCCCCTGTGATTTCAGCAACTCGCATAGAGGTATTGAAACTCATGCCAAATCCGCCGTATTCTTCGGGTACCGACGTTCCCAACAAACCCAATTGACCCGCTTTATCCATCAACGACGACATGAGCTCGGGGCCTTTGGAATAATCTATTTCGTCTAAGCGAGTGTGTACCTCGGTGCGAATGAAGTCTCGGCACGAGTCAGCAATCATGTTTTGCTCTTCGGTAAATTCTTCGGGGATGAAGATTTGCGAAGCGTCAATATCTTTTATCAAAAATTCGCCACCCTTGATAGAGGCTTGGTTGTCGGTGAGTATCATGATTTGTTCAAAATTTATGTTCAGTAGAACTTACTTAGTTGATTGATAAACAACTTGATAACAACAAGTTTTCATCAAAATTATTATGCTTGCATACAAATTTAGGAAACAAAAAAATAGTATGCAAGCATACTATTTTAAAAATTTAAAATCCTTAATTACAATGGTTGTATGGCTAAATTGTTAAATGACTGAAACCCATCGGATGACTGGTCTTTGGGTAGTTAATGCCCATAGCGCAACAGTCATCCGATGGGTAAACACCCTGCAAGTTGCTCCAAAACCGGTTTCAAAACCTTGTGGTGTTATGTTTGAAGAACTAATTCAAAAACTCATAAATACCGGCTACGCCCTGGCCGCCACCCACACAGGCAGTTACCATACCATATTTCTGTTGACGAAGCCGCATTTCGTTGAATAACTGCACCGAAAGCCGTGCGCCAGTAGAGCCAAGGGCGTGACCCAACGCAATGGCTCCGCCGTTAGGATTAACTATTTCGGGATTGATGTCCAATTCTTTCATTACGGCCAATGCTTGGGCGGCAAAGGCTTCGTTTAGTTCAATAAGATCAATATCAGCTAATTGTAAACCTGCTTGTTTGAGCGCAATCGGCACAGCTGCCACAGGGCCAATGCCCATGATGCGTGGCTCTACCCCTGCGGAGGCGTAGGCCATCATACGAGCGATGGGTTTGAGGCCAAGCTCGTTCACCATTTTCTCAGACATTACAATGGCAAATGCTGCACCATCTGAGGTCTGTGAAGAGTTGCCTGCCGTTACACAGCCATCAGCAGCAAAAACTGGTCGTAGTTTCGACAAGGCTTCAAAACTGGTGTCTGCACGAGGGCCTTCGTCTGCCGAAACAACATATTCTTTGGTTTTTTTCTTGCCAGCATTAGCGTCAAAGTAGGTTTCTTTGACCGTAATCGGCACAATTTGGCTGGTAAATTTGCCTTCTTTTTGTGCTGCAATAGCCTTTTGATGTGAAGCGTAAGCGAACTGATCTTGCGCTTCTCGGCTCACGTTGAACTGCTTAGACACCTGCTCAGCAGTGAGGCCCATGCTCAAATAATAATCTGGATTCGACTGGGCAATGCCATAGTTGAGGGCAGTTTTCCAGCCCATCACAGGCACCATTGACATAGACTCTGTGCCACCCGCCACAATACAATCGGCAAAACCTGCATTGATTTTGGCAGCAGCAAGGGCAATGGCCTCTAAACCTGAGCCACAATAGCGGTTGATGGTTAGGCCGGGTACGCTTTTGGGCAACGATAACAGTGCCACATAGCGACCCATTTGCATGCCTTGTTCTGCTTCGGGGACGGCGTTGCCCACAATGACATCGTCCACCCGAATGGGGTCAAGTTGAGGCACTTGGGTAAACATATACTTGATGACCTCGGCGGCGAGGTCATCGGGGCGGGTGAAGCGCAAGCCCCCTTTTGGCGCTTTGCCAACTGCACTACGGTAGCCGGCTATGATGTATGCGTTCATATAGACAAGAGATTTTTAGTTACGTGGCGGCTTTCCACCTGTTAGTAAGCCCTGAATCCGTTCCAACGTTTTTCGTTCACCGCAAAGCGACAAGAAGGCTTCTCGCTCTAAATCAAGCAGATACTGCTCTGTAACCATCTGTGGATAACTCAAATCACCACCCGAAATTACATAGGCCAGTTTGTCGGCAATCTTCATGTCGTGGTCGCTAATATAGTTGGCAAGGCGCATTTGAGCAACGCCCGTTTTGAACAAGGCAATACCCGCTTTGCCCTGTACCTTGATGTCGTTGCGAGGTTTGGGCTGGTTATAGCCATTTTCAGCAAGTTCAATAGCTGCTTGTTTGGCTTCGGCAATCAGGCGACTGCGGTTCAGGACTATTTGGTCGCCTCGACGGAAGTAATTCATATCAAAACCTTCTTGTGCCGACGTTGAGACCTTCGCCGTAGCGATGTTCATAAAGGCATTTTGCAAAATATTGAGTTCTGGGTCACCACTTTGGTACAGGTCTGAGCAGCGTGCGGCCATTTCTTTAACACCACCTGCTGCTGGAATAAGACCAACGCCCACTTCGACCAATCCGACATAAGTTTCGGCATGAGCCACTACTTTATCGGAATGAAGGGTGATTTCGCAACCGCCTCCCAAGGCCAAGGTATGCGCCGCCGACACCACAGGTATAGACGAGTAGCGCAAACGCATGACAGTTTGCTGAATTTGCGCCAGCATGAGGTTGATTTCGTCAAATTCTTGTTGGGCGGCATACATGAACAGCATCGCCAAGTTTGCTCCTGCCGAAAATGCTTCGGGCGAGTCGTTGCCGATTACAACGCCACGAAAATCTTTTTCGGCCAAGACTACTGCTTTTTGCATTCCTTGCACTTGGTCGGTACCAATGGCATTCATTTTGGAATGAAAGGCCAAGTTCAAGATGCCATCTCCCAAATCATAAATGGTGGCTGTTGGGCTTTTCCAGACTATATTTTCAGAAATATTTTCCAGAATAATAAATGCATCTTGCCCCGGAATCAGCTTGTAGCTTTTTGAAGGAATGTCATAATACAATCGCTTCCCTTTTTCGACTTTGTAAAACGAAGTATTGCCTCCTGCCAGCATATCGTACACCCATTGCGCAGGCTTAATATCCTGCGCTTCCATCATCTGCAAGCCGCTCTGCAAACCAATGATGTCCCACGTTTCAAACAAGCCCAACTGCCAGCCAAAGCCTGTTTTGATGGCATCGTCAATGCGGTAGAGCTCGTCCGAAATTTCTGGAATACGATTGGTAACGTAGCGAAAGCCGTCGGCAAAGGTTTTGCGGTAAAACTCTGCGGCTTTGTCTTTGCCCGCCAGCAAAATCGGAAAACGATCTTTGAGGTCTTCTTTTTTCTTGGCGGCATCAAAGCTCTCAAACTTTACTTTTTGCGAAGGTTTGTACTCAAACGTACTCAAATCTAAGGCTAAAATGACGGTTTTGCCGTTTTCGTCCTTGGTTTTCTTGTAAAAACCTTGACCCGTTTTGTCGCCCAGCCACTTGTTTTCGTAGAGTTTCTGCACCATGTTGGGCAGTTTAAAAATATCACGTGACTCGTCGTTGGGACAAGTGGCATAAATGTTATTGGCTACATGAACGGTCGTGTCTAAACCCACCACGTCCGACAAACGGAACGTGCCTGACTTCGGACGGCCCACAATGTCGCTGGTAAGTTTATCTACTTCTTCTACGGTCAGACCCATTTCTTCTACCACCTTCATGGTTTGCATCATGGCGTAAATGCCCACACGGTTGGCAATGAACGCTGGCGTGTCTTTGCAAAGCACGGTGGCTTTCCCCAAAAACAAATCGCCATACTGCATCAAGAAATTGATAACGGCTGGGTCGGTTTGAGGGCCAGGGATGATTTCTAATAAACGCAAATAACGTGGCGGATTGAAGAAGTGCGTGCCACAGAAATGCTTCTGGAAGTCTTCTGAGCGGCCTTCGGACATCAGGTGGATGGGTATCCCCGATGTGTTGGACGTAATGAGCGTACCGGGCTTGCGAAGTGCATCTACCTTTGTTAACAGCGACTGCTTGATGTCCAGGCGCTCTACAATGACCTCAATCACCCAGTCGTAATCGGCGATGTCTTTGAGGTTGTCGTCAAAGTTGCCGAGTTTGATGCGGTCAGCAAACGACTTGCTAAACAAGGGCGCAGGACTGGCTTTGAGCGCATTCTGAAACGATTCGTTCACAATACGATTGCGAACGGCGGGGTGCTCGAGCGTAAGCCCTTTGGCTTTTTCGGCATCGTTGGGTTCTTTTGGCACGATGTCCAACAGCAGCACTTCTACGCCGATATTGGCAAAATGGCAGGCAATGCGGCTTCCCATAATGCCTGAGCCAAGCACTGCTACCTTACGAATGTTACGGTTCATGTTGTAGTTTTGGTAACCACATAGAAACATAGTACACAGAGCAATAATAGTAAGTCAGTCATTGTCAAGGCACTATAAATCTAAAGGATTACTTTATTTTGATTGTATTCCTTATCTTTTTTGGGTACGAATTTACATACAAAAAATTATTATGCAAGCATACTATTTTTAAGGATGAAAATTTTTAAATCCCGCTGGTAAAAGCGGCCTTGCTTGTACTCTGGCAACAGCAACTTGTGTCGTCAATTGCCTGCTTTCACTTGCAAATGGAGAGTCCAAGTCACAGACTTGAACCAGTTGGAGGCTATTCACATTCAAACTTGGCGAACATATTGATCTGACATTAGATAAATAGTTTCAACTTTGGCATCTGGGTCATCAACACCATCTTCAACATAGACACCCATCTTGAACTTTTCGGAGAAGAACCCATCATTATCAGTATCAACATTGGGGTCATATTTCAAAAATTTATTTAAAAAATCTGAGTAATTAGTAATTGGAATAATATCTCCTAAAAATTCAATTTCTTGAGGTTCTACAATTTCAATCATTCCCAATCCCCCATTACTGGTATATTCAAGAATGAAACCTGTTTTCAGGTAATATTCTATATAAGCATTACCCATTAATTTTGATTTAGGTTTTTCAGGTTGTAAAATTTGGCTTATTAATGATTTATCTTGCCCAAACAAGAGTAGATCAGCCCCTATTAATGGTTTAATATTTTTTCTCATAGTAATCCTTCTTTTGCGGTATATTTTTCTACCCTTGTTGGTGTTTGAGCGAAGCGACACCAACAAGCCACCAGCCAAACCTACTGGTAAAAGCCCCCACGCTTGTACTGGCGACAGCAACTTGTATTACCCTTCGGTGCAGACCATGAAGCTGGTCAAACCAAATCAGTCAAACAATTCATGAACAGTTTTGCGGATGCCGTGACAAAGTGGGTCGGTGGGGAGGTCGTTGGCATCTACGCCGAAAGGGTCTTCTATTTCTTCGGCGATGAGTTCGAGACTCGCCAAAACATAAAAAATAAATACGACGAATGGGATGACGAAGTAATGCAGAGAAAACACGTAGCCAATTGGCATGGTGATGCAATAGAAAAAGATGAATTTTTTGAGAAAGGTGCTATATGAAAACGGAATGGGTGTGTTTTTGATGCGCTCGCAAGCTCCGCAAACTTCGGCAAAAATTTGGAGTTCGCTATTAAGAATCAATAGGTGTTCGGCACGAAGTACGCCATCGTGTTGTAATTGGGCTACTTTTTTGAAAATTGCTTGTGAAACTTGGTTGGGTAAATGACCATCCGGGTTTAAGTCACTGGTTTTGTATAATTCACATTCTTCAAATTCTCTGTCAAGAAAACGTTTTCGGAGGTGGTTTTTCAAAACAAAGGCAAAATTTGGAATCATGGCTCGAAAAAAGGCTCGTTCTTCTACGAGCGGTGGTTCAAGCAAACTGCCCAACTTGATAGCCAAGTTTCTGCTATTATTTACCAACGAACCCCAGAGTTTTCGGCCTTCCCACCAGCGGTCGTAGGCGGTATTAGTCCTAAAAACAAGCAACATTGAGAGCACAAACCCCATGAGCGAGTGCATCTGCGAGATATTTTTGAGGTCTGACTTCTCCCCTACCTCCCACACTTCTATCATCAAAAATGCAACGACTCCTGCATAGATAGCCATTGAAATCATTAGTGGTGCTAATTTGCGAACGGTATCAGCTTTGTGAAACTGAAAAATAAACTTGAACCAGTCTTTGGGATTATAGTCAATCATGGGAATAGCAGATACTGGATTTAGGATACTCGATAATAGATATTATTTTTATAGGTAATTCATTTCTGATTCATCCAATTAACGAGGCACGGTATTGTAAAGCAAAATGCCGACAGCAGCAAAGATAATATTGGGTAGCCAAACCGCCAATAGAGGAGGAAAGCCGCCTGTTTCGGCAATGCCTTTTGCCAAAATAAAGAACATAATGTAGGTAAATGCCAAGGCAAAACCAAGCGCAATGCGTAGCCCCACACCCCCTCTTGACTTACGGGCGGACACAATTACACCAATAAACGTAAGGATAGCAATACCAAAAGGATTGGCATAACGCATATACTTTTCGATGAGATAAACCTCTATGCCGTCGGCACCACGGCTCCGAATTTGGTTGATATATTTTTCTAACTCAGTGAGTGTGAGCGTTTCTTGTAGTTGATATTTGCTTTCAAAATCATCGGGGTGCAAGTTGATGAGTGTATCTAAATCGTTACCATATTTGAGCGTTTCTCTGTCTTTCTCAATTTTTCTGATGCGATACGATGTCAATTTCCATTTTGTTTTGAGACTGTCCCAAGTGATTTGCTCGGCGGTGAGTTTTTCTAATAACTGCGTGTTTTTGATGCGTTCGAGAGTAAAACGATAACCAGTTTTGTTGAAATTACTGTAGCTTTCCATATAGGCATACACATCTGGGGCTATTTTGAGATGAAAATCTCGTTGGTCAAAATAATACTGACTTTTTACATATTTCTTCTCGAACGCAATGCGAGTTTTGTTGGCATTAGGAATAATATAGCCTACCATAAAAAAAGTCATCAAGCCAATTACTCCAGCTCCAAGCGCATAAGGAAACAAAAAACGAATAAAACTTACGCCACTGCTCAGGATAGCCACAATTTCGGTACGAGCCGCCATATTGGCTGTGAGTAAGACCACGGCAATAAACACAATGAGCGGACTGATAAAAATACCCCAATATGGAATAAAATTGAGGTAATAGTCAACCAAAATCTCTTTGAGTGGTGGGTTTTTCTTGATAAAATCGTCCACCTTTTCAGTGTAATCTATCACACAAATAATCAGGATTATGATAGACAACGTAAAGGCATAAGTCCTTAGAAAGCGTCTGAAGATATAAGCGTCAAGAATTTTCAAGTGTTGGGCTGTTTTTAATAAATAGTGCGTATTTTAGTATTGGGACTTGGGCAAATAGTCATCAAGCTAATACTATTCAAAACGAGATTCAATTTTGTACAAATACTTGGAGGCACAAAAATACAAAGCATTCTCTCAAAACAGGGCGTTAAATTTTGTTAAGTCGCTCTGAGCATCAATTATTTGGTTTTTCGCTGAAAATTGTACTATTTACCCCTCAACTAAAAAATCAAAATAGCGAAATGTCTGAAAAGCAGGGTCAATTGGTGCGCAGCATTGGGTTCGGTGCGGCATCGGCGTTGGTGGTGAGTTCGGTAATTGGGTCGGGGGTATTCAAGAAAGTAGCTCCTATGTCGGCAGAACTCCAGTCGCCAACCTTGGTGTTGCTGTGTTGGTTGTTGGCAGGCTTAGTGTCGTTGGCAGGCACTTTGAGTAATGCCGAAATTGCCAGTATGCTGGCCGATTCGGGTGGTGAGTTTGCTTATTTTCGCAAGATTTACAATAAGTTTTTTGCCTATTTATTTGGTTGGTCGCAGTTTGCGGTGGTTCGCACGGCCTCTATAGCCTCGCTCGGTTTTGTATTTGCTCAATCGTTTAATAGTTTGTTTCCTGTTAGTAATCCATTAGAGGCGTGGGCCAGTATGAATATTTTGGGCTTGTATCCTTTTGACAATTCAGGTGTTAAATTACTGGCTATCAGCTTGGTAATGTTTTTGACTTATTTTAATTATAGAGGGCTAAAGCTTGGCGCAGGACTTAGTAATATTCTTACTATAGCCATGCTGGTCATTATTGCCTTGGTAGTAATACTTGGCCTAACAATGGGCAATGGGAGTATGAGCAATATTACAAGTAATGCTACTACCTATGACCCCGAGCAAATGTCGGGCATGACCTTACTCAAAGCCATGTTTGTAGCCTCACTCAGTGCGTTTTGGGGTTACGAAGGCTGGGCGGCCTTGGGCTATATTGGGGGCGAAATCAAGAATCCTCAGCGTAATCTTCCACTGGCACTTACAGCGGGCAGTCTTATCGTGATGGGTGTTTATTTGCTACTCAACTTTACTTATTTGTACGTGATGCCCATAGACCAGTATATTGCCATTCACGAATCTAAAAACGGCATTGCGGCTGTTAGTATGGTCAAATATTTTTTGGGTGAAGGCGGCGGTTGGGTCATTTCGGGCTTAATACTAATTACTACGTTTAACTGCACCAGCAGCACCATTTTGACTGCCGCTCGAATCTCGTACTCAATGGCCAAACAAGGGATTTTCTTCAAAAGTGCTGGGTATGTGCATCCTACCTACAACACGCCTTCTCGGGCGTTGTGGATTCAAGGCTTTTGGTCAAGCGTTATGATTCTGTCGGGTACGTTTGATCAACTAACTGATATGCTCATTTTTGCTTCATTTATTTTTTATGGAGCTACCACTTGGGGCGTTTTTGTACTACGGAGGCGTATGCCCAATGCCGAGCGTCCGTACAAAGTCACAGGGTATCCAGTAGTACCCTTGATTTTCTTGATTTTTTGTGGGGCATTGCTTGTAAACACGCTCTTCTCACGCCCCTACGAAGCCCTAACTGGCTTGGCACTTATTGCTACAGGGCTGCCCTTTTATTGGTATTGGACAAAAAGAAAGGCAAGTGGAACGCCACCAGGTGAGGAAGCGTAATTTGATATGAAAAAGTGATAAAGCTGAGGTATGTACCGAGTTTAGACCATGCTTGGTTTTTCATTCAATCATCATCAATGTAAAATTACAAAAACCCTTTTAACCTATTTTTAACCAGCAAAAATTGCTTTTTGGCAAAAACATGAGCCAAACCAAGTGAGTTTTCATTACTTTTGTGCTGAAAATAAACTTGGCTCATCCATGCGCATAGACCACCGATGTTGTTGTTGATTCTTATTGCTTCTTCCTCTTCAAAACAGTCGAAAAACGGTCTTTCTTATTGAATTTCTCTAATTTTATGCAAGCCCTCAAAATTTACAATACTCTTTCGAGAGAGAAAGAGCTTTTTGAACCCCTCAATGCCCCACACGTGGGTATGTATGTATGTGGCCCAACGGTCTATAATTATGTGCATTTGGGCAATGTTCGATCGTTCCTTACCTTCGACATCTTGTTCAGATACCTCACACACATTGGCTACAAAGTGCGCTATGTGCGCAACATTACCGATGTAGGCCATTTGGTTGGTGACGGCGACGAAGGCGAAGACAAAATTGGACGAATGGCGAAGTTGGAAAAAATTGAACCGATGGAGATTGTTCAACGCTACACCAACGATTTCCATAACGTGTTGAACCAACTCAACTTTTGGTCACCCAGCATTGAACCTACTGCTACTGGGCATTTGGTTGAGCAAATAGAAGGTGTAAAAACCCTAATGAACAAAGGGTTGGCCTACGAGTCGAACGGCTCGGTGTATTTTGACATCAGTAAGTACAACGAAACGGGCGGTAATTATGGCGTATTATCAGGACGAGTGTTAGACGACCTCCTGACCGAAACTCGAGAGTTAGATGGCGTTGGTGAAAAACGCAACTCGCTCGACTTTGCTCTCTGGAAAAAGGCTGCACCTGAGCACATTATGCAATGGCCCTCACCCTGGGGGATGGGTTTTCCGGGCTGGCATTTAGAATGTAGTTGCATGAGTACCAAGTACTTAGGAACACAGTTTGATATTCATGGTGGGGGCTTTGACCTCAAGTTTCCACACCACGAATGTGAAATTGCCCAAGGTACGGGTATCAATGGCGTAAATCCTGTGAAGTACTGGATGCACTCAAATATGCTGACGGTCAATGGGCAAAAAATGTCGAAATCGCTCGGAAATTCGTTTTTGCCAGCCGAATTATTTGCTGGTACACATCCCTTGCTGGAGCAAGCCTACAGCCCCATGACTGTTCGCTTTTTTATGCTTCAATCGCAATATCGTAGCACGCTCGACTTCTCTAACGAACCGCTCAAAGCAGCTCAAAAAGGCTACAAAAGGCTTATTAACGGCCTGCGAATTATCAAAAGCCTTGATTATCAGGATACAGAAGGTGTTTTGCCAGACGAAAAGCATAGCCAAGAAATCAACAAAGCCGTACAAGGTTGCTACGACGGCATGAATGACGACCTTAATACTGCTGTGACAATTGCCAATTTGTTTACCCTGCTCAAAAAGATTAACCAACTGTACATGAATCAGTTGCAAACAGCGCAGTTGGGACAAGAAACTTTTGAGTTGCTCAAAACATCCTTCATTCAGTTTACAGAAGAAATTTTAGGGTTGAAAGAAGAGCCAAACAATAACTCCGAAGCCCTATTGGCAGGATTATTGAGCCTTTACAGAGAATATAAGACGAACCAACAGTATGATAAAGTAGATGAGATTCGTTCATACTTCAAATCTAATGGGTTGGTTATCAAAGACATGAAACATCGGATTGACTGGGCTTATGAAGAGTAATTTTAATAAAACCGTATGAATCGTTCCAAACTTTTGGCTATTATTTTGTTGGTAGTTTTTTTGTTACCTACAAGTTTTTATTTCTTCAAGTCGTGTGATAAACCGAGTATTTCGGCTGAAAATAACCCGAAGGAAGAACTCACACTAAAAACAAGTGCAACTTTTAATGCCGACTCTGCCTTTGCATACGTTCAAAAACAAGTAGATTTTGGCCCACGAGTGCCTAATTCGACTTCGCACAAAGCCTGTGGCGATTGGTTGATTGCTAAGTTGAAGCAATTTGGCGCAAGCGTAACTGTGCAGTCATTTACTGCTACGGCTTACAACGGTACTAAACTACAAGCTCGCAACATTGTTGGTTCATTGAACCCATCAGCAACCAAAAGGATTCTATTAGCTGCGCATTGGGATACCCGCCATGTAGCAGACAAAGACTCGGCCTCTTATCAAAGCAAGCCTTTTGATGCCGCCAACGACGGTGCCAGTGGTGTAGGAGTATTGCTCGAATTGGTCAGGGCTGTTCAGGAAAATCCTCAAAAGCCTACGGTGGGTATTGATGTCATTTTCTTTGATGTAGAAGATTACGGTGCACCCGAAAACTCCAACGCCGACCCAAGCGGGCAGTATTGGTGCCTTGGCTCGCAATACTGGGCCAAAAACCTCCATCAGCCCAATTATTCGGCTTACTTTGGTATTCTTTTAGACATGGTTGGAGGCAAAAATGCCCATTTTACCAAAGAAGGCACCTCCATGACCTATGCCCGTGACGTAACGAATCAGATTTGGAATATTGCCAGTAAGTTAGGCTATAATCAATTTTTTATTGAGCAAGAAACAGGCGGCATCACCGACGACCACAGTGCTGTTAATGAAATTGCCAAAATACCAATGGTGGACATTATTGAGTACAATACGACTCATCCAGACAAAGTATTTGGTGACTACCACCACACACACAACGACAATATGCAACTTATTGATAAACAGACCTTAAAGGCGGTAGGACAAACAGTAATGCAAGTGATTTTTCAGGAAGAATAATCTTAGGAATGCGTGAGACCTTCAATGTCGAAGGCATGAGGCTAATCTTGCATAAAAAAATGACAAACTTATTAGCGGGCTATCCATCAGTAGTAGAACTAAAAGTACAATGGGGCGACATGGACGCTGCCCAGCATGTCAACAACATTATCTATTTACGGTGGTTTGAGACCGCCCGGATTAACTACTTCAACCAGCTCGGTGCTATGAATTTCCGTGGTGGTCAGGGCATTGGCCCTATCTTGGCAGAAACCTTCTGCAAATACAAGTTGCCTGTTACTTACCCAGATACCATTTCGGTTGCGGCTCGTATTTTGCCCGAAACAATGGATGAGTTCAGTTACCAGATGCAGCACATCGTGGTGAGTCACCGTCATCAACGAATTGCCGCTGAAGGCCACGCCCGACTGGTTTGTTATGACTACAACGCCCTCAAAAAAGTATCAATTCCGCCAGAACTAAGGGCAAAAATTCTGGAATTAGAACAATCAACTACAAGGGACTAATTTGTTTATCTTTTCAAAACCAGCACTTTATCTGCTACGGTTTTTATTTTCCCCTTTGAAAAATAGACAGGAAAATACTTGTCGCTTGCCCAAAGCTCAAACAAATCTTTGTAGTGAGGGCTTTGCGGGTCTCCTGACTGCCCCGGATTGTTGATTCCGAGGGTTTTGTCCCAGTCTTTAGTGTCTATCACAATACGGAATGATGCTCCATGTTCTTGATTATAACTATCGCCTGTGTTGCCTACTGTTTCGCCATAACCACCTCGGGGCAAGGCTATCGTGTTTAGTTTTTGTTGCGAGGCAGCATCCACAAAATCACTTAGTACATGTTTGAGTTTGATGTGCTTGTTGTTAGGCTGGCCGTATTGCCAGCGGCTTTGGTCTGCGCCCAGTCGGGTGGTGAGGTCTTTCAAGGCTCGTTCCAAACAATCTATGAGCATTTGATTACGGGCCGCCACAGGATTTGCTCCAAATTCTGTGCGAGGTGTTACCAGCCAATCCACTATTTTTTTAGAGGGTACAGTAAGCAAGTACTGTCTTGCATTTATGGGCACAACAGCCTGATAAACTGCCGATTTGAGTTGCCGCTCCCATGCCACGTAAATGGCTGCTGCTGTGGAGTTTTTCGTTAAAGTATAGTCCCAATTCAATAAGGTTTTTTGTGCGTCTTCTATTGCTTTATTGTTGATTTTGAGAGGTTTCAACAAAGGCACAAGTGTTCGGGCAGTGCTGGAAAGATAGTCGGATTGCAGTTGAGCAAAGTCAGCCACTGAGTGCTTTTTAGAACGTAAAACCTCTTCAATTCTTTGCGCTCGCACAGGGTTTGCCCACCGCCAACCCACAGCGTTTCGGTAGGGGTAATCATTAGGTGTGAGGTTATTATTAGCCGTAACAATATAGCCTTTAGATGGATTTAGTTGGTTAGGAAGTTTTTTGATGGGCAAATAGCCCGCCCACTCGTAGCGTCCATCGCCAGGCACAGGCACAAGGCCCGTCCAATTGGGACGAATGGGCGAAATTCCCACCGCTTGCCAACCAATAGTACCCTGTCGGTCTGCCCAAACCATGTTTTCGCCAGGAATACGGCTTCTTGTACAGGCTTCACGAAAGGCCGTCCAACTATTGGCTTGGCACATTCGTAAACTCGAAAGATAGGGCGAACAACCTTTGTCGAGCCAAGCTGCTCGCACAGCATAAGCTTTATGGTTCTTTAAATCTTCATAAACCACTGGTCCATGGCGAGTATAGCGAAGCGTAACAGTTTCGGCAGAGGCGTTTTTGACTGGAATCGTTTCGGTTAATTGTGTCATGTTTTCCCACAGACCTTTGTAGCGGTATTGGCTCGGGTTTGAGGGATTAGTATCATAGACATACAAATCCTCAGAATCGGTGTCAAAAATAGTTAACCCCCATGCCCCGTGTTGGTTATGCCCAATCGAAACGCCAGGTAGCGACGGTTCGCCTGCTCCTACTACATTCCAACCCGGTGCATTCAAATGAACCCAATACCGTAGCGACGGAATACCTTGCGCCCGATGTGGGTCATTGGCAAGCATGGGGTAGCCACTTTGCGAACGTTTTCCACTAATAACCCAGTTGTTAGAGCCTACGTTCTCTCGCTCTTTTTCATACCATTCATCAAAATTGAATGATTGCCACGGAATGGCATTAGGGTTTCTATAAGCTAAGGCAATGTCGTTGGCCGCAAATCGCAGGGGTGCTCTGAAGGTGGTGTAGAGGTCCAAAATATTATCAAACAGTAAGTTGCCATTTATGGCTGGGTCAAGCGGAATCTTTGGTGTACCAGGGTGAAACCACTGTAAATCAATTACTTTATCTGCTCCCAACAAGTGTACCAATCGCCCTGTGTTGAGTTCATCCTTGATGTTCCCTAAAAGCCCCTGATGGCGAGAAATAACCACTTCTGGTGTCCAAAATTGAGGTTTTGTGTTAAGTAATTTGAACTCAATCGGTAGTTTTTCTGGGGTTTTTAGTATTTCTTGAATGTAGGCATTGATTCCTGCTACAAACGACTTGATAATGAGGCTTCCACGAGGATGGTAATGGTTCAATTCTGCCTCAATATTACCCCGAAACTTGAAAAGGCGAGTACCGATGTCTCGTTTCAATTCTCGCTTACCCAATAGGTCGGCCACAGTGCCTGTAGCTTGCCTACGCCAAAGTTCTAATTGAAATAAACGGTCTGAGGCAGCAGAGTAGCCTTGTGCAAAAAACAAATCAGCTTCGTTTTGTGCATAAATGTGACTAATGCCCCATTGGTCTCGGTAAATTTCAATGGTTTTTTGTATGCCTTTGATGCGTAAAGTATCAGCAGCAAAAGTTGAAAATGGAAGGAGAAATACAAGTAGGAAAACTCGCATAGCAAAGTGTTTAGCGCAACTTTGCTAAGATATGAAAACGCTTCAATGTTGTGTTCAGAAAAAGACAAAAACAGATTTTATGGCTTCAAAATCAGGTTTTTATCAACTTTCAAAAACATTACGATAAAGGTCACGCATCGGAATCTCAAAATCGCTGACTAAAATAAGCTCGTCCATTGAATTGTAGTCGGTATTGAGCCACTGATGCGGCTGAGGCAAACGCACGTAAGTAGAAACAAAAGGTTTGTATTGGTCTATTTGGATGATTTGCTGAAGCGAAGGGATTTTTTTGTAACAGTTGAGTTTTTCTGTAAAATCTTTGTCTTTGTTCGACTCTGACAGCACTTCTACCACTATCATCGGGTTGAGTGTAGCGGCAATGGCTCTTTCTCGCTGGAATAACTCTGTTTTTCCTTTTACTACCAAGGCATCCGCATTAAAAGCTCGCTGGCAATCAGCAACATAAATTGGGCGATTGCTGCCGTACACTCGGTAGCTTGGTTTAGTCTGAAACTTAATAAAAAGTAGTCCAATAAAGTTGGCAACTAACAATTCGTGGATTTCACTGGCTTGGCTCATGGTGGCAACAATTTCATGATCAATATATTCAACATCAAACTCACAGTCCTGAATCAGTTCGAAGTATTCTTCCAAACTGGCCGGTACTCGCACCACGGCTTCTGTTTTGAGCCTTTCACGAAGCGTATCTATCAAGCTTTCAAGAGCTACCATCTTTTTTTAGTTACCGGTTAAATCATTCGTTCAATCTGTTGCAGGAACATATTTACGAAAAAATCACAACTTACACAAGCGTTCTGCGGCTTTTTCTAAGAGTTCATCGTCTTTAGCAAAGCAAAATCTCAGAATCTTGTAGTCATTTTTCTGATTATAGAAAACAGAAACAGGGATAGATGCCACACCAATTTCTTTTGTCCAACGAATAGCCAAGTCATAATCAGATTCGTCGGTAATGTTGGCATAGCTTACTGTTTGAAAAAAACTCCCTTGTGCGGGTATGTACGTAAAGCGTGAGCCAGCAATACACGCCAAAAATTTATCTCGCTTGGCTTGGTAAAAGGCTGATAATGAGAGATAATGCGCTGGTTCTTTCAAAAAATCTGCCAGCGCATACTGCAAGGGAGTTGGCGTAGAAAACGTAATCCACTGGTGAGCCTTCCGAAACTCTGCAGATAGCTCTTTGGGGGCAAGACAATAGCCGATTTTCCAGCCAGTAGTATGAAAGGTTTTACCAAACGAACCACAAACAAAGGTTCGTTCTTGTAATACTGGATGCCGCATCAGCGACCAATGGGTTCGTCCGTCAAACAAAATGTGTTCATACACCTCATCGCTAATCAAGAAGATGTTGGTATCACGCACCAAATTAGCCAATTGGTTCAAATCATCTTGTGTAAGCATCATACCCGTTGGATTATGGGGAGTATTGAGCATGATGACCTTAGTTCGATCTGTAATTTTTGATTTAACCACTTGCCAGTCAATGCAATATTGGTTTTCAGGCGTGAGCGTAACATAGACCGGAATACCTCCGTTTAGCTCAATGGATGGGGCGTAACTATCGTAAGCGGGTTCAAACAGAATCACCTCATCGCCAGGTTCTATTACAGCAGTAATAGCAGCATAAAGTGCTTCGGTGGCGCCAGAAACAACGGTCACTTCGGTGTCGGGATGATAACTAACACCATATAAATCAGCGGTTTTGCTGGCAATTTGTTCTCGTAAGGCAGGTACACCCGCCATGGGGGCGTATTGATTCATCCCTGCTTTCATGTGGTGATTAACCAGCTCAATGAGCTTGGGTGAACAATTAAAACTCGGAAAACCTTGCGATAAATTGAGTGCACCAAGGTCGGTGGCAAGTTTGGACATTACCGTAAAAATGGTAGTGCCAATGTGGGGTTGTTTAGAGTGGATTTGCATATTTTAATTAGTTAAACCAATCTATTTCCCCCTGCTCAATAATCCCTTTTACCACAAAATCCTGATTAAAAATTACCAAATCAGCTATGTAGTTAGGAGCGATTCTTCCGTGAGTTTGTGCTTGGTCAATTACACGAGCGGGATATAGTGTAGCCATTCGTAAGGCTTCATCAAGCGGAATGTTTACGAGTTCTACACAGTTTTGAATGGCTTTTATCATGGTTAGTGCCGAGCCAGAGAGTATGCCGTTGTCGTCGGTAAAGCGGTCTTGGCTGAAATGAAAACTATAGTCGCCCCGAGTGTCTTCGGTAACGGCATCGGTAATAAGAAACAAACGCTCTTGCATGAGTTGCTTACTAATACGCACCGAAGCGAAATCACAATGGATGCCGTCGGCAATAATGCTTGCATAAGCATCAGAATCATAGGTAGCTCCTACAATGCCTGGTTCACGACTTTGGAACGGTGTCATCGCATTAAACAAATGCGTAACCCGCTTAAAACCCTTCGCAAAAGCAGCCTTTGCTTGCTTGTAGGTGGCACTACTGTGCCCCAGCGAGAGTTTGATGTGGCTATTGAGCAATAGATGTAGGCAGTCTTCATCTTGTTGCTCAGGCGCAAGGGTCATGTAGGTAAGCAAGCCTTGGCTGGCATCAATAATTTGCTCAAGCTCATGTGCGCTTGCTTTTCTGATATACTTAGCCACGTGCGCCCCTCGTTTTTCCATGCTGAAATAAGGCCCTTCCAGGTGCAGCCCCAGCAGCCCCTTTTTACCGTTGTGTTGGTACGATTTGGCGACCTCGATAGCTTGCATCATGGCCTCAAACGACATGGAGGATAGCGTAATTTGCAAGCCCGTAGTACCTGTTTTGCGCTGGTCTTCCACCGTTTTCCGAATCGTTTCTTCAGAAATGTCTGTATTGAACAAACTGCCACCACCGCCATAAATCTGTAAATCCAGCAAGCCTGGGGCGAGGTTCAAACCTTGCAAGTTGTGTGTAGGGCAATCTGTTGGGATTTCGTGAGGTGAAACAATTGCTTTGATGCGTGAGTCTTCAATCAAAACGGCCTTGCCTACTTCGGTAGAAATACCGTTGTATATAATGCTATTGGTGAGTGCGTACATACTTGTAAATCCGACTTCCAAGTCGGAACGGGTTTGTTTTGTTGCCAAAAATCATCATTTTTTGCCGTTCGTCGAAAAAAAATGAAATTTCTTTATGTTCGTGCAACATCAACTGCAATTTGAGCGTCTATTGGTTGCTTACCTTAGCCAATGTAGAACCATATTATCTGTTTATTTCGTATCATGCTATTTCGTTTTCATATACCAGATTAACAGGCGTTCTACTCCAAAACTTCCAAAAAACATATTGAGTGCCTAAGCTACCATTCATCCTTTTAAATGACCGATTGAGTAGTTTGTATAACAAGGTACTTTGTTTTAAACATAACTTTGAATCGTCAAACAAAACAACTGCATCGAAAGCGTACACTATCTGTTCGGTTTCGTACAGTATAAAAAACAAAAAAGTGCCTCTATTGCCTCAAAAACGACATTTTTAGATTTTGGCACGGATTTGGCAAATTAGTAAACAAACAAGTACAAACCATTTTTTTAATTTTTTAACAACACAAAAGCCATGAAAACTTTAGTAAAAACCCTGATGATTGCTGCCGCTTTGGCAACCGTAAACGTAGCTGCTTTTGCAGAAGAACCAGAAACAACCACTGCAAAGAAAAAATCTTTTGCAGTAGGAATGTACCAGACCGTTAACACCACCAAGATGAACTTGTTAGTAGAAAAAACAGGTTCAGACAAGATTTATGTGGTTTTGAAAGATGCCAAAAACGAAGTGCTCTACGCAGAAACCATTGCAAAAAAAGATGCCAAATACTGGCGCAAATTTGACATGGCCGACTTGAAAGACGGTAACTATCGTTTTGAAGTAAGCAACGGTAAAGAAACCGTCGTTAAAGAAGTCAGCCTTGCTACCGAAAAGCCAGCAACCTACGTGCCTGAGCGAGCTATTTCTATTCGGTAGTAACAAACGGGCATAGCCCACACACACAAGAAATTTAAGTATTTTGGTTAAGGGTAATTTGCAAGAAAGGCGGAGATGTCTCCGCCTTTTCTGTTGTGTTTCTTAGTCTATTTACTCAACAGGCAAAGTTGCCAAGTCAAGTATAATTTCCCATTCTCGTTTGCCAGCTCGTCGCCAAACCCTGAGGTAGTTGCCTGCTTTATCACCAACCGATGCGCTACCATATACATACCCTAAGTCACCTTGGGCTGATACACCACCCCCTAATGGTTCAAATTTAATTTTCTGACTTGGTTTTATCAAGATTTTTAACGCTTCGTTTTTTTGCATAATTGGCTGACTACCATACCGATACAGTCTAACATCATTGGAAAGGTACGATTCATAAACTTTCAATACATCATCATTTTGAATTGCTTTTGAAAACAAGTAGTCCGTACTCATCAAAGCCGCTTTTATCAAAGAGGTATCTTGACTGATGGGTTTGCCACCTAACTTTGTAGCAGCCATAAACGCTGTTTCAGGAAGTGCCGAATGGCCTACACCCAGGTCTAAAGCTACTTTCCAAGTGCCATCAGGTTGTTTTTTCCAGATAGTAACAAAACTACCCGTAGCATTAGGGCCGGCATCGGTCCGACGGGTAAAGTAAGCCCACGGCCCTGTGGTAAACCCCAAGTCTCCTGCCGAAGCAATATTGCCATAAACAGGAACCCATTTCAACTTACCTTTGTCTTCGGGCTGTTTTTGCCAATGCAACTGACCATTGGTAGGCAAGTTATTTTGAAATGTAACACCACTGGGAGCAAAAAATGTTGAAAATGCCATTTTTGTACCCTTATCCAATGACATTTGAGCAAAAGCTCGTTCGGTAGCTATCATTTTTTGCAAGGCTTCAGAGGCTTTTTGGGCTTGAGCTAAACTGGTGATTACCCCAAAGGCAACAAATAAAGTTAGCTTTTTCATCATCATTTTTTGTTACAGTAAGCCAATACAATGCTTTTTGCTACAAGGTAGGATGTTTTTTGTGAAATGCGGTAGCATCTTGATACGCTTTTGCTACTTGAAGCAACTTGGCTTCTCCAAACAACTTTCCCATAAACGTAATGCTCAACGGACGATTTTCAACACGAAAACCATTAGGAAGTACCACGCAGGGATGTCCTGTAAGGTTGGTGATTTGCAAATTGCCAGACCCCGAAAAAGACGGAGTTATGTAAACCTCAACCTTTGCTTCTTGAATTCGTTTATCCATTTCCTGAATCAGCTGCGTGCGTAAGCGATTGGCTTGTAGGTATTCTACCGCTGGTACAAATCGGGCTGCCCTAAACTGATTAGACCAGTTCCATTTCCATTGTTGCACCAACTTGTCATCGGCGTTGGAGCGGGTCATTTCGTCAAAAGCTGTGGCACCTTCTACCCCTATGATAAGCGTCATGTCACGGGCTGGAAAAACAGGCAACTCCATCGGCACCAACTCAGCCCCTAATTGTTGTAAGGTAATCAGGGTAAGCGAATCAGCCGCCTTGCCAGCATACCGGGTCTCAAAATCTTTTTTGACATAGCCAATCCGCATTCCTTTGAGGCTTGTTTGTGAACCGTTGTAGTTAAACGGCGCATTAATTAGTGTAAGATCTTGACCATCAACACCTTGAATAGCATTAAAAACAATAGCACAATCTTCAACAGAGCGACAAATGGGGCCTATTTTATCCATACTCCAACTCAAAGCCATAGCGCCTGTGCGAGGCACACGCCCGTAGGTAGGGCGCAAGCCCGTAGTGCCACATTCGGTAGAAGGCGACACAATAGACCCCAGTGTTTCGGTGCCAATGGCAAAAGGTAGGCAGCCCGCTGCCACCGACGATGCTGACCCCGCCGACGAGCCAGACGAACCTCGTTTGGTGTCCCAAGGATTTTTGGTTTTTCCCCCAAACCATACGTCACCCATGGCAAGCTCGCCCATGGTGAGCTTGGCACAGAGTACAGCCCCTGCCTTTTGGAGCCGTTGAATCACGATGGCATCTTGGTCAATAGTTTGGTCTTGGTGAGCGCCCGAACCCCAAGTAGTTTTGTAGCCTTTTACGGCCAGTAAGTCTTTGGCACCATACGGAATCCCATGCAAAAGCCCATGATATTGACCTGCTTTGAGGTCGGCATCGGCTTGGGCGGCTTGCTTGAGTGCCAACTCTTCGGTCAGGCTGATGACATTGAGTAGTTGGGGATTGTATTTTTTGAGTCGTTCCAAGAAAAACTTGGTCAGTTCTATCGAAGTAATTTGTTTACTACGAATCAGTTCTGCCAATTCTCGAACCGTAAAAAAGGCTAATTCGTCACGGTTTTGAGGCAGCATAACTTTGCCAATTACTGAGGCTTTGAAAGGCTTGCGTTCTTTTTCAAACTCAAAGCCAATGGGCAAAGGATTGAAGTATAAAGACGGAGTGACATCGTTTGAGAGCGAAACTTTCCGCATTCGTTCGTAACTGCTGCGACTATCTGTCAATTTGGTAATCATAGAATCTGCCTCGGTAGAGGTAAATTCCAGCCCAATTAGTTTTTCTGCTTGTTTAATTACATCAAGCGTAATGACCTTATCATCAGCGAGTTTGGTAATAAAAGAGCCAAGCAACATACTCAATAATAAGAGGGTGATGAGGGGTAGTTTTTGTTTCATGAGGAATAAGGGTTGATGAAAGTGTGATTCAAAAATAAAAAAGCCAAATGAAAAACGATTCACTTGGCTTTATCCTAAACACCTACATTGATTTTAATATTTGTCTTTTAAGTAAGCCAGGGCCAACGAATACGCTTCATCGGCAAAAGCTTTGTTGTAAACTGGATTGCTTGGGTTAGCAAATCCATGACCTGCATCGTACATTTTTACGGTTACTTTTTTGTCGGCAGTTTTCATATTGGCTTCAAACTCGCTTACCATTGCTGGATTGATGCCTTTGTCTTGGCTGCCAAAGATGCCCAACACGTCGGTGTTGAGGGTTTTTAGTTTTTCTATGTCTTTCTCTGGACGACCATAATACATTACACAACCTGCGGCCTGTTTGCCTTCAAGAATCGCTGATTTGAGCGATAACATCCCTCCAAAACACCAACCTACCGAACCAAATTTAGCCTTTGGGCCTGCGTAGGCAATAGCGCCTTTGATAATGGCCTCAAGGCGTTCAGCTTTGGCACCTTGCATCAGTTTACCTGCGTCTTGAGGCGTAGAGGCCACTTGCCCATCATACATATCAAGTGCCAATACATTTACGTCTTTCAAGTCGTTATAAAACATTTCGGCTTGTCTCTTGATGTGGTCGTTGAGTCCCCACCATTCTTGATAAACCAAAAGCCATTTTTTTGATTTTTTGGGTGCTTTCAAGAAGAAGCCACTGGCTTTTTGTCCGTCTGGTGTGTCAAAACTCACGGTTTCGCCTGCGCCTGCGTACACGTAAGGAAGCGGGGCTTCATGTAGCATCTGAAAAGCTGGATCTGCCGCCATTTCAGACATGTCGTTGGGTTGGCTATGGCAAACTGTAATGGCTTTGGTCTGTGTAGCTTCTGTTGGTGTCTGCCAGTAATTCATGGCACTGACCAGCAATAGATAAAGCGGTAAAAGGAGTTTAATCATGGTAAGAAATGGTTTTTAGGTGATAACTTTAGAAAAAATTGGATGGAAACAGGTGTTTCCACCTACCTTCCATGCGTATTTACAAAAACAGCATAAATTATGCTGTTTTTAGTTCAAATATTGTAATCTCTGGTGGCATTCCAATTCGTCCGGGGTAACCAATGTAGCCATACCCACGATTTACGTAAAGATATTGTTCGCCTTCTTGATACAGCCCCGCCCATTGCTTATACACTTGTTGCGCTGGACTCCACTGCCAGTCGCCGAGCTGAACGCCAAACTGTGCACCGTGTGTATGCCCCGAAAACACCACATTCACATCTTTGTACTTGGTGTTTACTTCACCATCCCAATGCTGTGGGTCGTGCGAGAGCAATAGTTTTACAGCGGCTTCATCAGTGCCAGCGTGTGCTTTACTAAGGTTACCGTAGTTTTGCTTGGCAAAGCGCCCAAAGCCACAATTTTGCACGCCCAAAATGGCCAATTTATCACCACTTTCGGTCAAAATACGATTTTCGTCGTTCAGTAAATCCCAACCCAATAGTTTGTGGGCGTATTTCAAGTCGTTGAGGTTCTGCTGTTTTGCTTTGGGGCTATCCCAACGATAATAGTCACCATAATCGTGATTGCCCAGTGTACTATAAACCCCCAAGGGAGCTTTTAGTTTATCAAAAATTGGAATATATTCTTGCACCTCAGAGGCAACGTTGTTCACCAAATCGCCCGTGAAGAATATCATGTCTGTTTTTTCTTTCAAAATCATCTCTACGCCACCTTTCACGGCAGTTTTGTTAAAAAAACTACCCGAGTGAATGTCCGAAATCTGAGCAATGCGGATTCCATCAAATGACTTGGGTAAGTCTTTGAGCCGAAGCGTCACTCGGCGAATGCGATAATCGTGCGCTCCCGACAGAATCCCCCAAGTGGCCGCACCAAACGGTACAGCACCAACCACTAAGGCCGTTTTCATCAAAAATTCAGAACGGGAGATGGTGTTGGCCGTTGGAGTGGCAATAGCAGCTGGCGGATTTAGTTCGGGTTTTGTGAACAGCGAAACAACCCATCTACCCAGCCGAATGAGGTCGTCAATGAGCAAGAAAACAACGATAAATAGCTTTGAAAAATAGCTAATAAATACACCGACCAGCATAAAAGTCCGCATATTTTTGCCCAGCAAATCAGGATTACCAAAATTGTAAAGCCACATACCCGACAAAACAAGGATGTTGATGCCCCAATAAACCCACTTAATCCATTGCTGAGTGGTTTGGGAGGTATGCTGAAAGGCTACTTTGATGGCCTGAAAGACGTACCAGTCTATCAATAAAAAGATAATGGTGAGTAGCGGAATGATGAGTAATTTGTTCATTTTCAAGAAAAAAGAGTGAGAAATCAGACAAGAGAAATAGGTAGTCTTGTCATTGCCTAAAATAGGTTGACGGATTTTTGTAAAATGTCAAATTAGTTAAAATTGTACTAAACATTGATTTGGGTCTGTGAATTTTGATTGATTGTCAGTCCAAATAGTTAAATTGGGTCTTTTAGACTCATCAAGT
>JBGAVQ010000358.1:0-4918 GCA_044228045.1 Spirosomataceae bacterium
TAACAGATTTGGCCTGGCAAGATGCCGCTAAGGCAGACGATTACACTGAGTTTCGCCCTGTAATTGGGCGGAAAGAAGAACACGGAAACCACACCGAGACCTTTCTGATGTACGACGATGAAGGGATTTACTTTGGTGGCACTTGTTACGAGCGGAGTTTAGACAGTATCTCCAAAGAACTATCAGGGCGTGACGGCTTTGGTATGAACGACTACATCGGGCTGATTTTTGACACTTACAGCGACAAGTTGAATGGATTTGAGTATTTTGTTACACCTCTTGGCGAGCAGTGGGATGCCAAAATGACCTCTAACCAAAACAGCAACAACGGCGGAGAAGATTTTAGCTGGAACGCAGTGTGGAAAAGCGCCGTTGTGATCCATGATAAAGGCTGGTCATTCGAGATGTTTTTGCCTTATTCGGCCATTCGGTTCAGTAAAGACAAAGTGCAAAACTGGGGCTTAAACATCACTCGACGACGACGCAAAACCGAGCAGCAATACACGTGGAGTGCTATTGACCCCAATGTTAATGGGTTTTTGACCCAAGAAGGCTCCTGGACAGGCATTACGGACATAAAACCGCCGCTACGCTTGCAGTTTTCACCTTATTTTTCGGTGTATGGCAATCATTTTCCTGTCAATCAACCTAATCAAAAAAATTGGACAAATCAAATTTCAGGAGGTCTTGATCTCAAAGTTGGCCTCAACCAAGCCTTCACGCTTGATGCCACGTTGATTCCAGATTTTGGGCAAGTGCAAAGCGACAACCAAGTGCTCAACCTCACGCCATTTGAAGTAAAATTCAACGAAAACAGGAACTTTTTTACAGAAGGGACAGAGCTTTTCAACAAAGGCAATTTGTTTTACTCACGGCGAATCGGCGGCAGACCCATCCATTTGTACGACACCTACAACGACGTAAAAGCAAATGAAAAGGTTCTTACCAACCCTACGGAATCGAAGTTAATTAACGCCTCAAAAATATCTGGCCGTACCAAAAATGGACTCGGCATCGGTATCCTCAATGCCATCACTCGCCCGCAATATGCCACCATCGAGAACTTAGAAAATGGCGAAACCCGGCAATTTGAAACCGACCCACTCACCAATTATTCCATTATTGTGTTGGACCAAACCCTCAAGCATAATTCGAGTGTGAGTTTTGTCAATACCAGTGTAATCAGAGGAAGCCACAACTACAACGCCAATGTAAGTGCTGGGTTGTTCAGTTTCTTCGACAAGAAAAACACCTACAACCTCTCTGGTAGTGCAGCCATTAGTAACTTACGATACAAAAACGCTGATAATCAGCACACTGTGGGTTATAGTCATACACTCAGCTTTGGCAAAACAAGCGGTAGATTTACCTTTAATGTAGCACAAGAATTGACCGATACTAAGTTTAATAGCAATGACTTGGGGTATTTTACCAACAACAACTTTATTAACCATCGGATGTACGTGGGTTATCGCTACACCGAGCCGAAGGGCTGGTACAACCGCTTGTTTTTGAATTTTAACTCCAACATCAGCTCCTTGTTTTCGCCCATTGGCACTATTGAGAGCAAATATCAGCAGTCTCGTATTCAGTTTAACTTGAACGCCCAAACCAAAAAGTTAATCTGGTTTGGTTTGATGCTCAATTATAGACCTCAAGAAAACGATTTTTATGAGCCACGCAAAGCTGGGTACGTGTTTAAAAGAGGTAGTAGCATAACCATAGGCGGCTGGATAGAAAGTAACTATGCGAAAAAGTACTCTTTTAATATCGAAGCGTTTGAACGTAAGTTTTTGAATTTTTACGGCTTAAATGGACTCGATTTGTATATTGGCCAAACATACCGATTCAGCAGTAAGTTTTCGATTAATTACCGAATTGGCCTTGAACCCCGCCCCCGAGGAATGGGTTATACCACTACGTTAGGCGATGGAAGCATTATTTTTGCACTTCGCAAAGTAAGTACTGTAGATAATGTACTCAACTTGAAGTATAATTTTACCAATAAAATGGGGCTTACGTTTAGGGCAAGGCATTATGCCAGTGTGGTTAATAATAAAGAATTCTTCGTACTAAATGCCAACGGAACAGTAAGTCCCAAAACTGGTATTACTGATAACCTAAACCGAAACGTCAATTATTTCAACATTGACATGGTTTATACATGGCAATTTGCCCCTGGTAGCTTCTTGAACGTAGTATGGAAAAACGCCACTATCCATAGCTCAGGCATTGTAGATAATCATTATTTCGAGAATCTGCAAAACACCCTTCAAGCCGACCAAAACAATAATCTTTCATTAAAAGTAATCTACTTTTTAGACTACCTCCAACTCAAAAAGAGTAAATCAAGAAGAGAATAACAAATCCGTAAAAGGTAGTTTTGGAGAAACCAAAACGAAAAAACACTGTACGATTCTGCACTAAGGCTGTCCGAAAATGGACAGCCTTACAAACAAAAAGGGCTTTTTTACTAAAAAAAAGCCCTTTTTGAGTTACTGGCACGGCGGTTGAGTAACAAGCGATAGCCCTGCTGTATAATCAAATTTAACAAAACTATGCTACACAACTACCTCAAAATCGCCTTCAGAAATCTTGCCAAAAACAAGGTTTATTCATTCATCAACATTGGTGGACTTGCCGTAGGTATGGCGGTAGCTATGCTTATTGGGCTTTGGATTTATGATGAGACTTCTTATGACAAATACCATGACAATTACGACAGAATAGCCCAAGTCTGGCAATTCAATATGTATAATGGTGAAAAAGAATCGCAAGTGTCAAACCCTGCGGTAATGGCCGAAGAAATCCGCAATAATTACGGCAGTGATTTCAAGTATGTCTTGCAGTCGTCGTGGAACTCTAACCATATTTTGGCTACCGACGAAAAGAAATTCACCAAAAGTGGTAGTTATTTTGAGCCGCAAGTGACCGAAATGCTTTCACTGAAAATGCTCAAGGGTACTCGTGATGGCTTGAAAGAACCTCATTCTATTTTGTTGTCGGAGTCGGTAGCAAAAACCTATTTTGGCGAAACTGACCCGATGAATAAGTTGATAAAAATTGATAACAAAACCGACGTAAAAGTAACAGGGGTTTATGAAGATTTGCCGCATAATTCGAGTTTCAGAGAACTGTCATACATCATGCCGTGGGAGCTGTATCTGATTACCAACGATTGGGTCAGAAAAATGGAAGAGCCTTGGGGTAGTAATTTTACGCAGACCTTTGCTCAGATTAACGAAAAAGGGGATTTTGATAAAATTTCGGCCAAAATTAAGAATGTTAAACTCAATAAAGTTGGAAAAGAGCAGGCAAAATACAAACCCGAAGTTTTTCTGCATCCGATGAGTAAATGGCATTTATATTCAGAATTCAAAGGTGGGGTAAACACGGGTGGACGCATCGAATTCGTCTGGCTTTTTGGTATTATTGGTGTATTTGTACTGCTTTTGGCTTGTATCAATTTCATGAATTTGAGCACCGCTCGTAGCGAAAAACGTGCAAAAGAAGTCGGTATCCGCAAAGCCATTGGCTCGGTGCGAGGTCAGCTCATCGGTCAGTTTTTTAGCGAATCGCTCTTGGTTGTTGCTTTTGCTTTTGTGTTTTCTATTCTTTTGGTACAATTAATTTTGCCATTTTTCAATGAGTTAGCCAACAAAAAAATGACGATTTTATGGTCAAATCCTGTTTTTTGGCTACTCGGCATTGTTTTTAGTATCATTACAGGCTTAATAGCTGGTAGCTACCCAGCACTTTATTTATCGTCGTTTCAGCCCGTAAAAGTGCTAAAAGGTACGTTCCGTGTAGGGCGTTTTGCCTCTCTTCCTCGCAAAGTTTTGGTGGTTGTACAGTTCACGGTTTCTGTTACTTTGATAATTGGTACAATTGTGGTTTTCCGGCAAATTCAATTTGCCAAAGACCGCCCAGTGGGCTATAACCAAAATGGCCTGATAAATATCTTCATGCAAACTACTGATATTCATAATCATTTTGAGGCAGTTAGGGATGAATTAAAAAAATCAGGTGCAATTGTAGAAATGGCAGAATCAGGCAGTCCATTGACTGACCATTGGAATACCAACGGCGGCTTTATGTGGGAGGGCAAAGACCCCAATCAAGCTGTTGATTTTCCGAATAACAATGTAACACACGAATATGGCAAAACAATTGGTTGGCAATTTGTGGCTGGGCGAGACTTTTCGAGAGAATTCATAACAGATTCGCTGGCGTTTGTGCTCAACGAAGCTGCTGCAAAATTTATAGGCTACAAAAACCCAATGGATGCCATAGATAAAATAATAAAATGGAACGATAGGCCCTATAAGGTCATCGGGGTAGTCAAAAACATGATTGTACAGTCACCTTATGAACCCTCACGTGCATCACTTTTTCATTTAACAAGAGACGATGGCAATACGATGATTCTCAAACTCAATCCAAACAAAAGTGCGAGCAAGTCATTGAGTCAAATTGAGGAAATCTTCAAAAAATACAATCCAGCCCAACCTTTTGAGTACAAATTTGTGGATGAAGCCTACGCCCGAAAATTTGGCAATGAAGAAAGAATTGGCAAATTAGCTACGTTTTTTGCCATTCTTGCCATTTTTATTTCATGCCTTGGCCTTTTCGGACTTGCCTCATTTGTAGCCGAGCAACGCACCAAAGAGATTGGTGTCCGAAAGGTGTTGGGTGCGTCCGTAACTAATTTGTGGGCCTTACTTTCAAAAGATTTTGTGTATTTGGTACTTATCTCATTGCTAATAGCCTCGCCAATCGCCTACTACTTTATGAGTAATTGGGTTCAGAAATACACCTATCGCACCGATATTTCTTGGTGGGTATTTGTCGTAACGGCCATTGGTGCGTTGGTTATTACGTTATTGACCGTAAGTTTTCAGGCTATTAAAGCCGCAGT
>JBGAVQ010000359.1:0-4898 GCA_044228045.1 Spirosomataceae bacterium
TCAAAATAAGCCGATTTATTGAAAGGCATTCCCACAAATACCGAATCACTGCTATCAACGATTTTTTGAATCAAAGCGTATTTCACACTGTCTTTTTGTTTAGACGAATAATTTGGTGAAAAATTTTGATAAAGACTATCTAATTGTTGCGCTCCCCTAAGCACGTGCCTCGAAAACTTGTCGTTAAATACCTTTCGCTTGAGGTATTTATTCATTTGGGAGGAATTTTGCCCAAACTTGTGCCGTAAAAATGCCTTTGCGCCATAGTCGCCTACAAACTCAGCTAAGTTCTCATTGAACTCGTGGCTATCTTTTACAAACAGTGTGGCGTGGGTCATTTCGTGGATGATGAGGTTCGCCAAACTACCTTCTGCCCGATACAACATACTTGACAAAATGGGGTCTCGAAACCACCCCAACGTACTCCACGCCGATACAGGGCTGGTGTCGGTGTCGTAACCTTGGGTTTTCATTTCTTTTTCGGCAAGTTTGAGTTTTTCCTCATCAAAAAAGCCTTTGTAGGTAAACGACCCAATCATCGGAAACGACCACTGTTTGGCTTCCATCTTGTAAGGTTCGGCGCAGGTGAGTACCCATAGAATAGGCTTCCCTTTTTGGTCGAACAGCGAGGTATAGTTTTTGGTGTCGTTTAGCCCCAACGAATCAATAGCAAAACGTTTGATTTCAGCAATCAGTTCCAGTCGTCGTTTGAGCGAATCGGGCACTGTTTTGTCTGCCATCACCTCGGCAATGGGGCGGGCGTTCCAGAGTACGTTGAATTGTCCTTTTCCTTGCATCCAGCCATAAGCAACAAGCTCGTGTTGCCATAAGGCTAAAACAATCAGTAAAAATAGGAGACCAAGAAGGATTTTTTTGAACATGAGGGATAGCTCTTATTTCTTAGCCAGCGTGTAAATCTTACCGCCTGTATAATCGCAAATGTACAATTCTTGATTGGCATCTTCGCCAAATGCCGAAACCGTGGCTACATCTGCAACCACGATATTGCTATTGGTGGCTTGCTTTCCATCGTAGGTCAAGGCCCAGATTCTGCCACTCACGTAGTCGCCACATAGGTATTTACCAACGAGTTGAGGATGTTTTTTGCCCCTATACACTACGCCACCTGTTACAGAGCGCCCATCTGAGCCTTGTTGGTAGCTCCAAACAGGGGCTATGAGGTCAGTTCGGTTACAATTTCCAGCAGCATCATAGCAATTGTTAGCCTCTTTGATACGCCAACCATAATTACCACCTTTGGTGACTACGTCAATTTCTTCTACCTTGTTTTGGCCAACATCGCCTGCCCAAAGGGTGTTAGTAAGTGCATCAAAGCTAAAACGCCAGGGGTTTCGCAGCCCGTAGGCATAAATTTCTTCTCTAAAACCTTCGGCATTGCCAGTGTAAGGATTATCTTTTGGGATTCCATAATTGCCTTTTTCTGAGGAATTTACATCAATTCTAAGCATTTTGCCCAGCAAACTTGCTCGATTTTGGGCATTATTTTGTGGGTCGCCGCCACTGCCTCCGTCGCCTGTTGCAATGTACAAAAAGCCATCGGCCCCAAAGGCTATTTTTCCGCCATTATGATTAGAATAGGGCTGGTCGAAGGTAAACAAAATGGTTTCGGAATTGGGGTCTGCTACGGTTGCGTTTTTAGCCATGCTAAACCTCGAAATCACCGTTTGGCGGCGTGGGTCGTTGCGGGTATAATTCACATAAAAATAACCGTTTTTTTCAAAATCAGGATGGAATGCCAAACCTAACAAGCCCATTTCGCCCCCTGACGACACCCTGGCATCAATATCCAAAAATACCGATGCTGTTTGGGTAGCTGCATTGTTTTCAAACACTTTAATGATTCCTTTTTGCTCCACCACAAAGAGCTGATTGGTGCCATCGGCAGCGTGGGTAAATTCTACGGGGGCATCAAATGAAAGTTTTGGGAAGGCGTTAACTGCCACTAATTCAGTTGATTCAGTGGGAAGTATTGTGGTTTCTGGTGTCACTTTACAGTTAATTGCTACCAAGGCTGTTAGGCTAAATGCACTAAGGATAATTGCTTTATTCATGGCCATTGAGATTTTATACTAAAATAACGAAAAAATGCGTCTAAATGATTTACGTTTAAGGGTGAGTCGCTAAAATCTTAATGTAAAACGATGGGAGAGGAGGTTTGGGGATAGGTTAGGCAGTTCAAATAATTAGTGTTAACAATGGAACTCTTATTTCTTTAACATTCTTTAACAGCCCATTAACATATCATTAGTAAACATTTAGGCATTTTTGTCGTCTTAGAGATAAATTCACTAAATGTTTACGACCATGAAAAAGTACATGATTGCCGCAATGATAGTATTAACTGCTATTTCACTGGCAAATGCCCAATATGGTAACCAAGGTTACCCATCTCCCGACGATAGATATTACTACGACAATGAGTTTGATTGGCATTGGGATATCAGGGTGCGAATAAGCGATGGTATTCAACGAGGCTTAATTACCCAGTTTGAGGCTAATCGGCTTTACCGCCAGTTAGAAGATGTAGAGCGCAAAGAGTATGCTTACCAGTCTGATGGTTATTTTACCAGCCGTGAGCAGCAAGAAGTATGGGACGATGTGATTTATCTTAACCGACGACTCGGCTTAGAATTGTCTGATTTTGACCGTAATTTCTATGGGTTTGACCCTTATGGCTACGACCGCCGTGGCTACACCAGATGGTTCTATCAAGGCGGGTACGATTTTTACCGATTCGACAAACGTGGCTTTGGTAGCATCCGTCTCGGTTATGCCCCTCGACCCAACTACAACGGTTGGTTCAGACATAACAACAACCGCATAGGCCGTGAGTACTACAACCAACGAAGTCAATACAGCAATAGAGGCAATAACCAGCGAGACCACGACAGAGGTGCTTACAACAATAGACCTAACTCGTATCCTAACCAATCGGGTGGTTACAATAACCGACCTAACTCATATCCGAATCAATCGGATGGGAATTCAAGAGGTGGTTATGACAACAGACGAGACGATCGCCCATCGGGCAATGACCGTAGTAGAGGCTCGCAAGGCAATGTTGGTAATGACGACAGACACGGCAGAGTAGAACCCAGCCGCCCAGAACAATATGGACGAAGAGGAAGTGGCGAAACTGGCCGTCCGTCGGAAACGCCAAAAGACAGAGGCGATAATGACCGACACGACGAGCGAAAAGGTAGAAGAAACTAACGAATGCTCAAACATGGCACGCTTTGAGGCGTGCCATGTTTTGTTTTGATGAGTAAATTGAATAGATACTATTTTGATTTATTATTTTGAAAATCAGGACTTTAAGTTTAGTGATAGTATAGTTGGATTGCCTACGCAGTGCTTATTTGAGCCAATGATATTGACGATTGATTGGATTAAAAAAGAAAAAGCTTTTTCACTATTCGGGTTCTCATTTTAAGATATGTTTTTTTGAAACTTGGTGCTGATACTCTTATTCCTGTATTGCATAAAATGGCAATTGTTATGTTTTGTTTAGGAAAAAAGTAGAGGTCTGTTGTTGTGCCAATTCCTCTCCCTGAGTGCCCCATCAAAAAGCCATAAGGGAATGATTTGTCAGCCATTAGCCCCAATCCATAGTCTGGTTTTTTGTTGCTGTTCCAAGTTTTCATTTCTTGTAATGATTGCTGGCTCAGAATCTTTCCGTTCATCAAGTCTTCTAAGAAATGAGCTGCATCTTTTATGCTGGCATAAACACCATCGTCACCCATAAACCAATTGGTTGTTTCGATGGTCTGAAGCGTTATATTTTCTGCGCTATCATCTTGATTGAGATCCCCGTAGTAGTTTACATTTTTGTGTGGCGGTGTTTGTCTGTAATAAGTATTTGTAAAGCCATACGTACTTATTAGCTTTCGCAAAAAAACTGTATGACCTTCGGGTACCACATTATCAACAATCATTGCCAATAGCATATAATTGGTGCTGCTATAGTGGTATGCTATACCAGGAAGGCAAATGGCTTTTTTGCCAAATACGTATCTTCGCAACGCATTCATGTGGCTTAGTGTATCAAGTTTTAATTGGCCAGATATATACAGTTCAACCAATTCAGGGTCATTTTCGTAATTGAATAAACCCGATTGATGACCCAATAGATGCCTAATTGTTATTTTTTTTGCATTAGGAAGATTGTCTATAATTTCGGAATATAGGTAATTAGAGATATTATTATCTAATTGGATTCGTCCCTCTTCGATTAATTTCATTACGGCTACTGCAGTATACATCTTACCAATACTTGCCAACGAAAATAGGTGGTCAAGTTGGAGAACCTGTTTTTTTTCAATATTTGCATACCCAGAGGCAGTTATCCATTCACCACCATATTTGGGATTTCTGATATAGATAGACACGCCTGATAATTTTTTGCTGGTAGCTTGATCCAAGTATTTTTGTATCTTTTTGTACTTGTTAAGGACGGGTTTGTTATCAAAGCCATGCCCATAAATAGATAGGCATAATAACCAGACAATTAGCATAAATGGATTGTTTTTCACAGACTTTTTTGAGCAAACAACGGTTGAGAAAAACACAAAACCCAGATGAGAGGGAAAAAAGAAAGCGAAGTGCTATTTATTTTTTCATGAAGTGCTATTATACCACTTTCGAAAAGCAGCGGCTTTGGGTCTGCTTACTGTATAATTAGACGACTTGCCGTTAATTTCTTTTAGTGTAAGTTGAATTTTCCCAAAAGTAGAAGGGGAAATGCTTTTAACCAAGTCTCGATGAACAATTGCATCTCGGGTGATCTGAAAAAACGTATCGTTGAGAAGCAAGTTTTTTAATTGGCTCAATGTACCAGCAAAATACCCCCACCCTTCATCACTTGTGTAAACACGCAC
>JBGAVQ010000360.1:0-4894 GCA_044228045.1 Spirosomataceae bacterium
GTATTTAATTTCTTGGTAAGGTTATAGTAAAACCGTTGTAATAGTGTAAGGTCTTCGGTAATGATTTCGCCAGTAGCATTCAATCCATTTTTAAAAGGAATGGATTGCGAAGTGTTGGTTTTCAATCCTTTGGGTAGCTTTACTACGGCCCGGAACGAACTATCTGCCGAAGACACCGAAGAAATAGACTGTATGCTGCCTTCTACCAGTCCAAATTGCTCAAAAGGATAACTCTGAAACTTAATCAGCACCCGTTGACCAACGTTTACTTTTCCCGAATTGGGTTGCACAACACGCATTTCGCCCAACACTTGCTGTGAGGCAGTACCCACAAAAAACAAGGTTTCGTTGGGTTTAAGGGTTTGTTGTTCTTGCCAAAGCGAAGCAAATAACACTTGTCCTGCTTGGGGTGCAGCCACTATGTATTGGCTTTTCCATTGCGCTATGGTACTCAACAGGGTTTGAAGCGATTGTGCAAAATGAGCCTTCAACTCGGTGGCTTGATGCTCAAGTTCCATGCCTTCTTTTTGTTTGGCGGTTTCTTGAGTTAGGTTGCTGGTAAGTGACATTTCTAACTGATTGACGGGTTGTTTCTTGGCCAAAAACTTCGCTTCTTCTCGGTTATATTCCAGCGAGGGAATCACTTTCTGTTGATAGAGTTTTTGTTGAACTTCCCACTCTTTACTGGCAAGGTGGAGTTCTTGTTGGCTCAAACTAAGTTGCTCCATCAGTCGGAAACGAATACGTTTCAAATCCTCAGCATCTTGTTGTAGAAAGGCTTTTTTGCGGAGATAAAACCCATCGGTAAACAAAGTTTTTGCTTGCGAAAACACTTGCATAAACGACTGAAAATGAGGCTGAATATCACCTAAATTCCTGAATTGGGCTTGCTCAAACTGCCCAAGGGCCTGATAATTACCTTGTTGCATTAGCGAATCTACGCTTATCAAGGCTTGCTCCAATGCCAATACTTCAGCGTGCGAAGCCGTAGATTCTATATATGCTAAGGATTGGTTCTCAACAACTTGCTGGTTTTCCTTGACAAATAAGCGAACCAAACGCCCACCTATTTTGGCGATAACAGGCTTTGGGGCGGCCTCCGATGTAAGCCGAAATGGAACAGCTATAATTTCGGGATAACGAATGAACCAACTCAGTGCCAAGAGTGCCAACAAAATGCACAAAAAAACGGTGTTGCCCCATCTAATCAGATTGGCTGGTGGGCAACCCAACAGGTCTTGAATGTCTGTGGAACGAAGGTCTATGTGCTGAGTAGCATCAAACCTATTTGGTGTAGATACTGGCATATAAAAAAATGGCTATCTTTACAAAAAAATATAGAAGTATGACTTTGATACAACCGCAACAGCTTAGTAGTCTTCAAGTTGAACTCCTCAAATTGTATGCAAATGGTATAAATGATCAGCAACTGTTTGAAATAAAACGGATGCTCGGACACTATTTTGCACAACAAGCAACCCAAGCGATGGATGAACTTTGGGAAGAAAAACAATTGACTGAGCAAGACATGATTAACTGGACGAATGAACACAACCGCTACAAGGATCGTTCTTGATACGAATGTGTTAATTGCTATAATTGGCAAAAAGTCACCTTTCTGGTGGATATTTGATGCTATCATTGACGGCAAACTAATACTTTGTGTTTCTACCTCTATCTTGCTTGAATACCGTGAGGTTTTGGCACGGAAGAATGGATTTGCAGTAGCAGAAAACATCCTAAATTTTTTGGCGGTTCATCCATTTGTGGAACACTACGAAATTTATTTTGCCATGAAAACAATCCCTAATGATCCTGACGACGACAAATTTGTAGATTGTGCTTTTGCTTCTGGCTCAATCTTAATCACTAATGATGGGCATTTTGAGGTACTTCGGCTCATAGATTTTCCTGAAATTGCTTTTTTGAATCTCCAAGAATTTGCGATTTGGGCGGATGAAAACGCTATTTTTTGATTATTTACCCGCCCAACTCCAACTGATTTTTGACCAATTGGTAATAATCGCCTCGCAAGGAAGTAAGCAAGGCGTGCGAACCAATTTCGGTAATAATGCCTCTGTCCATAACCACAATCTGATCAGCATTTTTTACAGTGCTGAGACGGTGCGCCACCACCACCACGGTTCTCCGACGTGTCGGACCGCCGAATGTCGGGCCACCCTTAAAAAACTCATTCAGATTTCTCACAATCACTGCTTCGTTTACGGCATCAAGGGCATTGGTAGCTTCGTCAAAAAAGATATACTGAGGGTCTTTATAAACAGCACGAGCAATCAAAATTCGTTGCTTTTGCCCTTGGCTAATTCCCATTCCTTCTGCCCCAATTTTGGTATTGAAGCCTAATGGCAACGAATCAATAAATTCTTGAATATTAGCTATTTGCACAGCTTGAAGTAATTTTTTCTTGTCGATAGTAGATTCACCAATAGCAATGTTTCGGGCAATGGTATCTGAAAATATAAACCCATCTTGCATCACTACCCCTACCTGACTACGCCACAGCCGATGACTAATTTGAGACAGTTTTAAATCACCATGACTATGCTCTTGCCTATAATCATTTGAATCATCAAAAACTTGTTGGTCTATCAAGGGATGATTTTGGATAGCAGACGTTAAAGAAATATAACCTTTTGTTGGCTCATAAAAACGTAGTAGTAGTTTCAATAAGGTAGTCTTGCCGCTACCGCTCATGCCTACAATAGCGGTGGTTTTGCCGTGCGGGATATGAAGGTTAATTTGTTTTAACACGGGTTCATTACCTGCACCTGTGTAGGTGAACCATAGATTTTTGAGGGCTAAACTTTTAGCAGCAGGTAACTCGTTCACCAAGGGTTTTTCTGTGGGTTCTTCATCCTCCAACTCATAAATTTCGTTCAGACGTTCCAAACTGATTTGGGCATCTTGGGTGCTTTGCAAAAAGCCAATCAGTTGCTCAATAGGCCCGTTGATTTGACCGATGATATACTGAACCGCCAACATGGCTCCTAAAGTTAGTTGACCATTGATAACGGCTTGCGCCGAAAGAAATGTGATAAATATACTCTTGCCTTCGTTGATGAGCAATGCCCCCGCTTGTTGCCACTGCGACACCGCCAAACCCTTCATACTCAGCCGAAACGAACGGGCTTGCAAGCCTTCCCACTCCCAGCGTTTGAAGGTTTCGGCATTGGCCAGTTTGATCTCTTGCATCCCCTGAATGAGCTGCACCATGGCCGAATTGCTTTTAGACGATACCTCAAAGCGTTGGAAGTCTAACTTGCGGCGGTATTTCAAGAAAAACACCACCCAAGCCGCATACAACAGCCCTGCGGCCATCAACACGCCAAAAATAGTGAGGTTGTAATACGCCAACACCACACTAAAAATAACCAGATTGAACAAAGAAAACAGTACGCTGAGGGATTGATTGGTCAAAAACTGCTCAATGCGGTGATGGTCGCCGATGCGCTGCATGAGGTCGCCAAAGAGCTTTACATCAAAAAACGACATGGGCAGACGGGTGAGCTTAATCAAGAAATCGGACAGGAGCGAGAGGTTTACCCGCATACTGATGTGCAGCAAGAGCCAACCCCTGATAAAATCAACGGCTGTGCGGCTGAGTACGAGCGTGAGTTGCCCAATGAGTACCAAAAACACAAACGACAATTGGCGAGTATTGATGCCAATGTCCACCACCGACTGGGTAAGAAACGGGAAAATCAACTGTAACAAACTACCCACCAACAGCCCCAATGCCAACTGCACCACCAAGCGTTTGTATTGCCAAGCATAGCGCAAAAGTCGCTCAAAGCCAATGCCTTTGCTCCGCTCGCCTTCGTCTTCATAAAACTGTGGTGTAGGCTCCAACAATAATACGACCCCCTCGCTTGTACTCTCGCTGGATGTAGGCATCCAACCAGCCAAAAATGTTTCTTGGTTTAAGTTAAGCAAACCACGAGCAGGATCTGCAATGCTTACTTGATTACGCTTGGCTTTGTATAAAACAATAAAATGGTTTTGGTTCCAATGGACGATGCAGGGGAGGGGGGCATCACTTACTAATTTCTCAAAAGACACCTTAACAGCCATGGTGCGGAAACCAATGCGCTCGGCAGCTTGGCTAATACCCAGTAAACTCACGCCCTCTTTGCCGATTTGACTCCACTCCCGCAGGCTTTGCGCCGTATAGTGCTTGCCGTAGTGCTGGGCTATCATGCGCAAACACGTTGGCCCACAATCCATGGCATCGAGTTGGCGGTAGTGAGGGAAGGTGGGCATTGTTTGAATATTTTCAAATACCCTTATTCTTTAAAAAATTAGCTATTTTATCAAGTTTATCCTCTCCACAATCTCGCAGCAAAATCTCCCCAGATTCAGAATCAATAAGCATGAAGGTTGGGAAACAGGAAACATTTAACACTTTTACCCAATCATCCGCAGTTGATTTATCTTGACTCTCAAATTTATGTAGCCAATTCATCCCTTTATTTTCAATGAAATGCTTCACTTTATCTTTGTCCTTGTCGTAAGCAACGCTGATTAAAGTGATTTTGTCTTGATATTTTTCATAGAACTGTTTTAGCTTTGGCAAACCAGCGATACAGGGGCCACACCAAGTACCCCAAAAATCTAAAAGGGTATATTTTTTCGCTTGATTTTGTTGAAATAGCGAGCCGTTGATGTCTTTAAAATTAAGCGAAACCATCTTTTCTCCTTCTCTGAATCCAACGTCAAGTTGTTCTCTATTTGATTTTAAGTAATAGTACACAATTATTTCACATTTCGTTCTTTGAAAAATTGACTTGATAGATGTCTCCAAAGGAATTCCAGATACTATTAAGTGCAATCTTTAAGGTATTCAAATCCTTGTAATCCTGTGGCTTTATCCACC
>JBGAVQ010000019.1:0-35835 GCA_044228045.1 Spirosomataceae bacterium
GATGAACCGTAGAGATGCCCTCAACCGAGTGGCTTGGCTTATGGGTGGTGCACTCACTGCCCCTACGCTGTTGGCATTTGCTGAGGCAAAAGCCAACTCGCTTGCCACTTCTCCATTTAGAGCAACGCCCGCTTTTAGCCTTACCGAAACACAGCGTAAGATTGTGGCTGAGGTTGCCGAACACATTATCCCCAAAACCAGCACAGCTGGTGCCAAAGAAGCAGGCGTACCCGCTTTTATTGAACTCATGCTCAACGACTGCTACAAAGCCCCTGAGCATGAGAGTTTCTTGGAAGGCGTAGCCGACCTTGACAAAAAAGGTTTTCTTACACAAAGTAAAGACCAACAAGTAGCTACACTCAAAGCCTTGGAAGCCTACACCAAAGAACTGATGAAGTCGTACAATGTACAAAGTGTGAAAGTTGGCGATAACGTAGATGCTGAAACCATGAGCAAAAAAGCAAAAGGAGTACCCTATTGGCGACTCATGAAAGAATTAACACTCTTCGGATACTTTACATCTAAAGAAGGCATTGAGCAAAACTTTGCTTATGAGCCTATTCCGGGCAAGTTTGAAGCAATCAAAATCAAGCCAGGCCAGAAGGCATACGTTCACTAATTTGAAAATTACATCCATGAATCTCAACATACATTCACAAAAACAACAAACCTTCGATGCCATTGTAGTTGGCTCAGGTATATCGGGCGGCTGGGCTGCTAAAGAACTAACCGAAAAAGGGTTAAAAGTACTTTGTTTAGAGCGTGGTCGTGAAATTACGCATATTTCAGGCTACGAAACAGCCACTAAAGACCCGTGGGATTTTTTGCACCGTGGTCGCCCCGACAACATGGCGATGGAGGAATATTGGGCAGGAATGCGAACAGGCTACACCGTTAATGAAGAGCATCGTTATTTGTTTGAAAACGACAAACAAAACCCCTACATTGAGAAAAAAGGTGGTATGGACTGGATTAGAGCCTACCACACAGGTGGAAAATCGTTGCTATGGGGACGGCAAACCTACCGCTGGAACGAAGAGGACTTCATGGCCAATGCAAAAGAGGGTGTAGGCGTAGATTGGCCTATCCGCTACAATGACTTGGCTCCTTGGTACACCTACGTAGAAAAATTTGCAGGTGTTAGTGGCCAAATGGAAGGACTTGCCGTATTGCCCGATAGCCATTTCTTGCCAGCTATGCCCATGACTGCCCCCGAAAAAGAATTTAAAGCCAAGGTAATGAGCAAGTTAAATCGCCCTGTTACTATTGGACGGGTGGCGCACTTGACCAAACCGCAGCCGCATCATTCGGCATTAGGGCGGTCTTCGTGTCAGTATCGCAACAAATGTATGCGTGGTTGCCCGTATGGAGGGTATTTTAGCTCGTTATCTGCCACCTTGCCTGCTGCCCAACGAACCAAACGCCTCACAATGGTTCATAATGCAATTGTAGCAGAGGTACTTTACGACGAAAAAACCAAGAAAGCCAAAGGCGTGCGAGTGATAGACCAAAATACGCTCGAATCGAAAGAATATTTTGCCAAAATCATCTTCTTGAATGCTGGAGCTTTTGGTTCTACGTCTATTTTAATGAACTCTAAGTCAAACCGTTTTCCGAATGGCTTAGGCAATGATAGTGATCAATTGGGCCGCAATATCATGGATCACCACTTGGGCGTAGGGGCAGGTGCAAGCATTGAAGGCTTCTTAGAAGACTACTATTTTGGTTCACGCCCTAACGGCTTGTATATTCCACGTTTTCGTAACTGGGGTAAAGACAAACGCAATTATTTGCGTGGCTTTGGCTATCAGGGTGGGGCCAGCCGTAGCGGATGGGGCCGTGGCACAGGCATGGATGGCTTTGGCGTGCAGTTCAAAGAAAGTTTGGTTACGCCCGGTAGTTGGGGTATTGGCTTTGGTGGTTTTGGTGAAATTTTACCGAATCCAAACAACCGCTTCACCCTCAGCCCCGACCAAAAAGATAAGTGGGGCCTACCAGTATTGGTATTTGAGACTGAATTAGGCGAAAATGAACTCCAAATGCGAAAAGACATGGCCAACGACGCCGCCGAGATGTTGGAAGCCGCAGGGTTCAAAAACGTGAATTCATACAATAGTCCCAACACACATATTGGTTTAGGTATTCACGAGATGGGTACGGCTCGCATGGGCAAAGACCCCAAAACTTCGGTTTTGAACAAATATAACCAAGTACATGAGTGCAAAAACGTATTTGTAACCGATGGTGCTTCAATGGTTTCGGCCTCATGTGTGAACCCGTCACTTACCTATATGGCCATGACCGCTCGTTCGGCCAATTATGCCGTTGAGCAGTTGAAGAAAATGAGTTTGTAACCTGAATTTAGCAAACAAAAGCGGAGCAAATCGTGAGATTTGCTCCGCTTTTGTTTTAATACTGATGAAACGCATCTGAAATGAACGATAACACCGTGGGCAAGGCATTGCGCCAATACGTCCAGGTATGTCCGCCGTCGTGGATACGGAATTCGTGAGGGATTTCTTTTTTACGCATAGCAATGTGTACCAACGAGTTGCCTTCGTATAAAAAATCGTCATCGCCGCAATCAATGTACCAGCGCACGGCCTTTTTCTGGTCGTCGGGTACACTTTTAACTAATTCCAACACACTTTGGCGTTTATAATAGGCTTCAACTTCGGCATCAGTGTAGGTGATGTCAGGCTTGGAGCGTTTGAGCTGGGCTTTGGTGTCGTCAAGTGTAAGTGGTCCAGTAGCAGCACTTAAGGGGCAAGCCGAAGAGAACAATTCAGGATGGTGCAACGCATAAGTAAAAGAACCACCACCGCCCATAGATAAACCCGCTACTGCCCTAAACCGTTTTTCGGTTTTGATTCGGTACGTTTTCTCAACATAGGGCATTAATTCCTGAAAAAAGAAATCTTCATAGCGCCATTCGTTTCTTACATCGTTGGCATAGCCTCGTTGCCCTGTGTTGGCATCGGGCATTACAATAATCATGGGGGTTGCTTTGCCTTCGCTAAATGCTTTTTCGGCAATTTGTTGTACTTCGCCAAATTGTACCCAACCTGTTTGGTCGTCGCCAGCCCCGTGTAGCAAGTAAAGCACTGGATAGGCTCGTTGCGAAGTTTCATAGTCGGGAGGCAGGTAAATGGCATATTTGCGGTCACCTTTCAAGATTTTGCTCGGCAAACTTAGGTTGTCGAACACTTTGCCTGATTGAGCAAACAGTAGGTTTGTAGCTAATAGCAACACTGCCGCAGTAAGGAAAAAAGGTTTTTTCATCGTGTTTTAGAGGTTTTAAAAGAGGTCAAATGTATAAAAAATACTTAATCAAAAATCTCCAACTCGCTCAAACACTACTGCGGCCCAATTGTTGCGGGTTTTTACAGCGATTTTTACAAAGCCCTGCTCCAAAGCTACCTCCTCAATTTCAGAAAGGTCTTGCTCATAAAAACCACTCACTGCCAGCAGGGCTTTGGGCTTGGCAAAGGTGGCATAAATAGGGATTTCTCGCAGGAGAATGTTACGGTTAATGTTTGCCAGCACGATGTCATAAAGGGCAGGTGGTTCGGTCTCAATTGTGCCTTGTCGAACGGTAATGTTTTTACAATCATTGAGTTGTGTATTCTCAATGGCATTTTCGGTAGCCCAATCTTCTATATCAAAAGCCGATACTTGCGATGCACCTCGCATAGATGCCATGATTGCCAAAATGCCCGTTCCTGAGCCAACATCCAGCACAGTTTTATCTGTATGGTCAATGTCGAGTTGGTGTTCGAGCATCAGCGCAGTGGTTTCGTGATGTCCCGTGCCGAAAGACATCTTGGGATTGATGAGAATTTCGTATCTAAATGATTCATTTTCAGGATGAAAACTTGCCCGCACTCGTACCTGATTGGCTACCTCGATGGGTTCGTAGTTTTGTTCCCATACTTCGTTCCAGTTTTGCTTTTCAATTTGCTTAATTTCAGCAATAATTGGGGTTTGCTCCCGATACTGCGCCAATAAACTTTGCAAGGCTGTTTCGTCTAATTGGTCTTCTAAAATGTATGCATTGAGTCCGTCGGCTTCTTCGGTGAAGGACTCAAAGCCCAGCTCGCCTAATTCGGCTATTAAAATGTCTGTAAATTCAAGAGAGATAGCAAGATGAAGTTCGAGATAGTTCATGGTTTTAAAAATAGAGTGGGCGAAATTTCAACCCCTGAATTCGGTTCCATTCGAGGGTAGGGGCTGGTATTTTGAGTAAGTTAAGTTGTTGAAACAGTTTTTTCAATAAACGACTTCGGGTCGGAATTTTGTTGAGGTCAATATCAATCGAAAAATAGTATTGCGGATAGCGGTCAAAGTACGGAAAAGGCTTGCCTTGGTAAGTAGGGTAGGGGTTAGCAAACTTCGCCATCATGCCGTCGGCACCGTAACCAGCTGATAGACAGAGCCATTTGGGGATTTTTAGATTTTTTCCTAAAGCACTATACAAATTCACCGAAAACCAATAGGTATGACCGTTGTAATCTTTAAAAATGCGGGATGAAAGGCTTTTGCCTAACTGGTTAGGAATGATAGGGGCATATTCTGAGAAGTGATACGACCATTTCATCTTAATGATTTGCTCATTGAACAGGGCTTCTTGCCCAATGAATAAGGCTGTTCCGACTGTATTGGCCACCATGTCGGGTACCGAAAACCCAAACTGGTCTGTAAAGCCATCAAGCAACTCAACAGGAGTGAGAGCCATTAAGCTAATGGTGCTGCCATAAAGCAATGCCTTGCCTTTGGGTACACCCGCCCATCGAAGGGCATAGTAACCCCGTTCGCTCAATTGATACGAAGTATAAGCATGGCCCAGTTTATCTACTTGCTCCCACTCAGTGTTGTCGTTAAAAAATTGAAGCGGTTGCCATTTGGCATCTTTATACCATATCAGACTCATGTAGGCAAGCCCCACCCCATAAACAGCTGCCTCGGTTCCGATGACTGTACGCAATCGTTTTTTATTGATTTGTTGCAGAAATTCTTCCCTAAAGCTCCAAATGCTTTTAGGTAACGTGTCGTTTTTGAGCCACTGTGCTTGGCTTGTTGAGCAGATAGAAAATAGAAGAAAGAGCAGTAGTATGGTTTTTTTCATAGGCTACAATAAGAAGGTGTAGGGCTTTACCAATACAAAGGTCTGAATTTCCATCCATTTAGTTGATTATATTCAAGCGTTGGGGCTGGAATTTTGAGGATATTGAGTTCGTTGAAGACTTTTTTTAAGAAACGACTTCGGGTTTTAATCTTGGTCAAGTCCACGTCTATCGAAAACAAATATTGACGATACCGCTCAAATTGAGGCAAGGCTTGGCCATTGATTCCAACGGTAGGGTTAGAAAAAGCACCTACCATGCCTTTTGCACTCATACCCATAGATATGTTAAGCCAGCTGGGGGCTTTATGAAAAATTCGAGACAAATTGGCCGAGAGCCAAAAGGTTTGGGCATTGTAATCGTAGAGGTGTCCATAAAGTGTAATTCGCCCAAGTTGTTGATATTTAGGGGTATATTGATTATAATTAGTAGGGTAAAAAGAGAACTTCATTTTGATAAACTGCTCTTTTAATACAGCCTGCTGAATCATGAACAACGCCGAGCCAGCCCCGTTGGCCAGGGCATCGCCTTTTGAAAACCCATAGCTATCATGTAGCCCATCGAATACTTCAATGGGTAACCAAAGCATAAAAGCACCCAAGCCTCCGTACCAAATAGCTTTACTGTCGCTGAACCCGGCCCAACGGTAGGCATGATATCCCTTTGCAGCGATGTGATAACAGGCATAAGCATGGCTGAATTTGTCCATCTCTAAGTATTCGCTACGATCATTAAAAAAATGAAACGGCACTCGGCGGGCGTCTTTGTACCAAACTGCACCCAAAAACGAAACCCCCACTACCCATGTACCCACTTGTGAACCTGCTACCAGCCAGGCTCGCTTTCGGTTGAGTGTGTCTGGAAATTCCTCACTAAACTTCACATAATTAGTCTGCTGAGCATGGGTAGAAGTTACCCAAGAAATGAGCAGCAATACGAGTAAACGGTTTCTCACTTATGAAAATATTAACGTATTTCCCAAAAATACAAAAAACAAAAAGGAGAAGCGTGTGCCTCTCCTTTTGTTATTGAATAGAGCGGGTTAGACCTGCGGTGCAAACCCTGATGTATTGAGGTCTGGCGTGTTTTGGAATTACACAAAAAACTTAGTCTTGCCTGGCACTGCCACGGGGTAAAGCCCATCAGCATCAGGGTTAAGCGGCATTTTGGCATTCCAGCTAAACTCTTTTGGCATAATGTCGAGACCCGAATTGATGGCTTTGTCCCAAGTAACCACTTGTCCCGAGTAAGTAGCCAAGCGGCCTAAAATAGAAGTCATGGTTGATTTGGCACCGTTTTCGGCATCGGCAAATTTATATTCACCTTTGGCAATGGCGGCAAAGAGTTCGTCATGTTCTACTTGGTACGGATTCGGGTCTTTTTTTGCATTGTGCTTAAAGAGCGCATTGCCTTTGTGGTCGGCAATGAGACCATCGCCAAACATGATTTTGCCTTTAGTGCCTACCACCAGCTCATCTACCTTGTTCCATGTACTTTTGATGTGACGGCAGTGAGAGTTCATAATAGTACCATCGGCGTACTCAAACTCTACTTCGTGATGGTCAAAAATTTCTCCGTATAACTTACCTTTACGTACTTCACGTCCACCAGTGCCACGAGCTTTTACGGGGTAACTGCCTTTTGCCCAGTTGATTACGTCAATGTTGTGGATGTGTTGCTCGGTAATGTGGTCTCCGCAAAGCCAGTTAAAGTAGTACCAGTTTCGCATTTGGTATTCCATTTCGGTCATTTCGGGCTTGCGTTCTTTTACCCACACGCCGTCGTTGTTCCACCATGCCGACCCCGACACCATCTCACCCACCATGCCATCTTGCAGGCGTTTCATTAACTCTACGTATTTGATTTCATAATGGCGTTGCAAGCCAACCACTACGTTGAGTTTCTTTTGTTTGGCAATTTCGGCAGCAGCTAATACCTTTTGTACACCAGCAGGGTCAGTGGCTACGGGTTTTTCCATGAAAATGTGTTTGCTTTGCTTCACCGCTTCTTCAAAGTGAATGGGGCGGAAGCCCGGCGGTGTTGCCAAAATAACCACATCGGCAAGTGGAATAGCTTTTTGATAGGCATCAAAACCCACAAAACGGCGTTCGGCAGGCACATCTACTTTTTCTTTTATACCCTTGCCCGCATTTTTTTCAGATGTAATAGCTTTGTAGCAATCATCCAACCGATCTTGAAAAGCATCGGCCATTGCTACTAACTTTACGTTTTGGGTAGTGCTGAGGGCTTGCACAGCAGCTCCCGTACCACGCCCACCGCAGCCAATTAGGGCTATTTTGATGGTGTCGTCGGTACTGTTATTGAAAAAACTGGCTTGCGAAGCAAAGGGCAAAATCAATCCGCCAGCAGTGAAGGCGGTTGTGGTTTTTAGAAAATCTCTGCGATTTTGTTCCATAGTTATTAGAGGTTGATGCCATCTGTTCTCTGATTAAGGAATGAAGGCAATAAGGTTTGAGTTTAAGAGATTGAAAATCAGGGTTTATTGAGGATAAAGTAGCAACTTTGGAACGTTATGAAGGTACTCAATTGAAAGCCAAAAATAAGTATTTATTTTTTAATTATTATCCTATTATTCCTGCAATTTCCCCCATACTCTTCTACGCAGGGGGTCGGTATCGTCAAATATTTGATTCAAATGGTGTTGTAAGTGCTTTACGTAATCTTCTGCCACAAATCGCAGGTCTTTTGGTGTGTCATAACCCATGTCGCAGGTATGCGTGAGGGCTGTCTCATTGAGGTTGGCAATCACATGACTCAAGTGTAAGTTATAATAGTACCACAATTGAACCAATTCCTCCCAATTGGCCGACCGATAGTGTTGCGAGTTGACCCAGTGGATTTGGTCGTAACCAAATTTGCCCAAGTCTGTAACCTGTTGCATTCGCACAAATCGTTGGTGATTGTTAGCAGCCGAATCAATCAAATGCCCGATGATTTCTTGAAGTGACCATTTGTCAGTAAAAGGTTTTTTATTTGCCTGCTCTGCGCTGATAGCCAGTAACTTGGGGTGAGATTCCTGAATGGTATGGCGGAGGAGTTGGGCTGTTTGGTGCATAGAAAGCAAAATGTTTATGATTGTTAAATGGTCATTTTTTTTGTAGCGTTATAAGGTAAAAAGAGCAATTTACAATAAAAAAAAGTACACAGCCTTCAATAATTCGTTGAAATAAACCTACGAAGTTAGATTGTGGGTCAGAGGATAATATCCCTACAAATAATAGACAAATTAGTCCACTACCAATGCCAGTAAGTGCTACACGATTCCCATTTTTCCAGTTTCGGGCGGCTATCCCAATCATAATCAAGCTAATAGGTACAACCAGATACGTTAGTACTCCTGTGAGGTTATGGATAAATTGCGATAAGCTTGGATTAACTAATTCTTTATTGCAACCTTCATCGCAAGGGAAGATGCTAACCACAATAGTTGCCAAGCCATAGAAAACACCAAGTCCAAGCAACCCGAACGTAGCCAATATTGATTTAGGAACTATTTTTAGCATAAGAAATGAAAATATGGCTATCAAAATCCCGCTTGGAATAAAACCAAAGTATCGGAGTTGAGTTCCGTAAGGTGTGCCGGTGGCGTATGATTCACTGATAAACTGTGAAACATGGCTGTATTCTGGAAGTTGGGAACCCGCTAAAATGGTTGTCGAAATGAAGAATGCAACCCCCAAAATTCCAGCTCCTGCTGTTACAAATCGAATCATTGTGTTGAATTGTTCGGGTTGGTTTCCTCTTGAGCTTTCGAAAAGGAAATCTGAACAAGCGAGATTGTGAAACTATTGACTACAAACCCAGCACTTCCTTAAAAAACGCCTCAACTTCTTGCGGAGAGGGTTGTTTTGCGGGCTTTACAAGGCGAAAACCTACAAAGTCACCCTCGGTGAGCCAAAATTTGCTTTTCGGAATTTGAGGGTCACGGTCATTCCAGTTTTCTAATTGCGGCAAGCGGTCTGCACAACGAAGCTGGGCAGGTTTTTCACGAAAGCCTCCGCCACGAGCCGTATGCAAAGCACGAGGATTGTCTTGTTTCACATAAAACGACGAGGTAGGCGAGGTTGCTAACTTATTAAAATAACTCGCATCGTACATATCCATTGTCCATTCGGCTACATTGCCAATCATGTCATAAAGTCCCCAAGCGTTTGGTTTTTTCTGGCCTACCAACTGATAGGCTTCTTCTGAATTGTTGGCAAACCAAGCGTATTCACCAGCTTTGGCGGGGTCGTCGCCCCAGGGATAGGTGGTGGTACTACCTGCACGACAGGCGTATTCCCACTCGGCTTCGGTGGGAAGGCGATAAAACACTCCCGTTTTTTTGTAAAGCCATTTGCAGTAGGCCATTACAGTGTAGGTTTGCATCGAATTAGCTGGATAGCCACCTTCTTTGCCCATGCCCCAGGTGAGGTCTATATACTGAGCTGTAGGGCGAGTAATGGCATCAGGTACGGGTGCACTGTCTTTATCTTCAAAGCGAAACGGCTCAAACTGGTCGTGGGTAATTTCAGTTGCCGACATCCAAAACGGCTCAATTTTTACTTTTACTTGTGGCCCTTCGTCAGTATCTCTATTTGCCTCAGTAGTGGGACTCCCCATCACAAACTGTCCTGCTGGAATGGCCACCATCTGTATTTTTACTTGAGTGCCAGGCACGGCTTGTTCATACGATTTGGTGTCTTGGGCGTTTGCGCTGGGAAGTAAGAAGTAAGAAGCAAGCAGTAAGATGCTGAGTTTTTTCATAATCAGTAATTAGTTTCTCAAAAGTACATATTTTAATCAGATTTGGGTCTGTGCCGAAGGTCTGGCCTCCTCATTCGGATATTCCCATTCCCACACATCACCATCATCGTCGTCCCACACAGTACCAAGCAAGACAAACCCATTTTTTTGCAGAATACGTGTGGAATAACCCTCTTCGGGCAAGGTTCTGGCAGTGATACGAACCGTCGGGTCGGTTTGTAACGAAAGATCAACCAATTGCCTACAAATCATGGTGCCAATACCCTTGTGTTGGTGTTTGGGAAAAGTACCATAAGCAATTTCAACTTTTCCTTCCTTCGGTTTTCCTTTGAAAGCGGCACTACCAACCAACTCGTTATTGACTTGGGCGTAATAACAAACCCAAGGCAGTTCGTATCCTATTATTCCGTAATAGTCAATAGACATTTGCAGACTGTCCTGACAGTCAGGGTTTTCCAGAAAAGCTTGGTTGGCGTTGAGTTCTAACTGAATGGGGAGTAATTGCACGATTGTTTGTGGTTTTAAGGGCCAAAAATAGCAGAAATGGATGTTCTGTCAACCAAATAATAGGCTAAAGACGAACGCCTCAGCTCAATAAATAATTAGTTTTTAAATTATTTGCTTATTTCAAGACTTTATTGTACTTTTAAATGAAGTATCTCCACTTCACCTTAACCCCTTCTACAACTATGGATATGTTAATCAAACTTCACCGTTATTTGTTGGCATTACCCATTGCCATCTTCGGACTAATGAATTTTATAGATGCTCCCTTAGCTTTAGGTAATGTACCTACTTGGTTACCCGGTGGTGTATTTTGGGTTTATACTATGGGTGCGTGTCTTATTGCAGGGGCCGTTAGTATTCTTATCGGCAAAAAAAGCCGTTTGGCTGCCACCTTAATTGCTGTATTGATGTTAGTTTTTGTATTAACCATCTACTTGCCCAAGGTACTCGATGGGGATAGCACCGCCATGTCTGGCTTATTAAAAGACCTCATCATTGCCGGTGGGATGTTAGCCTATGCAGGTACACAGCCGAAGGATTAGGTGGGGTTAGTCTGCCCAATCCTTTGATTTCCAAGTGATTATTTCACCGTTTTTTTGTTCTAAGATTAAAGCTGTTGCTTTTTCTTTCTTAACTAATCTCAGCGCTTGCTCAATGGGCAAAATACAGCACGCTGTCGAGAGCCAGTCGGCTTGGGCGGCGTGCTTAGCTACAACTGTGACCTGCCGCTGATTGGTAAGCCCTAAACCCGTTTTTGGATTAACGATGTGCGAATACCGAACACCTTCAATTTCAACGAATTGATATACATCACCTGAGGTTGAAACAGCGATATTTTTCAACATTAAGAATTTATCCAACAATTTGTTGTGAGCATCTGGAAGCTGCACGCCAACCGACCAGCCCTGCCGATTGGGTGGAGCTTCGCCAATGGCCATGTTACCAGCTGCATCACACAAAACTTGCCGAAAACCAGCTTCTTGCATAATTTTTAGCATGACTTGTGCCGCATATCCTTTGCCAATACCCCCCAAGTCGAGCAAGGTACCTGGCTGTAAAAGTGCACAGGTTTTTTGTTTATTATTTAGCTTTACATTGCCAAAACCTACTGTTTGAAGGGCTTTTTGAAGCGTAATAGAATCGGGTAACTGCTTGGTTTTGCGAGATTTGCGCCATAGCTGTGTGAGTGTGCCTACACTTATGTCAAAAGCACCCTTACTTTTTTGATAGGCTACTTTTGATTGTTGTAAAATGTCAAAAAGGGCAGGTGAAAGCAACACCTCATTGCCTGTACCTGCCGTTTGGCTAAGTTGAGATAGCTCAGAAGTGGCCAGGTAATCACTAAAAATCAAATTCAGTGAGTCCACAGCAGCAAAGGCTCTGTCTGCCGCACGGGCTGCACTTTTAGTATTAGTAGCATAAACATGAATCGTGAACGTAGCGCCCATTTTAGGAGACTGAAACGTAAACTTTTGAGGCTGAGCCATTGCCCAGCTACAACAAAACCAAAAACACAGTATTTTTCTCATAAACTTTCAGACCTTTGTCAAAGATAGCTATTTGATATTATGAGATACAAATTCTTAGTTTTTTGTGGACTTCTATCGTGGCAAATAGTTTTTGCTCAAACTGACTCCTCACAGGTACGCTTATTGGCTCCTGTTACGGTAACGAGCGGACGCTTGCCCATGCGAGACAATCGCCTGCCTGCTGCTCTTACAGTAGTTGATGGTTACCGTTTGCAAACGGGTCAAGCACAGTTGTCGCTTCACGAATCGCTGGGGGCTGTGCCAGGGCTATGGGCAATGAACCCAGATAACTACGCCCAAGATTTGCGGATTTCGATCAGAGGCTTTGGGGCAAGGGCAGCATTTGGCATTCGGGGAATTAGAGTATTGGTAGATGGAATCCCAGAATCTACCCCCGACGGTCAAGCCGATGTAGATAACCTCGACCCCAGCATGATGCAACGCATGGAGGTGCTACGTGGCCCCGCTTCGGGGCTTTATGGCAATGCGGCTGGTGGAGTGATTTCGCTCCAAACCGAGCAAGCTGCTAACCTGCCTCTTGCCGAAGCGCAGGTGCTGGTTGGTTCGTTTGGATTCAGAGGATACAAATTTCGGTCAGGTTTTCAGAAAAATAAACTCAGTGCGGTACTGAGTCTTTCTCGTAACGAAACAGACGGGTATCGTGATCACAGCCGCATGGAAAACCTGATTCTGAATGCCAAAATAGGTCTTGCTATTGACTCATTGACGCAGCTTTCGGTGCTATTCAACTACGGTAACAGCCCCCAAGCCGACGACCCAGGCGGGCTTACACAAGCGCAAGTAGAGGCCAATCGCCAACAAGCAGGGGCTAATAACCTCAAATTCAACACAGGAGAAGCCGTAGAACAAGGAAGACTGGGTGTAGTTTTTGAAAAAAAAATAGGGAAACACCAACTTTTTGCCCGAACCTTCATTACCAAGCGGCAATTAGACAACCTCTTGGCTTTTGAAGCAGCTGGAGCTGGCCAACTTAACCGAACCTTTGCAGGGGCAAGTCTTCAATATACCTTTGCCCAAAAATGGAACGGAGGGGAATATCGAGTAAAAGTAGGCTTTGACCTTGAAAACCAAGAAGATAGGCGACAACGATTTGATAATAAAATCACAGAACGAGGCAAACAAACCCTCGACCAAATAGAAAGTTTTAAGAATGCAGCGGTTTTTATAACACAAGAATTGTCTGTTAAAAACAAACTAACGCTGCTGGTAGGCACTCGTTTTGATGCCATTAAGCTGGGAGCAGCAGATCAGTTTCTGACCGATGGCGACCAATCAGGAGAGCGAAAATACCAACGATTCAACCCTTCGGTGGGTCTTTCTTACGCCATTTCTCCTAAAACAAACCTTTACACTAACTTGGCGAGTAGTTTTGAGTCGCCTACGCTGAGTGAACTATCAAACAACCCAACAGGCATAGGAGGATTTAACCCTGACCTCAATCCACAGAAAGCGGTGAATTATGAAGTAGGAATTAAGCATTTTTTAGGCTCACACATTCGCCTCGACGTGGCCATATTTCAGGTAAGTGTACAAGATGAGTTAGTGCCGTATCAGTTGAAGGAATTTCCGGGCCGAGTGTTTTATCGGAATGCAGGCAACTCACAACGCAGAGGGGTAGAAGTGGGCATAAGTGCCTCGCTAACAAAAGGTTTGGTGTTTTTTGGTAACTATACTTATTCTGATTTTGTGTATAAAAACTACCAAACTACTGCCGGAACGTTTGACGGGAAAAGCTTGCCAGGAATCCCCAAACATACTGCTTATGGCGAACTTCGTTATTTTGCCCAAAACGGACTGTTTGGTATTGTACAGGTGCGTCACGCCAGCCAACTCTTTGCCGACGATGCCAATGCTGTGGTTAGTAATGCCTTCACAATATTGAACTTACGAGCAGGTTATCAGCTCAAAATCAGTAAATTACAAACAGAATTGTTTGGAGGAATCAATAATTTGCTCAACGTGGTTTACAATGGTAATGTGCAACTCAATGCAGCAGGTGGGCGATATTTTGAGCCAGCGTCTGGGAGGTATGCCTATGCAGGGATACGGGTGGGAATCAAATAAAGTTGGGGCCTGTATCAAAGGCTTGACCCATGACATTGGTTTTTTAAAACAAATGCCTCCTAACACAATGGTTAAGAGGCATTTTAGTGTTAAGGCAACGGTTTGATCTTATTTCTTTTTCTTTGGAGCCAATGATGCAATCCAAGTAGCTATTTTGAGTGCATCTTCTTTGGGTACTTGTGTCATAGGAGCCATTGGCGGATAACCAGGCCAGTTGGTTGGTTTAGGCTTGTAAATCAACTCAACCATTTGCTCTGGGGTATATTTTTTCTTGGCAACTTCTGTGTAAGCTGGTCCTACCAATTTCTGATCTACTTTGTGGCAGGTCAAGCAAATATGTTTTTTCAACAACGCATCCACATCTGCTGGTGGGGTAGTTTGGGCATTTGTAGTACTTACAGTAGCTACCGTGAGTGATACTAAGGCAGCGGCAAAAAGGTTCAGGGGCTTGCTCATTCTTGTTGGTAATTGATTAAATAGTAAAAGGTTACTGAAACAAAAGTATAGATTTTTTTGGATTTACTCCTAACGTTTTTTTCGCTTTCTATACAGAAACCAATTTCAGGACATATAACGTAAATTTTTAACGATAATTGTTCGGTTCACAGCGAGCAGTTCACAAATTTCCATTGCCGACTTAATGGCTATTTCGACTCTTCGACGTTTTCATCCTGAGCGTCGGTCGCCTCCTTCACTGCACAAGGAAGACAAAATTCGACTACCTTGACTACTCCGACTTGTGACTTAATAACTTACGACTTAACGATTCCGATACGCATCCACTGCCTTTCTGACGCTCCCATTGGCTTGAAGTAACGCTTGGGCTTCGTCATAATTAATAGCGAGTTCGTTCATGACCATGCGAGTGCCTCTGTCAATCAATTTGTTGTTAGACAATTGCATATCTACCATTTTATTGCCACGGATGCGCCCCAGCTGAATCATCACTGCTGTCGAAATCATATTGAGGGTAAGCTTTTGGGCCGTTCCAGCTTTCATGCGAGTGCTACCTGTTACAAACTCAGGGCCAACCACTACTTCAATAGGATATTCTGCTGCTTGAGCCAAGGGGCTGCCAGCGTTGCAAGTAATACAGCCAGTCAAGAGACCATTCTCACGAGCAATATTGATGCCCCCAATTACATAAGGCGTAGTACCCGAGGCCGCAATACCCACAAGCGTGTCTAACTCGTTAATGTCATATTCTTCTAAATCTTTCCAGGCTTGTTCGGGGTCATCTTCGGCAAACTCAACGGCTTTTCTGATGGCCTGGTCGCCACCTGCAATAATACCAATTACCCAGTCGTGTGGCACGCCGTAAGTAGGCGGGCATTCCGAAGCATCCACAATACCCAATCGCCCACTTGTGCCTGCTCCAATGTAAAACAAACGCCCACCTTCTTTCATGCGTGGGGCTAATTGTAGCACCAGTGCTTCTATTTGTGGAAGTGCTTTTTCTACAGCTAATGGAACAGTTTTGTCTTCGTTGTTGATGCCGGTGAGTAGTTGTAACACCGACATTTTTTCGAGGTTATCGTAATGTGAGGTTGTTTCGGTGGTGAGCATGGGTTACTATTGATTGCTAATTCACAGATTTAGGCCTGCAAGTTACAATATTAGCGTGGTTTACTAAACTTCTTTGAAACAAAGGTCAGTCACAAATTGCTCTGTGAGTTAAATGTAGTTTTGTTGGGCATACTCAAAAAGCAAAGTGAACCGAAAGCAACACACCGAATTTGCGGTTGTGGAGTTCGTTGGTATAAGTAAGGCGGTGCAGAGCCTGAATCCGAAAGATTTTGAACACATTGTCAATGCCGTATCCTGCTTCTACATAAGGTCGGTTGGGGTCGAGCGAGCCAAAATCAAACCCTGCTCGATTAGTACGAGGGATTTTTTCTACTAACTTTTCATTGTCGGAGCGTTGGCTACCAAACAGTACGTTGGCATTAGCAACCAACCGCCATTTGAGTTTGCGGATCAGCGGAATACGGTTAAACAAGAGCCCTTCAAAGTTGTGGTTAAACTGTACAGAAGCATATTTGTCGCTCACAAACTCGAGGTAATCCATTAAATTGAAGGCAAAGCGGTTATAGAAAAATGTTTCGTTGCCTAAGTGCGGAAACAATAATGGTGGCGGCACCGTAGAGGGCGTGTAACCCACTGACAAACGGTAATTTGATCGTCCTAAAATTCCTAACCTGAAATTCTGATACGCACTGACCTGAAAACGATGGTAGTTGAAATCTCCGTTTAAGAAGCCTTTAAGGCCATGGGTATAACGCAAGGTAACCACAGGTACTCGCTTGGTACCGAGGGTGATGCGCTCGTTTCCATCCATAATGTATGTTTCATTTTTGGCCAAACGAGCTTCAAATGTAAGGTGGGCATCTTGATATCTGGAGAGTTGAAAGCGAGGCTCGTTAGGCAAAGGTGGATTGGTAGCATTGGGCGAGCGATACTTAAACACAAAAAGCGGGTCAAAATTATTGGTAACCAACGATGCCGAAAGCATCACTCCCTTCACAACCTCAGACTTTATGAATAGCTCGTTGAGGTCTCTAAAAAATGGGTTGCTATAATAGCCCCAGCGAGTAGAGGCTGCAAAGAGCTTATTGTCACCGATTAGGTCTGAGGTAAGTCCTACTCGTTCGAGGTCGTGGGTGTGTTTTAGGCCAATAATAGTCCAGTGTTTTCGAGAAACGAGGTAGTTGGCCTCTATGCTGTATTTAAACTTACCGTCTTTGGTGCCATAGCCCAAAAAACCGCTCAATATCCATTTTTTACTAAAATCGGCGGTAGTGCGAAAACCGACTCGCAGGCGTAAGCCTTCGATCCGATTGAAGGCAAAAGAGGTGACATACGGCCCAAACTCAAGGTATTTGAATTTTTTCCAGCCGGTAGTTACCAATTCGGCAATGTCCACATAAGTACGTACAATAGGGATATTGCGTATCGAATCAATCAAAGTCATGGCCAGGCGATCTTCTTTGGTGAGCGAATCAGGTCGGGCTTTTTGCCAAAAGACGGGGTCTTTTTCTTTTGAATCTTCGGCGACTTCTATGGGTTGGTCAAAAAAAGAAGTAGGATGTTCTTTGTTTACCACAAAGTTTTTGTTGGAGGTATAGAGCTTAGCCAGCATCCCTGCCGAATTTTTGGTGAGTTCGGCTACATCTACAATTATCCGACTTTTAGCTGGTAGCCATGCTCCACTTTCAGTGCGGGTGAGTTCTTGCTGAATCTTGATTTTTTCGATGTAGTTCAGGTTGGCCTCTTTACCGATAGCGGCATCAATTTGTACCAGCGCAAAGGTTTTAGAATCAATCCACATCTTGCCTGTAAATACCAAGTCTTTTTTGTTACGTGGCTCAAAATCAAGCTCATAGCACCAATAATCGTCTATCCACACACTGTCGGCAAGGTAATAATCGTACAGTCCTTTCCAGTTTTCGCCAATGGGTGAGGCAAAGTCTTTTCCCAAAAACGGCAAGTAATTGTCATAAAAATTATAGTTCTGAAACATATTACCACCCAACAACTGCGACACAAACCCGCCCTCTTGCACGCCTACACCAATGATATTGGTTTTGAGAACTTGCTCTTTGCGGCGGCGGGGCGACTCTTGGTAGTAGTACTTCGAGAGCGTTTCTGAAATAAACGTGGGCAGCACAGGCTTGCCGTCTTCGCCAGCAATTTTCTCAAATTCATCAATTACTTTGGTGATTTTTTTGACTACTTTACGCTTGCGAAATTTTTCGGAGAGATTATCTACGTCTAATTCTATCTTGCTGTAACTGTCATATTCGTAGGCAGTTAGTCGTTTGCGGTCATTGACGGGGCGAAACTCAATAACCCCTCTCAAGATACGAAAAGCGGGGTTTTCGCCGGCTCGAATTTTGACTTCGGCTAAATGAACAGCAGAGGATTCTAACTGAAAATTAATGGTTTGAACAGCTTGCTTAGGGTCAATGGCTTTGGCACGAGTCTGAAAGCCCATCGAGGTAACGAGTAGTGAGTCAGACAGTATTTTTACTTTGAGCGAATAAAAACCTTCAAAGTTGGTAGTAGTACCCAGATTTTTGCCTTTGAGTGCCACACTTGCAAACGGCACTGGGTCACCCGACTGGGCATCGGTTACACGTCCGGAAAATGTATAAATTTGCTGGGCAGAAGCCTCTCTGCTTATCCAAAATAGACTAATCAGAAGATAAAATACCTTCAAGTATCTACTTAATACACTCGCATACATTTAATGGTAGAGGTTACGTTTCAACGTTGGTGTTGCTATGACAACTAATCGCCCACACACCCTCACTATTTATTACCAATGTAGCTTGGAGTGAGTAAGCGATAAGTTGCAGGCAAATTAAAGATAATAACCTAATTTGCAACGATATATGTGGGGTTTTTGATGATAAACCAAGAATTCACTGTTTTTTTCTAAGTTTTCGTGCCAATCTTACAGCCAGCATAATACCGATGGCAAACGTAAAAATGCCAACTAAGCCCCAAATCCAATCCACTGCATTTTTGAGTACAACCAAAAAAACAATAGAAACCAAAAAGATGGTAGCTACTTCATTCCAGAGCCTTAGCTGAAACGAAGTAAATCGAAAAATGCCCTCACGAAGTTCTTTCAGGAGTTTTTGGCAATAAAAATGATAGCATAGTAAACCTGCCACAAACGCCAGCTTGAGCTGCATCCAACCTTGATACAAAAAATCAGAGGCAATATGCAGCATCAACAAACCTGCTGTTACAGTAAGGAACATGGCAGGTGTGGTAATCACATTCCAGAGCAAACGCTCCATTTTGATAAATTGATTTTGTAAAATAACTTTTTCATTATCAGGTTGTTGATTGGCTTCTGTATGGTAAATAAACAACCGAACAATGTAAAATAACCCCGCAAACCAGCTCACTAAAAAAATAAGATGAAGTGATTTGATGTGTAGATAATAGTCGCTCATGAGTAGTTAATGAGAATAAATGACAGGTTGATTGATGGTATTTTGAGCCTGTATGCCAGTGCTGCTATAGAAAGTATTGTTTGCTTTTTATTGAACGGCACTCTCGAGCAGTCGAATTGTGCCTACCGAAGCATCTATTTCTGCCTCGATGCCCACGGGAATGGTGAATTTGTGCGAAATATGCCCAATCATGGCCCCCGAAAAGGCTGGTTTGTTGAGGGGCTTGATGTGGTCGTCAAACACATCCTCGAGCGTGAGTGAGCCATACGATTCGCTCGAAGCACATTTGGTACATTTACCAAACACAAATCCAGCCATTTCGCTTAAAGTGCCACACAGCTTGAGGTGTGTAATCATCCGGTCCATGCTGTAAACGTCTTCTTGAACATCTTCCAAAAACAGCAACGAACCTTTCCAGTCGGGTAGGTATTTGGAGCCTAACAAATGACTCAGCACCGTTAGGTTGCCACCCAGCAAGCGCCCTCGTGCTTTGCCTGCATAGAGTGTGGTGATGCGGTCTGCTACTTGGGTTAAATTATCACCTTGAATCTTCGGATTTTCAAATAAAGCAGCCTCTGCTTGCATTAGTACTCTACGGAAGTGGCTGACAGTGAAGGAGTTCCAGGTAGCAGCACCTTCGGGGCCATGAAACGTAACCAAGCCCGTTTGGGCATGAATACCCAGTAATAAAGCTGTAATGTCGGAGTAACCAATCAATACTTTGGGGTTCTTCCGAATGGTATCATAATCAAGCAAGGGCAGCAATCTGGCACAGCCCCAGCCGCCATGTACGCACACAATGGCTTGAACCGACGGGTCGGCAAACATGGCGTTGAGGTCGGCAGCACGGTCAGCATCTTTACCAGCCAGATACCCGTAGCGATCCCATACGTGCTTGCCCATTTTGACCTTAAAACCCAGTGCTTGCATAGACTCCACAATAACCTGTACGGTTTCTTTGCTGTAGGCTGGGGCCGCTGGGCAGACCAAGCCAACAGTGTCGCCAACTTTGAGGCGGGCGGGTTTGATGACAGCAGGTGCGGCAACTGGTTGATTACTAACGACTCCGAGGCTACTGGCTACAGTTAGGTTTTGCAAAAAACGACGACGTTCCATAGTTATGAGTTTACACGTTTATGGGTTTACAAGTTCACAGTGTCCTTGCCAATAATATTCTTGTTCAAATCTCGTAAAATTGGGTGGAGTAGCAACAAAAAACCTGCACAGAAAATCAATCTGTGCAGGTTGCATATATAGATAGTTTGTTGAAGTGCTTGATTACAAGGCAATTCCTCTTTCGATGAAGTAGTGAGCTGTGCCATTTACAAGGCCCGAGAAGAAACTACCCTTCAAGAATTCGGTGCCTTTTTCGACGAACAAATCACTTTTCAGCATTTCTTTTTCTTCGATTAAATCACCTTTGGTATCAAATAGTTTTACCATGATGGTCGAAGGTTTACTTACTACCGAAGCAGCGTGGTCAGCCTCTACTTGCGCCATTACTACTTGTGGACTCACTTCGTAGGCCGAGGCGTTGTGTAGCAACATTTCTTGACCTAACAATACTTGTGGATTCACTTCAAAAGCTAAGGCGTTGCGAGTAGCATTTTCTTGAATCATCAGTATTTTAGAATTAACCTCAAAAGCGGCTGAATTGTTTTTGGCAATTTCTTGCGCTAACAACACTTTATTATTAGGAACAAACATTTCAGTGTTGTGTTTAGCATAAACTTGCGCCCACAAAACCCGTGGTTTTACAGCAAAAGCATCAGCGTTGTTGATGGCTACATCTTGAGCTAACAAAATGGTTGGATCAACCTCGTAAGCACTGGCGTTGAGTTGATTAACAGTGGCCGCAACGGTATCGTGCTTAAGTGTTTCGGCAACTTGTGATTGTACGGTGGTTTGTTGGAATCCCATACTCATGGCACTAAAACTGACCATGCTTGAAACGAAAAATACTTTAAGAGTTTTCATGACTATTTATTGTTTAATGTTTTGTGACTTCGTTGAATTGATGGGTCAAATTTCGCCTCCCAATTTAGGCTTTCCAACTACTTTTGGATGAACCTGCAATTTTGAGGGTTGAACCGTGTTTTTGGCAGGATGAACGTTTTTGTTGTTTTTGTAAATTTGAATCTTTCCATGAAGAATAAACGATAACCTCTGATAAAAAGTTTTATTTTTAGTAAAATTGTTTGATACTAAGAAAGATGATTATAATTATTCCAAAACAAAAAAACTTGTTTTTGGCTGATTTGGAGGGTTTTATGTTGGATGGGTGGTTAAAAAAAAGGATTAAAGGTTTTTTTTAATTATGGTTTTTATGAAGAAAATTAATGGTATATAATTGTATTTTTCCTATAAAAACTATCAATGGATGAGTAAGTGCTAACACAAAAAAAGGCCGCCCCACAGGACGACCTTAGGAAGAAATATCAACTTTTTTAAAAAATAGCAAGCTCACCAATGGTAAACTTCGCTATCCTTTGATCATGGCTTTTATTTCACCACTACTCGCTTTACTACGCCATCTTCGCCTTGCGTTACCGTTACAAAAAATGTTCCTTTTTCTTTGCCTTTCACTTCTATTTGACCTAAGTAATCGCCCGAAAAGTCTTTGAGTTTTTCTTTGCCAACTTCTTTTCCATTTACATCAGCTACCGTAATGGTTACGTCACCTTTTTCGGGTGTGGTAAAGCGCAGGTTGAGTTTGTTGTTGAATGGATGGTTCGGGTAAACATTCAACCCTTTCACCGTTTTTGAACTTGATGAACTGCCATCTAAAAAGATAGCACCGGGCTTGTCGCCATTGAAGCGATAAATGTTGGCTCCATCTATGTCAAATTTGAGCTTGCCCCAACTTTTTTCCCAATCTTTGCCCCAATCTTCCATTTTATCGTTGAAGCGTTCCATCTTACGGTCAAAGTCACGCATATCAAACTTAAAGTCAGAGCCATCTAATCGGCGTGTCATGCCATCTTTTTCGATACGAATCTTGGGTGATTTTTTGATTTTTACCTTTGGATCGCCGTTTCGCTCTATTTCTTTTTCAATTTTGTTTTGCAAATCAATAACTACATCGTCATCATTGTTTTTATCTATCCAAACCCGGTTGTAGCTACGAGACGACTTGCGCCCAGCGGCAGTATCAAGCGAATCCAATACTTTCCGGCGTAAGTTATCAACCTCTGAGCCACTCATGCCTTTGGTGTCGTAGGTTTTGTCAAACACTTGTTTTTTACCGTTGGTTTCACGCTCTACTTGAATGCGGAGCTTGTCTTTTTGGGTTTCGATGTTGGTAGATTCCGACGTTTGTGCCGACGCACCCAGCGCAAGGCATAGGCTTCCGGCTAAGAAGGTAAATTTGAGTTTGTTCATGGTTCACTATATTAGGTTTGTCGTTTTGGTGGCAAAGACACCCGCCTCATCAAAACGTTGCACAAATCATCGGAAAAATCAGATGAAAAGTGTTAAAAGTTGTTAAATGGGTAATTTTGGTAGCAAGTAGCGTTAATTTTATGGGAGAATAATTACAAAGTCACAGCGGGGCGGCAGTCGCTACTGTGTGTAACTTGGGCTGCAAACTGCTTTGTGATTTCACACGTTTACAGGCTCACAGTTTACGACCATTGGCTACTAATATAGATGCTCGCCCTCTTTGATTCAGTAACTAAATTGGATTGATAAGAAGCTGAACGATGAATTTTGAGGCTAAAAAATGACTAAACAAAAAATACAACTCATCATTGCACTCATGTCGGTAGCTTTGTTGGGGCTGATTGTGTTTCAGTTCTATTGGTTTCGGAGTGCTTACCAAACCAAAAAAGAACTGTTTGGCGTAACAGTTGAGGAGGCCATGCAACAGGCGGTAAAGGCCATGGAGAAACAAGAAATACTGTATCTAACTGCCCAAAAAATAGCATCACAAGAAAAAGAAAGGCGGTTAAGTGAGATTGGTAAAACAAAGTCGGCTCATGTAATGCCCTCAAAGCCCCCAAAACCAGCTAAAAAAACAGAAATTGCTCAGATAAACACCCCCGAACCGACCCGTTCTGAGCATTTTCCTGCAATGGGCATTCCGTCAGATGTACTAATGCGAGATTTCAGGCGGATTCCTGAAAGTGAAATTAATTTCATTGAACAATTTTTTCGCTCAAATCAAAGTGTGGACTGGCAGTTACGCCAATTGCAACAGGTACGGGTCGAGAACGAAAAACAGTTTGAAAGTTTGGTAATAGCCCTTGATAATCAGATGCGTAGATTGGTTTTTGAAAAAGATTCTGTTGATCATACAGGCGTACACATCTCGGTTTTATCAGAAGGGGCATATCCGCCCAACGCTACCCCGGACCGTAAGATAAGAAAGAAAAAAGAGGCAGTTGCCACAAAAAAGGAAAAAGATGTCGAAAAGCCTGCCAAAGAGCGAGGGATGAGGGAGATGCTAAGAAAGTTAGAGAACAAAACCGCTTTGATGAAGGATGTTTTTAAGGAAGTAGTGGCACGTGAGCGTAAGCCAAGCGACAGGGTAAATCGCTTTTTGTTAGATTCGCTGCTCAAAAAAGAGCTTCAAAATAGGGGCATCAGTATTCCTTATGAATATGCAGTGAAAACCGCCGAAAATCCTGCTGGTTTTTTGTTTACTTCTACGGCTCTTACTACTGCCGAAAACCAGCTGGTCAATGGTGGCTATCGGGCTTCATTGTTTCCTAATGATTTGTTTAGCGAAAACAACCACCTGTTTGTTTATTTCCCGACACAAGAGCAGTTTTTGTTGGGCAGTATGTCGGCACCTTTAGTAAGTTCGGCGGTACTTATTTTAGTGATTTTGACGTGTTTTTACATCGCTGTCAATACCATTATGAGACAGAAAAAATTAGCTGATATCAAGAACGATTTCATTAACAACATGACGCACGAGTTGAAAACACCTGTTTCAACGATTTCACTCGCTTGCGAAATGTTACAAGACCGCACCGTTCAGACAATGCCAGCCATGTTTGGTCGTTATTTGAGCATCATTCAAGAAGAAAATCGCCGGCTTGGGCAGCAAGTTGAGCGAGTTTTGCAAACGGCCTTGTTAGAAAAAGGAGAACTAAAGCTCAAACTCGCTGAGGTAAATATTCATGAAGTCATTGAAAAAGCACTCGAAAACAGCAGCCCTCAAATTGAAGCAAAAAATGGCATTGTGGACTTGGACTTGCAGGCCGAAACGCCGATAATCGAAGCCGATGAAGTACATTTGACTAATATTGTGTTTAACCTCCTCGACAACGCCAACAAATACTCGCCCGAAAGCCCCGAAATAAGGATAGAAACCCGTGATACGCACAATGGTGTGATGATTAGGGTGTCCGACAAAGGCATGGGGATGAGCAAGGAGTCGCTCAAACATATTTTTGAAAAGTTTTACCGAGTGCCTACCGGCAATTTGCACGATGTAAAAGGCTTTGGCTTGGGCCTAAGTTATGTCAAGAAAATGGTTGAAGAGCACCGAGGGACGGTTCATGTTGAGAGTCAATTGGGATTGGGTAGTGTGTTTGAAATCGTAATTCCGAGTAGGCAACAGGCGTAGCGTTACAAATTAGACCAACATCGGGGAGGTTCAAAACCTCCCCGATGTTAATAATATAGTCGAATAACCCTTTGATTAACTATTTACTCAAGCATAAAGTAGCTAATTAGTTGCTAAGTTTTATCATTACAATTAGGAGGTTCGTCCTCCTCACTTCATCAAATGACCAAAATCCTACTCGTTGAAGACGACCCCAACTTGGGTCAATTGCTTCAAGAATACCTCAACCTCAAAGGCTATGCCACCGACCTCGCTCGTGACGGCAACGAAGGGCTAAACCGTTTTCTGCAAAATGCTTACGACCTCTGTATTTTGGACGTAATGATGCCCAAAAAGGATGGTTTCACCCTCGCCAAAGAGATTCGTATGGCAAGCCGAGAAGTCCCCATTATTTTTTTGACGGCCAAGGCCATGAAAGACGACACCATTCAGGGCTTCAGAGTAGGAGGCGACGACTACATGACTAAACCGTTTAGCATGGAAGAACTCATGATGCGCATGCAGGCGATTTTGCGACGCACGCAGCCCAATGGGCAAACCGCCACCAATGGTAGTTCAGCATCTGTTTTTCAAGTAGGTACTATGCAGTTTGATTACGAACACCAAACCCTGCAGCATGGTGATGAAAAAACCAAACTCACCAGCAAAGAAACCGAGCTACTTAAAGTGCTGTGCCTCAATATGAACCAGCCACTTAGTAGGAGTTTTGCGCTCAAAATAGTATGGGGCGACGACAGTTATTTCAATGCCCGAAGCATGGATGTTTACATCACCAAACTCCGCAAGTACCTTCGCCATGACCCTAATGTTCAGATTGTGAATTTGCATGGCGAAGGTTTTAAATTGATTACACAATAGCGTGAGGCAATTTTCCAAATTGCCTTGACAAGCAATAAGACTTATTTTGGATATCCTATTCTTAATTCTCGGTATTATTTGCCTTGTAATAGGCTTGGCAGGAGCCGTGTTGCCCTTGCCTGGCCCGCCATTGAGTTTTGGCGGGCTGGTCTTTCTGCATTACTCTCACTACACTCATTTTGACAAATCAACGCTTGTTACTTTCTTCATTATTACGCTAATTATCACTGTTTTAGACTATTATGTGCCCATATGGGGCGTCAAAAAATTTGGGGGTACCAGTTACGGCACGTGGGGTTCTACCATTGGGTTGTGCGTTGGGTTCTTTGTCATTCCGGCCATTGGTATTTTTGTTGGAGCGTTTTTAGGTGCTATGGTTGGCGAACTGATAGGAGGAATGGAAATCACCAAAGCCCTGAAAGCTGCTATTGGCTCATTTTTAGGCTTTCTGGCAGGTATTTTCATGAAAGTAATCCTCTGCCTCGCCATGATTGGGGTAGCAGGTTACCAACTGGGTCAGCATTTCTTCTGATTTCTTTCTTCTTTTCACATCTTTCCTACAGTTTCTCTCGTAATTTTGCCGAGCCAAATAGATAATCATGCTGGTACTGTTTGAACTACAAACTGTAAAATCTAAATAATGCACTACCCACTTTCACGGCGTCCACGTCGTTTGCGCCAGTCGGCGGCCATTAGGGCTATGGTCGAAGAAACCACCCTGTCTGTCAATGACTTAATCTTGCCGATGTTTATCATGGAAGGCACAAACATCACGAGTGAAGTCAAATCTATGCCAGGTATCTATCGGTATTCGTTAGACAAACTGTTGGACGAAGTAGGCCAATGCGTGGACTTAGGCATCAAGGCCTTTGACCTATTTCCGAATTTTGCAGAAGAGAAAAAAGATAAATATGCCACACTCAGCTATCAGGCTGGCAATTTGTATTTGGAGGCCATCCACCAAGTCAAAGCCAAGTATCCCGAAGTGGTGCTAATGACCGATGTAGCCATGGATCCATACAGCTCAGACGGGCATGACGGATTGGTTGAAAATGGTGAAATTCTGAACGATGAAACCCTCGAAATTTTAGGGAAAATGGCTCTTGCCCAAGCCCAAGCCGGTGCCGATATACTGGGGCCGTCAGACATGATGGACGGGCGAGTAGGCTACTTACGTGAAGTACTCGACGACGAAGGCTTTACCAAAGTAGGCATTATGTCATATACAGCCAAATATGCTTCGGCGTTTTATGGGCCATTTCGTGATGCGCTGGATTCTGCGCCACGGTTTGGAGACAAAAAAACGTACCAGATGAACCCCGCTAATGTACGAGAAGCCCTTGTTGAAGCTGAGTTAGATTATGACGAAGGTGCTGATTTTCTGATGGTTAAGCCTGCGTTGTCTTATCTGGATGTCATAAAAACCTTGAACCAACACTTTGAGATTCCGATAGCGGCCTACAACGTGTCAGGGGAGTATGCCATGATAAAAGCTGCCACTCAAAACGGTTGGCTCGATGGCCCTCGAGCAATGGTAGAAGTGCTTACCTCTATCAAGCGAGCAGGCGCAAAAGTCATTCTGACGTACTTTGCCAAGGAGTTTGCGGAGTTAAGCAAGAATAAGTAAAGTTAAATCTATGAGTTCTATTCTGATCCTGAACGCCCACGTAGTCAACGAAGGGCAAATAAAACAGCAAGACATTTTTATTAAAGACGGCATCATCCAGCAAATTGGAGGAGATTTGCAACATATTAAAGCCCGTCAGACTATTGATGCTTCGGGTAAGGTCTTGTTGCCTGGCGTGATTGATGACCAAGTGCATTTTCGAGAGCCAGGGCTTACACACAAAGCTACCATCTACTCCGAAGCCCGTGCTGCCGTAGCTGGCGGTGTTACAAGCTTCATGGAAATGCCCAATACCGTTCCGAATGCACTCACACAAAGTCTTTTAGCCGACAAATATGAAATAGCGGCTCGTAGCTCATTAGCAAACCACTCGTTTTACATGGGGGTTTCTAATGATAATTACGACGAAGTAATGCGCACCGACCCCAAAACGGTTTGTGGCATCAAAATATTTATGGGTTCGTCCACAGGTAATATGCTGGTGGACAGTCCCAATACACTCGAAAAAGTATTTGCCAATACCCCCTGCTTGATAGCCACGCATTGCGAAGACGAAGCCACCGTAAAGGCTAACACCGCTCGGTATCGTGAACAATACAGCGATAATGCTCACCCTCGCATACACCCACTCGTGCGAGACGTAGAGGCGTGTTATAAGTCCAGCTCCTTAGCAGTAAGTTTGGCACAAAAGCACAATACTCGCCTACATATTTTGCATATTTCTACGGGAGATGAAGTGGAGCTCTTTGTTCCGACTGGGAAGTCGGAATTACACAAAAAACTAATCACCGCCGAAGCCTGTGTGCATCATCTTTGGTTTGATGCCCGTGATTACGAACGCCTCGGTAATCAGATTAAATGTAACCCCGCCATCAAAGCTGACGGACACAAGCAGCGAATTTTACAAGCCCTACTCGACGACCGTATTGATGTAATTGCCACCGACCACGCCCCACACACATGGGACGAAAAACAACAAACCTACTGGCAGGCTCCATCTGGTTTGCCTTTGGTGCAGCATCCTTTGCTGATGATGTTGGAGTTTTATCACGATGGAAAAATCTCCTTAGAAAAAATTACCCAAAAAATGAGCCATGCCGTAGCCGACTGCTTTCAAATAGAACGGCGAGGCTACATACGTGAAGGTTACTGGGCCGACTTGGTGTTGGCGGACTTAAATCGTTCGCATACAGTTAGTAAGAACAATATTTACTACCAATGTGGATGGTCACCTTTGGAGGGGCAAATGTTTCGGTCAAGTATTACCCATACCATTGTTTCGGGTCAATTGGTTTTTACCAATGGGCAGTTTGACGAATCAGCCAAAGGCCAACGATTATTATTTTTGCGAGGATGATACTAACAATAAGCGATGCTGGGTTTTCTTTATTCCAATCACAAATGGTTAGAATAAGATTTCTATTCGTTATCTTGCTGTTAATAAACTCATTTGCTTGGGCACAAGACACCAAAATTAGTATTGAATTAGGTGAAAAAAATCTGCCTATTAACAAACCTTTCACGATTTCGGTCATTATCCAAAATAGCGAAAGGCGAGATGCAACGGGCTTCCCTAACATTCAAGGATTTCAGAAAAGAGGGGTCGAAAGTGTAACGACCAGTACCGTAGTAGGTGGTAAAACATTGTTGAATCACCGAATCATCCAAAACTATGCGGCAAACAAAGAAGGTACTTACCGCATTGCCCAGTTTAGTATGATGGTCAATGGTCAGCCTGTTCGTTCGGAGGGTGGTACTATCAACGTGATTCCGCCAAGTCTATCTGGAAATGAATCGCTTAGTGATAAAAATGAAGTCGAAAATGGAGGTATTATTGCTGAGGAAGAAGCGTTTTTGGCTTTACGAGTCAATACATCACGGGTATTTGTAGGGCAAGGTTTTACGGTAAAACTGGCTCTTTATGTAGCAGAGACCAATACAACCGAAATGAATTTTCCTGACAATTTGGGAGGGCAAGTATCGGCTATTTCACACAAACTACAACCGAGTAATTGCTTAATTGAAAATTTTGAAATTGAAGAAGTACAGACTGTACCAATATTGATTGGTACTAAAAAATACACCGAATACAAACTATACCAAGCCGTTCTGTATCCCCTAAACAGCCAACCGATTCATTTTGGCGAGGTAGAGCTTACCATGATGGTAAAACAAGGAGGTAAAGAAACCCCCAAAGTATTCAAGGCTTCCTCGTTTTCTGTTGTTCCAATAGAGTTGCCAAGCAATATAGCTAAAAATCAGGCAATTGTCGGGATGTTTCAGGTACAAGAACGCCTCAGTACAAACCGAATTGTAACAGGAAAGAGTTTTCAGTACGAAGTACATTTAGTAGGTGAAGGTAATTTTGCGGCTATTCCAACCCCCGAAATCTTATCAGATACGCTCTTTGATTTTTATCCACCAACGGTTCGCCAACTCATTAGCCGACGGATTGGAAGGGTTACAGGCGAAAAAATCTTCACTTTTCAGGTGATTCCAAAACAAGCTGGTACTTTTGCACTCGGAAAGTACGTGCATTGGATGCACTTTGACCCCCAAACGGCTCGTTACGACACCCTCAGAGCCAATTTAACGGTGAAGGTAAGCGGCAAGAGCATCAAAGACGACAGCGAAGCCTCAGAAGATGACTCCATTTATGCCAACTTAGACAAGGCCGACAGCACCCAGCAAGAAATTGACTGGCGAGCCTTAGTTAATGGCCTTGCCAACCTAATGCTTGCAGTAATGCTGGTTGGGATGGTGGCTATTTTTTGGACAAAGAAACAGAAATAAATAATACAAAATAAGGCTTTTCTGCAAAAAGAAGTGGGCAGAAATGACTGTTAAAAAAATCAGAATATAATTTTTGGTAAACGGGCCACGAACTTTAAACTGCTAATTGTAAACTGAATACATGAGTAGCACCTACGGTAACATATTTAAAATCAGCACCTTCGGCGAGTCACATGGAAAGGCGTTGGGTGTAGTTATTGATGGCTGCCCTGCCGGGCTTGATTTCGACGAAGGCTTTATTCAAACCGAATTAGACCGCCGTAAGCCTGGTCAAAGCCGCATCACAACCCAGCGCAAAGAAGGCGATGAGTTTCAGGTGCTTTCGGGTGTGTTTGAAGGCAAAACCACTGGCACACCCATTGCGTTGGTGATTCATAATGAAGACCAACGCTCCAAAGATTACAGCCACATAGCCCAGCAATTTCGCCCGTCTCATGCTGATTTTACTTATCAGGCCAAATATGGCGTGCGTGACTACCGTGGTGGAGGTCGTAGCTCAGCTCGTGAAACCGCCGCACGAGTAGCAGCAGGTGCAATTGCCAAACTGATTTTGAAACAAATAGGTGTCAGCATTCAGGCTTATGTGAGCCAAGTAGGGAAATTGAAATTGCAAACACCCTACCAGCAGCTCAACCTTGCCGAAGCTGAAAACAACGCCGTTCGTTGCCCTGATCCAGAAACGGCGCAACAAATGTTTACCTATATTGACGAAACCCGCAAGCGTGGCGACAGCATAGGCGGGGTGGTTTCATGTGTGTGTACGGGTGTGCCTGTAGGCTTAGGTGAACCCGTTTTTGACAAACTCCATGCCGAATTGGGCAAAGCCATGCTTTCAATCAATGCCGTAAAGGGTTTTGAGTATGGCTCTGGTTTTGAGGGGGTTGAGTTGTTTGGATCTGAACATAACGACGAGTTTTTTATAGAAAATGGCCAAGTACACACCCGTACAAACCATTCGGGAGGCATTCAAGGTGGTATTTCTAATGGGGAGGATATTTATTTTCGAGTAGCTTTTAAGCCAGTGGCCACCATCATGACCGACCAAAGCAGTGTAGATGCAGAAGGAAATACTGTAACCGTGTCAGGCAAGGGCCGCCACGACCCTTGCGTAGTACCTCGTGCCGTACCTATTGTAGAAGCAATGGCAGCGTTGGTATTGGTAGATTTTTATCTGAGGAATCGGGTAACTAAACTTTCAAATATCATGCAAAACAATCAAGTTTTGCTGTAGCTAATGCAAGTTGGATAGTATTTCCACCTGTGACTTGCCACCTACTTTAGCTGGTGGCTAAGAGCAACAAAAATTTTCGATACTGCAGAGCAAGTGCCAGAAACCGACATAGCCGTACACTAATTATGCTTAACCTTTATACTTCAAAAATATGTCTCGTTTACAAAACCGAATAGCTATCATAACTGGTGGAGCCAGAGGAATTGGCAAAGCCGCTGTTGAACTTTTTTGCCAAGAAGGTGCCAGCGTCATCATCTGGGATATGCTCGAAGTGGGAGCCGAAACCGCCCAAGAAATGACGGACAAAGGCTACACCTGCGAGTACCAACAAATGAGTGTTACTGATGTGCCAGCCCTCGAAGCTGCTGCCCGAGATATTGTGGAACGCTATGGTAAAATTGATATTTTGGTCAACAATGCAGGTATTACACGTGACAAAACACTATTGAAAATGAGTCACTTAGAGTGGCAACAAGTCATAGACGTGAACTTGACAGGCGTTTTTAACTGTACCAAAGCCATAGTACCGTTTATGGTCGAAAAAGCCTATGGGCGTATTATTTGCACGTCGTCGGTAGTAGGCGTACATGGCAATTTTGGGCAAACCAACTATTCGGCAGCTAAGGCGGGTGTCATTGCTATGTGTCGTACTTGGGCGAAAGAACTTGGCCCCAAAGGCATTACCGCCAACGCTGTGGCACCGGGTTTTATCAAAACTGACATGACCGATGCCATGCCCGAAGAAGTAAAGCAAGCTGTTGTGCAAACTATCCCCGTGCGGCGTATGGGTTTGCCTAATGACATTGGGTATGCCTACCTTTATCTTGCCTCTGATGAAGCCTCTTTTGTGAACGGCCAAGTTATAGGCGTAAATGGCGGGCAAGCAAGTTAAAGAAATGTAACTATTTTTTTGAAAAACGAAGCCAAACGGCTTCGTTTTTGGTATATATAGCCATACACTTTGCCAAAAGCTCAACAGTATGTCCATTTACTTTTTATCAGCATTGCTTATCTTGTCTGGCATCTTACACTTTGTCAGGACTAAGTTTTATCTACACACCATGCCGCCGTGGATACCTGCACATGAGTTTTGTGTTTATTTTTCTGGAATAATGGAAATCATACTCGGTGCAGCATTACTTTTTCCAAATTACCAAAGTTGGGCAGCTTGGGGCATCATTGCTTTATTAATTGCGGTATTCCCTGCTAATGTTTATATGTACACATCTGGCAAGTTTCATCAAATTTCCCAAACCTTACTCTTGCTTCGTTTACCCTTGCAATTCGTCCTCATTTGGTGGGCATACCAGTTTACGTAGCTAAGTGTTGCCACAAGTATCCACCTTGTGAATAATAGAAAATTCTTACTTTTGTGGCTTGTTAATCAACAACCACTATGCAACGCTTCTTTAAGTATTTACTCCGTTTTTTGTTTGTCCTTATCGGGTTAATAGCACTATTACTTGTTTTTACCCTTGCACCAGTGGACAACACACCCTACCAACAAACCGAATACTATCAAAAAGCGCAAGAAAATCTCTCCCACATTGCTCAACCCCCAGCCAGCAATCCAAAAGATACCCTTAAAGCGGGTTGGGCCAAGGTAAACTTCACAACGGCTTACAGTACTCCTACCGCAGGCTATGGCGCACGAGAAGGTAGGCATTGGCAAGCAGTGCTTGATTCTGTTTTTGTACGAGCCATTGTGCTGCACAACGGCACAACCAAAGCAGCCATTGTGAGTGCCGATTTGCTGATTATTCCACCTGCTGTTACCGAACAGCTCAAAAAACGCCTTGCAGAAGTAGGTTTTTCATGGGAAAACGTCTATACTGGAGCCACACATAGTCATAATAGTCTTGGTGGTTGGGCATCGGGTTGGACTGGCGAAATGTTTGGCGGAAAATATGACCCCAAAATTGTAACATACATCACCGACAAAATATTGACCGCTATCAAGGCGGCCAGTCAAAACCTTGCACCTGTGCAAATTGGCTATGGACAAATGTACCAAGCTGATATGATTAGAAATCGCTTGGTAGGAGACAAAGGCACAATAGATGCATTTATCCGTTTATTAAAATTTCAAAAAGAATCAGGCGAATCGGCTTTGCTGTGCACCTATGCAGCTCATGCTACCACACTTGATGCTGACCAAGAAAAAATCCTTTCTCGTGACTATCCTGGTGCGCTGGTAGATTCATTAGAACACAAATCGGCTAATTTTGCCCTATTTATGGCAGGTGCTGTGGGAAGCATGGGACCATTAGGAGAAGAAAAAAATGACACACTCCAACTACGAAACGAAGCAATAGGTTTACAACTCGAAATAGAACACAACCTCAAAAGAGTTCAAGTAAGTACTAATAGTACCCTCAACATTGTCACATTACCATTACCTTTGCGAGAACCCCATGCCCGTATTGCAGATAATTGGCGGTTTCGCCCATGGGTTTTCAAAAAATTATTTGGCGATTATCCTGCTGACCTTAAGGCATTACGCATTGGAAACGTTGTGTTGGTGGGTACTCCCTGCGACTTTTCGGGTGAATTAGTTACTAATTTTCAAAAGGTTTCTGCCAAGAAAGGAGTTAATTTGGTGATTACCAGTTTCAACGGAGGATACATCGGGTACATCACACCTGACAAATATTACCACATGGATTCGTATGAAACCCGTACAATGAACTGGTTTGGCCCACAAAACGAAGCCTATTTGAGTGAAATGATAGATAAATTGGTTGAAAAATTATAGTAGCTTAGGGTCTAAGTCAATTTTCAACGAAAACTTTCTTGAATTACTAAAAACACTATTCAAAACTAAACGAAGTGTTGTAAATTGCGACGCATTCGTAATTAACGAGCTTTAATACCATGAATACAACTTATTTGCCCTCTGATTATTTGCCAATTTTAATTCAATTAGCACTGGCACTCGGTTTCATCGTAACCACGATGATTGTAACTCACAACATTGGCCCCAAGCGTCATAGTAAGAAAAAAGATGAAGTTTGGGAGTGTGGTATTGAGCCTATTGGCGATGCTCGTGCACCCATCTCAATCAAATACTTCTTGATTGCCATTTTATTTGTACTGTTCGATGTCGAAATCATCTTTCTATACCCTTGGGCTGTAAATTTTAAAGGCTTAGGCATGACAGGTTTTATCGAAATGATTATCTTCATGGGTCTTTTGCTTGTAGGCTTTTACTATGTTATCAAAAAAGGAGTATTGAACTGGGAGTAAATGTCAGAGAAGTCAGAAAGTATTAGGGTCTGCACCAAGCGTATGATCCTCAACAATATCAAATAATTCAGAGAACGAGATAAGTCAAAAGTGTTTTTGCAAACCTTCTTGTCGAACAAATAGTTTAGCTTTCACGTATCAGTTTTAGTAAAAATCAACTGATAATAGAAATACAATGAGCAACATACAATTAGTAGAACCACCCGAAGGCTACGCTGGAGCGGGTTTTTTTGCCACACAATTAGACAAAGTGGTAGGTATGGCTCGAGCCAATTCGCTTTGGCCGTTGCCTTTTGCTACGTCATGCTGTGGTATTGAGTTTATGGCAACTATGGGCTCACACTACGATTTGGCACGGTTCGGGTCTGAACGCCCGAGTTTCTCACCTCGCCAAGCCGATATGCTCATGGTAATGGGTACAATCGCCAAAAAAATGGGGCCTGTTCTCAAGCAAACGTATCTACAAATGGCCGAACCTCGCTGGGTGATTGCCGTAGGTGCGTGTGCGTCGTCAGGTGGAATTTTTGACACCTACTCGGTACTTCAAGGCATTGACCGCATCATTCCGGTGGACGTGTACGTGCCAGGCTGCCCGCCTCGCCCCGAGCAAATACTCGATGGCTTGATGCAACTGCAAGAAATCGTTAGAAACGAGCCTGTTCGCCGCCGTAATGAACCTCAATATAAAGCCTTGTTGGAGTCATACGGAATTCAGTAGTTCAGCAAATAGTTATCAGCAAACAGTTATCAAAGAAATAGGTAAAGTAATCAGATAACGTTTTGGGTGACTTTAAGTTGCTAATTTTCAGCATCTTAGGTTTTTCAAGACAAAACACAACCACTCTTGATAAGGGTTAGCAGATAACGGATAACTTATCCGAAGGAATGATAACAAACCAAGAAGTCGCCGAAGACTTACTAATCAAATTTGGGGAAGAGGCCGTTTCAGACGTGCACGAGCCTTATGGATTGCTCACGCTAACAACCACTCGAGACAACGTGCTCCCGATGCTGGAATACCTACACAACCACCCAAAATACAAACATCGTTTCTTGACTGATCTTTGTGGAATTCACTTCCCTGAAGAAAAAGGTCAAGAATTGGGCGTGGTGTATCACATTCATAGTTTTGAGAACAACCATCGTGTACGTATCAAAACATTTGTGCCGATTGATGCCCCACACATACCCACAGTTACTAACTTGTACACTTGTGCCAACTGGATGGAGCGTGAAACATTTGATTTTTATGGCATTATTTTCGACGGACACCCTAACCTCATCCGTATTCTGAACATCGAGGAAATGGACTATCACCCCATGCGAAAAGAATATCCACTCGAAGATGCCACTCGTCAAGATAAAATTGATGCCTTGTTTGGTCGGTAATATGTTAAATTAGCGAATGAATGAATGAGCGAGCCGTACTTCGCTGAATGAGTAAATAACAGTTAGTGTTCTACCATTCTACCATTCTATCATTCTGTCATTCATAAAAGATATGTCAGAAATTGTAACAAGCCAACC
>JBGAVQ010000020.1:0-35637 GCA_044228045.1 Spirosomataceae bacterium
TCGTATCTCCACAAGATTGGCTATCTCCGCCACGTCACATTTGTTTCCTCTGCTTCGGGTGGTACTTTGCCAGCAATGCTGTACAGCCAGTATAATTATCAAGGCAAAACCTTTGAAGAATGTTACCAACATCTTGTGACTTGCATGGACGGTGAAGTCTTGCTTAAAAAGGTTTTTGAGATTTTAAAAGAAAATGCTTATTGGAAAGACCGTCCTGAGAAAAACCGAAATCTCATCAATGCCTTTGCCATTGCTTATGATGAAGTAGTTTTTGAAAAAGTTGAATTTGGTTTGTATTGGCAAAAAATACAAAACCCTCATATTGAAGAAGTCTGCTTTAACGCTGCTGAATTGGTTAATGGACGAACATTTAGGTTTCAAAAAGGATTAGCACCCAGGCGTAAGGTGGGCAATAAAGACATTCATTTTGATAATAAGCTAAATGATAATCATGCTCAAAAGCTAAAATTGGCTGATATTATGGCTGCATCTTCGTGTTTCCCTGGTGGATTTGAACCCATTGTTTTTCCACAAGACTTTACACATGATGTTGTTACGAGTGAGTTTTTATTTGAGCATTTCAAGCAAGAACCTGCTTATGAAGGGCAGCTTCTGCCCAAAAATCAACCTTTTGGACTTATGGATGGTGGTATTGATGACAATCAGGGCGTGGGAAGTTTACTATTAGCGAATGAATATCGGCGTAAAAACAACAAGAAAATGTTTGATACCATTATTATTTGTGATGTAGATAGCTCATTTACAGAGCCATACGTGCCACCAATACCCAATAATAAAATAAAGGGATTATGGAAACTTACGATAGAATCACTCGTTAAAAAAGTGAAAAGTATAGGAATTGGAGTATTAGTTTGGTTTATATCGGCAATTGTATTCTCTATAGCGGGCATCATTGAAGGCACTATTTACATAAAAATCATAGGTGGACTTGTGCTTGGTGGTTTGTTATTTGCTGCCGCTCAGCTATGGAAATTAAAGAACTCAATAGATGCGTGGAAAACAAATAATGCTTCAAAAACAGAAGGAACGTGGCTTCGGATAGCAAAACGTTATGGCGGTTTTTTCTTGAAATTACCCTTCTTAAAACTTGTGCCTATGCTCAAAGCACGGGCTTCATCAGCAGGAATGTTGATTGGCGATTTGTTCTTGAATCAGGTCAGGCGTTTACATTTTAATGCACTTTACGAAAACGCTGATTATCATAACATACCCAAAGAAGATATTGCAGTAGCAACCTTTTCGGATAGTTTTGATGATCAGTTTCCTTATGCTAATCGCTGTGTTACTACTTTAATTCATGATTTATCAAAAGCTAATGCAAAAAATTTGGAATATAGATTAAAGAAGCGATTAGATAAACCTATTGCTGAATTGCTAAAACCCCAGCAAAAACTGCAAGATTTAGCCGAAAAAACCCGGAAAATGGATACAACACTTTGGTTTGATGAACAGCACAAAGAGAATAAAATGTTAGAGAATCTCATTGCCTGCGGTCAAGCCACTATGTGTTTTAACCTACTAAAATACCTGCACGAATTGAAGACAGATGCCCAACTATACGACATACCTGTTATTTATCCTTCTCAATTAGAAGCCTTACGAATTATGATTGAGGAAGACTGGCAAATTTTTAACGAAAATCCATTAAGTTTACTACCCAAACCAAACCTCTAACTTAATAGACCATGCAGCGCAGAAATTTCTTGAAAAATACATTGCTTGGTACAGCAGGCTTATCAGCATTGGCTTTTGATTCACACGCCAAAACACCTGCCGCACCATTCAAGCTCAACTATGCACCACACTTTGGGATGTTCAAAAATTCGGCTGGCGATGACCTCATTGATCAGCTCAAATTCATGGCAGACCAAGGTTTTAGGTCTCTTGAAGACAACGGTATGATGGGGCGTACCCCTGAAATGCAAAGCAAAATAGGTGAAACAATGGCAAAATTGGGAATGGCAATGGGTGTTTTTGTGGTTGATAAAGGCGGAAATGGGGCCAATACCTTAGCGGCAGGTAAGCAAGAATTTCTTGATATTTTCTTGAAAGGATGTACACGTGCTGTTGAAGTTGCCAAACGTTGCAATGCCAAATGGATGACCGTCGTGCCGGGGGATTTTGCCCGTAACATTCCTATCGGCATCCAAACAGGCAATGTGATTGATGCACTTCGCCGAGGTTCCGACATTTTAGCTCCGCATGGCTTAGTGATGGTGCTGGAACCCCTCAGCGACACCCCCGATTTGTTTTTACGCACCTCAGACCAAACCTATGAAATTTGTAGAGGTGTGAATAGCCCTGCTTGCAAAATTTTGTACGATGTATATCACATGCAAAAAAACGAAGGAAGTGTGATTCCGCACATTGACTGGTGTTGGAGCGAAATTGGATATTTCCAGATTGGCGACAACCCAGGGCGCAAAGAACCAACTACTGGCGAAATCAACTACCAAAATATCTTCAAGCATGTTTATAAACGTAGCCTTGCCGAGAAAAAAGACTTCATTTGGGGTATGGAACACGGCAATGCCTACCCAGGTAAAGAAGGCGAACAAAAGTTAATAGATGCGTATCGTTATTCAGATAATTTTCAGATATAGTTGTTGCATACAAGCAAAACAGGTACAAGCATGAGTGCTTGTACCTGTTTTTTATACATCTCTCTCTGAGATTTTTCCCGTTTTTTTGTCTTTCAAAATTACTTTGTTACGCCCATCGTGGGTCATTTCTTGCTTAATGAGGTAATAATCAGCATCATATTCGACCAGCGTACTTTGTTTGGTTAGTCCTTCTTGGCCTCGCCATACGGGTAAGTTTACAGGCTCCCACTGCTTAGTTTGTGCTGATTTGTAGCAGGCATCTATTACAGCATTTACGATGTAGCCATCATAAAATGTTTCTTTTGGTTCATGGCCTTCTTCCCACGACTTAAACATATCGGTAAACATGTGGTTGTAACCCAAATCATTGACTTCGTCACCTACCGGAAACAGCCAGCCCGTGTTTGATTCAGCTTTTTCTGCCACGTAGTCTGCTCCTTTGCCAGTGGTAAACATCTCGAACCCCGTGCGCAAGAAGTTGTTGATCCAGATAGTACCTTCTGTACCCATTACTTCATCCCGTAAGTCCATGCCGCCTCTAAATGTCCAAGACACTTCTAACTGCCCAATGGCACCGTTTTCGTACTTAACGAGCGCAATTGCGTGATCTTCGGCATCAATGGGTTTTACTTGAGTGTCGGCCCAGCACATTACTTCTATGGGCTTGATGTCTTTGCCGATAAAATTCCGAGCAATTTCGATGCAATGGCAACCCAAATCAAGAATAGCACCACCGCCTGCTTGTTCTTTGTCCCAAAACCAATCGGAGTGCGGCCCAGGGTGTGTTTCTCGTGATTTTGCCCACAAAATGCGCCCCAGTGCACCATTTTTTACTGACTCCAAGGCTTTCAAGAACTTGGGGGTATAGCATAGGTCTTCGAGATAACCGCCAAAGACTCCCGCTTCTTCTATGGCTTTCATCATGCGAAGGGCTTCGTCGGCATTGCGACCAAGGGGTTTGGTTGTTACTACGGCTTTTTTATGTTTGGCACATAGCATAACAGCCGCTTCGTGGATATTATTGGGTAGGGCTACGCACACAATTTCTACTTCGGGATGAGCCACAATTTCTTCCATATTAGTGGACCAAATGGGGCAACCATAGTCATCGGCAAATTTTTTGGCACTTTCTTCTTTGCGGGCATAGATGGCCACTACCTTGTCACGGCTACGTTGCCCGTGTATTGATTCTGCATAAAATCGTCCGATAAAGCCGGACCCAAGCATTGCAATTTTTGCCATTTTTAATCACGTTTTTGGGGTTACTAAACCTTTGCCTTCACAGAATTATCCTTAAACATCAGTACAAACACCACCAACACCGCCGCTGCTATGCCAGCGGGTACCATCCAGATACTTGCCCAGTTTTTTATGCCATCCACGGTGTACATATCTGCCACAATGCCAGATAGTTTTGAGCCAATGCCCATACCAATGCCGTAAGTAGCCAGAGAAATAAGCCCCTGTGCAGAGGACTTGATTTTTTCACCTGCTTTGGTATCGGTATAAATTTGGCCAGTTACAAAGAAAAAATCAAAACAAACGCCGTGGAGGAGAATAGCCAAGAACAAAATCCACTCGGAGTCTGCAGTGCCGTAACCAAAGCACAAAAAGCGAATGATCCAAGCAATAAGGCCCACCACGAGCATCCATTTTACACCCAAACGGGCAAAAGCAAACGGAATCATCAACATAAAAAACACTTCGGACATCTGTCCAAACGACATTTTGTTTTCTACATTGGTCATTCCAGAGTCTGTAAGCGAAGGGTTTGCCATGGCATAGTAAAACGACAACGGAATACAAATAAGCACCGATGACAAGAAAAAGATAGCAAATGAGCGGTCTTTGAACAATTGGAAAGCATCAAAGCCCATGATCTGGGCAAAGCTCGTGCCACCTGTTGATTGTGGTGGCGTGTTGGGCAGCGTAAAGGCAAAAAGACCTAAGATAACGGACGAAATAATCGAAATCTGAAAAATGGTAGCTTGGTCACCCACGTTCATAAAGCCTACAATATTGGTAACGACAATCCATGCAACGGTTCCCATCACCCGAATCAGCGGAAAATCTTTTTCGGTATTGGTCATTTGTCGCATGGCTATCGAACTTGTGAGGGCAATGCACGGTGCAAAAGACAGACAATAGGCCAATATCCACCAATAAAAGCTATCGGGATTCTTTTCTTGCATCAAAAAATACAAAATCACCGCTCCTATGATATTGAGTATTCCCAGCACTTTTTGAGCCGCAAAATAACGGTCGGCAATCATGCCTACAAAAAATGGTGCTACAATCATGGCAATGGAGAAGGCGGTGTAAGCATTGCCAACTTGGTCGCCGGTAGCATTGAGTTGGGTGAATAAATACTTGCTCATTTGCCCATACCATGCGCCCCACGTAAAAAATTGGAGAAACATCATAAGCATAAGCTGAATGCGGGTTGTTACTTTCATAGTGCAAAGGGTTGAGATAGGTGAATCAATTTTTGTTGTGCGAGTATAGAAAAATTTTGACAAAAAATTGCCTTTTCTTACGCATTCAATCGTTCAGATTTGACAACTTTGTCGAAACTGTGGCGGTCTGACTATTTTCATGAAAAAATCATACGCAATGAACCCTTTTCTTTTTATTTTTCTGGGCGGTGGCTTAGGGAGTCTTGCTCGTTATGGCTTGAGTAAACTGATTCAAAACCAGGGCATTAGTGATTTTCCTTATGCTACTTTGGCTGTTAATATTACGGCCAGTTTGGTGTTGGGTGCTTTTGTAGGGCTCGAACTAAGCAAGAACCTTTCGCCGTCGTTTAGGTCTTTTATTGCCATTGGATTTTGTGGTGGATTTAGTACTTTTTCAACCTTTGCCAACGATACGCTCCAACTTATCCAAGCCAATCGTTATACCGAAGCCATGTTTAATGTATTGCTTAATGTAAGTATTTGTATAATAGCCACTTTTGGAGGAATTTGGGTAATGAAATAAAAGTTTTTCTATGAAAAAACCCACAAGGCTTTCAAAAACCTTGTGGGTTTAATATTATAATCTAACTGTTACACACCCAACGACCAGCCGTCACGATACTTACGTTGTACAAACTGATTGGCTTCATCGAAGTTCGTGATTTTCATATTGGTGCCATCCCAAAGGAGTTGTTTACGACCTGGGAACTTGGCTGTACGCCCTTCTCCTTGCCGTAGCATATAGCTTCTGATGGCTAAGTTGCCCATCAAAACAGACTCAGTAAGTGGACCAGCAAAATCAAATGACGAAGTGAGTTCTTTGTGTTCTGCACTACCAAACCCTGCTTTACAAGCTTTTGTCCAGTGCTGTTGGTGACCATTTTCAGGTAGTTTAGCGTTTTTGGGTTCGTATTTGTACTTTGCCAATTCTTCGTCACTTACTTTTTTCTTACCAAAATACATCTTTGGGTTAAGCCCGTATGTACCGCAGGTCATAATACCCTTACTACCTATCAAAATCACTCCGTTGGCACTATCTGCTTCTGCAAGGGGTTCATCGGCAGGAATCAAGTCTGGGTGGAATGGACGAATACCACCATCCATCCAGTTGAGGGTAACTTCTGATTTGTTTTTTGCCGAAGCAGCAAACTTCAATTGCACGTTAGAAGCTGGCGGGCAACCCTCAGGGATGTATTCGGGAACCCAATCTTGTAAGAAAGTAGCACCTACGCTACACTCCACAGCCGTTGGATAACCCAAGCCAACCGTGCGATAGGCTGGGTCAATGAGGTGGCAAGCCATGTCGCCCAAAGCACCTGTGCCATAAGCCCACCAACCTCGCCATTTGAAGGGGTGATATACGTCTTTGATAAAGTCCGTTGTAGGGGCTGTACCAAGCCAGCCATCCCAGTTCATGTCGGCAGGAATTTCATTTTTTCCTTTTGGTAAAGGAATCCCTTGAGGCCACACAGGGCGGTTTGTCCATACATGAATGGTGCTGACCGTGCCTATCAAGCCAGCATCAAACCACTTAATCATTTGCTGAACGCCATCACCCGAAGCTCCTTGGTTACCCATTTGGGTTACTACTTTGTATTTGCGGGCAGCTTCGGTAAGCATACGAGCTTCGTAGATGTCGTGCGTGAGGGGTTTCTGTACATATACGTGCTTGCCCAATTGCATGGCTGCCATAGCCGCAACAGCATGGTTATGGTCTGGTGTTGAGACAGTTACAGCATCAATGTTGTTTTTTTCTTTGTCCAACATCTCTCTAAAATCCTTATAACGAGTGGCTTTTGGCCATTTTTCGGCGGCTTGTTTAGCACGGTTAAAATCAACATCGCAAAGGGTTACTATGTTTTCTTTATCATTGTTCCAGGCATTAAGGGTGTCAGACCAACCCTTGCCACCACAACCTACACTGGCAATATTGAGTTTGTCCGACGGAGCCACAAAACCTTTGCCCAGCACATGGCGAGGCACAATGTAAAATGCCGCCGCAGCTAAGGCACTTTTTTTGATGAAATTTCGACGATTGTTATGTTCGTTGTCTTGATTTTGCATGGTTCAGCGTTGGTTTTTATTTGTAAAAAGTCTTTGGGGTTAAGTAGTTGTTCAAAATTAGTTGAATCTGTTTGGGCTGTCCACCTCCGTCCTTCGGACACCTCCGCCAGCGGAGGACAAGGTTTTCTCCCCCGCTGGCGGGGGTAGGGGGTGGAAGGAATACTATAAACTAATTTCACAGAGGTACTTAGACTACCGAAATGAGTCGTTCGAGTAAAGCTTTGGTTTTGCGAATACCTTCTTCTTCAGACAGTTTGCTACCTTCGTATTCAATACCCGCATAGCCTTTAAAGCCTGAATCTTTCACTATTTTAAGAATTTTCACATAATCGGTTTCTATACAGTTGCCTTGTTCGTCAAAATCGTACGTTTTAGCACTTACCCCTTTGGCAAAAGGCATCAACTCTTGTGTGCCTTGGTAGCGGTCGTAGCTTTCATCACAACCTTTTGCACCACGCTTAATACAGAAATTGCCAAAATCAGGCAAAGTGCCTACGTTTTTCATGCCTACTTGCTTCATTACATCGGCTAACCACTGGCCATTTGACGAATGCCCGCCATGATTTTCTACAATGACATTGATGCCAAAGGGTTTTGCAAATGTACCCAAGCGACCCAATCCATCAACGGCGGCACTTTTTACCTCGTCGGCACTGGCTGTACCATAGGCATTGACCCGTATGGTTTTACAACCCAAATGCTTGGCGGCTTCTACCCATTTGTAGTGATTTTCAACGGCTTGGGTTCGTTTTTTTTCGTCGGTTTCGCCAAGTCCGCCTTCGCCATCAATCATAATGAGGTGGTTTTTTATCCCATTGTCTTTACAGCGCATCAACAGTTCGTTGAGGTATGTGGTGTCTTTGGCTTTGTCTTTAAAAAACTGATTGACATATTCTACTGTGCTAATCCCAAAGTCGTTTTTGGCTTTGGCCGGAAAGTCGAGGTTGGTCATTTTTTTGCCAAATAGTGCTTTATGCAAAGACCATTCGGCAAGCGAAATTTCAAAAAAAGGTTTTTTGGCAGACATCGCAAAAAGGTCTTCTGAAAGCATTGGAAGTGCTGAAATTCCAGCGGTTAGACCGCCTATTTGCCGAAAAAATTGTCGGCGAGAAGAGTTTTCCATTTAGATAAAGGCTAAGTTAAAATAGGCTTAAAGATAGAAAAATTTCTATTTTTCCGCAAAAAATACGAAAGAGCTATCGGATGCAATAGCCAAGAAAGGATTTTTTAGCGACCAACCCCATGGTTTATGGCTTGTTATTTTAACCACTTTGTTAAGTTCTCATTTTTTTCATCATCCGTTATTAAGCTACAAATGTTGGCTTCGTCGCAATTGAGCCGCAAGCCCACCCACTGCAATTGCTTGTTTAACAGATTCTCTAAGGGTTCATTGCCTACAATACATTGTTGAGCATACCAACCCAATGATTCTCCACAAACTTCTTCTGCAATTTGTTGATAATCAGCCATCGAATACCCCACAAAGGGTTTCCCGAAACGCTCCCACATCAAGCGCATGACATCGTGTAGCGATTTTTGGTGGTTTGTTTGTTGGCGAATGTGTAAGTCCAATATCAAGGCAATAACTGCCCCTTTGTTGTAAATAGAAACCCGACGGTTAGGAATAGGCTGGGCGTAGCCATCTAACCACAAATCAAAGGATGATTCTACCAACGACTGCCATGCTCGCCCGTCTTTCTCAAAATGTCGTTTGAGCGTAGTACCCAGTTCTTTTAGGTAATCATCTAATGAAAATATACCTGATTGCTTCAAAAACAAGTCGCCCATGTAGGTAGTTACGCCTTCGGCAACAAAGCCAGTAGGGAAGTAGTTTTCTTGGGTGAAATCATAAGGCAACAGTTCGGTAGGGCGAATTCGGCAGATGTTCCAAGTATGATACAGTTCATGTGAGCTAACGCCCAATAAGTCGGGGTACAAACCATCGCCTTCGGCATCGGGGCCAAGCACAATCATGGTTGAGTTGCGATGTTCTACACCATGATAAAAAGCCGTAGGCAGAATCCAATTTAAGAAATGATAATCAGTGGTTGGAAATTCCCCAAATTGCTGAATTTGAGCCTCGGTGAAGCGCTTGAAATCTCGTTTGATACGAGGGAAATTGGGTTCATAATTGCCCAAGAACCAGAGATGAAAAGTTGTTGCGCTTACTTGGTAGCTATCATGCTGGAGGTGTGCACTCGCCAGTAAGGGGCAATCTACCAGTTCGTAATAGTCTTTTGCCAAGAGCGTATGTTTCTCAACTTGGGGTAGTCCACACGCAACTTGGTAGTTATCAGGGAGTTGCAAGGTTACTTGATGGGATTCGTGCATCCGCCCTTCTACGTAGGGTAAGCAATTTACAAAATTGAGGTACCACATTGTATCATCCACATAACTATTGCCAGCATCTTGCTTGTTGGCGTAGTAAGTGTAGCAAATTTTTACTTCGTCTTGGTGGCTTGTATCTATTTGCCAGCGGTCTTTGGTGAGCTTTTCATAGGGAATAGCCTGATTGTTAGCACCAAAGACTTCAAATCGTTGGATATTTTTGGCAAAATGCTGCAATTCATACCGCCCTGGCCGCCAAGCAGGCAATTGTATTAACAAGGCTTCCGTGGTTACTTCGGTGATACTAAGTTCGATATGAAATAAACGGGTTGAGGGGTTTGGGCAGGCAATACGATAGTGAATCATGTACGATTGTTTTCAATTTTTTATTCTCCGAACATAATTACAACAATTTACCGAAATACAGCATAACGCCCCGCTAACTTATGGATGGTTTGGGGGCGTTTACCTTACAAAAAAGCCCTTAATATGATAAAAAAAGGTATTTGTATCATTTATTTTATTTCTGATACATTTCTTAGTACCTTTCCCACAAAACGATGAAAACCGCTAAACCATGATTCCTATTCAGGCAAAAACAACAATCCTGCATTGGGTTTATCGTATTTGCTTCTCATTTGTAGGCATTTGGGGCTTGTGGAGTTGTACTACTAAGCTACCCCAAACAGATCAATCTGGGCCTTCGCCTGTAAAAACACCTGCACAAGAATTGGCTTCGTTTCAGCTTGAGTCTGGTATGAAAATCCAGTTGGTAGCTGCCGAACCAATGGTGCAAGACCCCGTAGTGATAACCTTCGACGAAGACGGGCGGCTTTGGGTAGTAGAAATGCGAGGTTTTATGCCCAATATTGACGGCGAAGGGGAGACTGAACCCGTAGGGCGAATTTCAGTACTCGAAGATAAAAACGGAGATGGACAGATGGATGTGAGTACTGTTTTTTTGGATAGTTTGGTCATGCCACGAGCCATAGCTTTGGTAAAAGGCGGTGCGTTAATTGCTCAAAATGGGTCGCTGTGGCTGGCACAAGATGCCGATGGAAACCTCAAAGCCGACACCAAAATCTTGATTGACTCTACCTACGCCAATAATGGTTTGCCAGAGCATAGCGATAACGGCCTTTGGCGTGGTATGGATAATTGGTACTATAACGTAAAATCTCGCTTGCGCTATCGCCTCACCGACGGTAAATGGCAGCGTGATAGCACAGAATTTAGGGGTCAATGGGGTATTAGTCACGACAACGAAGGGCGGCTTTATTACAATTACAACTGGTCGCAATTACACGCTGACTTAGTGCCACCCAACTATCTTTCTCGCAACAAAAACCACACCCCTACCACTGGCATTGACCACGGGCTAACCATAGACCGACGGATTTACCCCATCCGCCCCAATCCCGCTGTCAATCGGGGCTACATTCCTGGCACTTTGGATTCAACGGGGCGACTTTTGGAGTTTACCGCCGCCTGTTCTCCGCTTGTGTATAGAGGCAACACCTTTTCGGGTGATTATCAAGGCAATGTGTTTGTATGTGAGCCTTCGGGCAACCTTATTAAGCGCAACGTAGTCGAGAAAAAAGGGTTTATGGTTTCGGCATTCGACCCACATCTGGGCAAAGAATTTGTGGCTTCTACCGACGAGCGATTTCGCCCTGTACACTTAACAACTGGGCCAGATGGCGCACTTTATGTAGCCGATATGTATAGAGGGCTTATTCAACATGGGGCCTATGTAACGTCTTATTTGCGAGAGCAAACAATTAGCCGAAAGTTGGTTCAGCCTATCAACCGAGGGCGTATTTGGCGCATTGTACCTAATAATTGGGTAGCTCCCAAAACCAAGAAACTTTCTTCGGTAAGTTCAGAAGAATTAGTAGCAACCTTGTCAAACCCAGACGGATGGCATAGAGACATGGCTCAACGCCTGCTGGTAGAGCGCAATGACAAAAAAATCATCCCGCTGCTCGAAGTCTTAGCGTTAGATGGAGCAAATGACTTAGGCAGATTTCATGCTTTGTGGACATTAAATGGTTTAAAATCAAGCAATTCAGCCCTACTTTTTAAGCTATTAGTTGACAAAAATGCCTTAATTAGCAGTACTGCTTTGCGCCTGTTGGAACCTTTGGCGAAAGAAAATGAGGCTATTCGGGTAAAATTGCAAGAAACCTTGTTGCAAACATGGGAGAAAGCAAGTCCTGAGCAGGTACTCCAAATGGCACTGTCGGCTTATGTGTTGAACCAGTCGGCTTCGCATCCATTGTTAGCTGGGATTGCTGACCGATATGGTACTTTTCCGTTAATTCGTGATGCCGTGATGAGTAGCATACAAAACCAAGAATTTGATTTTTTAGAACGTTTACTAAAATCTCCACAATGGCAAAAACAACAAGCCGACAAGGAAATTTTCTTAGAAATGCTAACTACAGCCATCGTGCGAAAGCGTGATGCTAAGGAGATGACTGCACTTTTGAAAATACTTGATGTTGATAAAGCTTCGTTTGCTTGGCAACAAAAAGTCATGCTGACAGCAATGGCGATTCAAGCCAAAAATCGCAAACTCAAACCCATTCAACTTGCTTCGGCACCCACGCTTTTTGCTCGAACAGACATTGACCCTTTGCAACAGACTCGCCTTCAAACAGTAGCTTTATTATTTGAATGGGAAGGGCATTCGGTACAAACAAGTAGCTCGCAAAAACAGAATCTCCTTAGCGAAGATGCTCAAAGACTGTTTGCCTTGGGAAGACAACACTACCTCACTACGTGTGCAGGTTGTCATGGTTCTGACGGCGAAGGGTTAAATCGCTTTGCCCCACCTCTTATCAATTCTGACTGGGTTATTGGCGATGAAAAACGCTTGGCACTCATTATTTTGCATGGCATAGAAGGGCCAATACATGTAGATGGAAAACTGTACGATGTGCCTGATATTCTGCCTGTTATGCCTTCTCACTCTACAATGGACGATGGGGCAATTACGGCAATTTTGACCTATATCCGTAACGAATGGGGTAATGATGCTGGGTCTATAACCAAAGGTATTGTTAGCAAAACAAGGCATACCTCGCAAGGTAGAGTGATACCTTGGACAGCCAAAGAACTAAACCAGCATATTGGCGGGAAAGAGTGAGAAATACCTGTGTAGGAGACGCAAAACCACTTCCGCCCCGATAGCATATCAGGGCGATCCGTTTTGGCTAACCTCGAAATGATTTCGGAGTTGTTGGTTCTTATTCTTTGACACTTCATGGTGAAAACCACTAAACAAAATGTAATGAAAAGACGTACATTTTTACAAGAATCTACTTTGGGACTAATGGCACTTTCTGTTCCAGAGCTACCCTCATTTCTCAATGAAACCCGCATGGGTGTGGTCGTACATTCCTATGCAAGCCGCTGGAATCCGAAGATAGAGAGCAAAAAATACCCTGGTTTTCAAAATGCCATTGATTTGATTGAACACTGCCACCAAATCGGCGCAGGAGGCGTACAAGTAGTGGTAAAAGATTGGTCAAGTGAGTTTGCCAAGAAAGTCCGTGAGCGACGAGAACAAGTAGGGCTTTACCTCGAAGGCTCTATTAGTTTGCCTCATAATGCTGCTGAAGTCTCCGTTTTTGAAAATGAAGTAAAAAGTGCCAAAGAAGCAGGTGCACGGTTGTTGAGAACAGTATGTTTGAGCGGACGACGCTACGAAAATTTTCACTCGGCTGAGGCGTTCCAAACCTTCAAAAAAAACGCAATTCTCTCACTCCAATTGGCTGAACCCATTGCTCGAAAGCACCAAATAAAATTAGCCATTGAGAACCACAAAGATTGGCGAGCAAAAGAATTAGTGGCTATTATTCAGCAACTTAACAGCGAATGGATGGGTGTTACCTTAGATTTTGGCAATAACATAGCCCTTTTGCAAGAACCCATGGACGTAGTACAAATATTAGCCCCTTATGTACTGAGTGTTCATATCAAAGACATGGCCGTAGAAGAATATGAGGCAGGATTTCGGTTGTCAGAAGTGCCGTTGGGACAAGGCATTTTAGATTTACCCAGCATGATCGCACTTTGCAAAAAGCACAATCCAAACGTTACATTTAATTTGGAAATGATAACCCGTGACCCCTTAGAAATCCCCTGCTTGACCAACGACTATTGGGCAACTTTTGAGATCCCCTGCTTGACCAACGACTATTGGGCAACTTTTGAGAGTGTATCGGGCAACGAACTGGCCCGAATACTACAAATGGTCAGAAAAAACAAATACAAAACAGCTCTTCCCAAATTCTCACAATTGAGCCTTGACGAGCGACTTGCAGCAGAAGAGGAAAACATTATTCAGTCATTTGCGTATTGGAAAACCATGTAACCATCACTATGAACAAAGAAACACTCCCCGGTATCAAACAATTTGACCTTACCGGTAAAGCCGCTATTATCACAGGTGGCTCCAAAGGTTTAGGCTTGGCAATGGCAGCAGGTTTGGCTTCGGCAGGAGCCAATATAATGCTGGTCAATAGAAACGTCGAAGAAGGCGCTAACGCAGCCAGCGAATTAAGTCAAGAATTTGGCACGTTGGTAACTTCGTTTGGTGCAGACATTACAGACCTTGCTCAAACCGAAGCCATGGCAAAAGCCGCAATCGATACCTTTGGGCGAATTGATATCCTGATCAACAGCGCAGGAATCAACATTAGAGGAGCTATTGACGAAGTAAGCCCAGGAGACTTCAAAAAAGTAATAGATGTTAATGTAAATGGCACATGGCTCACTTGTAGAGCTGTAGTTCCATACATGAAGCAAAGCGAACGTGGTAGTATTATCAACATGGCAAGTACCCTCGGCTTGGTTGGTTTGGCAAATCGTACGCCTTACACGGCCAGCAAAGGGGCAGTTGTACAAATGACTCGTGCGCTTGCGCTCGAATTAGCCCCCTTCAATATCACGGTTAATGCCATTTGCCCTGGCCCTTTTTTAACAGAAATGAACGCCCCCATTGCCGAAACCGAGGAAGCCAAAAAGTTTATCGTTGGTGCAACAGCACTGGGCCGTTGGGGTTTGCTTCGAGAGATTCAAGGTGCAGCTATTTTTCTCGCCAGCGATGCCGCTACCTATATGGTTGGGTCTATGCTTACTGTTGATGGTGGCTGGACGGCGAAATAGGGCATTAAAACTGATACCTTACCTGAAATTTTGCATCGGTGCGATGTGGGGCGTTAATCAAGTCGAGGTCAGAGCCGTAAGTGTCTTCGCCATACAGACGTGTGCGAGAAAGGCGAAGCCACGCATCAATATGACGGGTAAATTTGTACTGAACCATCAAGTAATTGCGCAAGCCGTTGTCATAATAGGCGGGGATTGAAAACGCAAACAGTACATCTCGCTCATAAACATAAATGCGAGAATCGTAGTCGTCTGTATCAAAGTAGGCCAATCGACCAGTGAAGGATAGTTTTCCAAAATCAGCACTCAAATCTTGCACCATAGCAAAGCCTTTTGATGCCGCAAAACCCTGATAACCAAAAGTATTATAAAAAACCTTAGTGTTGATAGACCACACTTTATTAAAGGCATAGTCAAGTCCTACCTGAACAGTATGACGGATATTAGCAACTGTTTCGTTTTTTGTAGAAAGACGTTCTGGTAGATTTTTCTCTTTGTGTTCTTCAAAATATTGAAGGTAAATCTCCGTCGTTTTTTGAGGCTTATGCGATACCCTAAACAAATACCCCAAGCCGTTAGTTGGCTGTTTATCAACTAAGTAACGTAGATATGGGAAATGGAAATAGTCCAAATAAGCCCCCACCTGCCAACGGCGATTCGGCGAATATTTCAAGCCCGTATAAATGCCTTGCTCATTGATGCTTCGGGTGTTTTCGCCAAAAGCATTGGCATAAAAACTATGAAAGTTTCGGTCGTAGTTACGCCCCACCACTGTCCAGTCCCAACGTTTGCTCAAACTCGCCAAAAAGCCCCCAACCGCCCCAATCCCTCCGCTCGATGAGCGAGCCACTTCACCAAAGAAGTTGAAATTCTGAAATAAATAGCTAAAATGCGCCCCCAGCAACAGGTTTTTAGTGCCATTAAACTCATAAAGATTGTAGGGTCTATTGGCTCGTTTGAGGGCTTTGTCATAAATTGTTTGAAGTGCCGTTACACCTATTTGTAGCCTATTGTTGGTGCTTCGGTACATGATGTTTCCACCAAAATCTTGCGCTACCAAACTCCCTTTATCGGCAATTTCGCTGGGGGTTCGGTGCAGGCCACTGGTTTGTAAGGAGCTAATGTAGTCTTCGTCGTCGGTCGAGCCATCTACCAAGTTACCATCTCGACGTTGGCGAGAATAAAAACCCGTGATTTCAACATTACCCAGTTTGTAGGTAGCTGCAGCTCCTCTAAAAAAGTTGTACTCCGTAGCTGAGGTGTAAGGCCGAATCCCCAAATGGCTGCGCCGAGCTGTTAGCACGGTTTCTGAACCTTTGCCTATATAAAACCCTCCAGACAGCACCAACCCTTGCCCCACCTGAATTTGATAGTCGCCGAGTGAGATGTTTTTCCAATTGCCTTTATTCTGAAAATTAACGTGAAACGACACAAAATCAGCGCCATAGCGACGAGTAGCCGGATCCCAAGTGAACTGCTCACCAGCGTCTTTGTCGAGGGTAAAACCCAAGCTAAAATCTTTGGAATGATACATTTTGTAGCGGGCAAACCACCGGTACGGCGAACCCGAATAGCGGGTTTTGCTACGGCTATCGGGTGGAGTAAAACCCTTACGCTCCTCTAAAACTCGCTCTGTTCTCAACAAAAAATAGGCATTGGCATCATTTTGTAGGGAGTTTTTGAGCAAACTCAATGACAACCTGTCGGGCTTTACTACTACAAAAGGTAAGAGTTTGTAAATAGTAGGTAAATCAAAATTAGGAATGGCTTGTAACTCGTAAATTGAAACCAAATTGCCAGCCTTGGCTTTATAGTCGAAGTAACTACGAAGTTGGGATTCTGACAATACATAAAGAGCCGATAAGTCTTCGTATGAAGCGGTGTTAAGGTCTATTGGACGTTGATAAAACTGATAGAGTGTTTCAAACACATCTTCGTAGTTAATATCCTGATTCTGAACAGGAAACAAATTTTGAACGAAGGCATTGAGGTCTAATTCGGGGCGTTTGTACTCTTGCGCTTGGGTAAGCGTATGGAGTGTAATAACCAGCAAAAACGTTTGTAAAAAATGCTTCATAGGCTGATTTCGGAGCGATTTTCTATACTTCTACTACTCTCAAATGTTTAGAATATTTTGCCACTAATTCGTTGAGTTGCTGCACGTACTTACCTCTTAAATGCTGATATTGACGATACATTAGGTTGTCGCTTTCGGGGGAAATCTTGGTTAATAACTTATCTATTTCTCCAATTTCTTCTAAAACATCATCGAGCATCTGTCCATTTGTTTTTTGCATGGCTTATGTAATTGTTAGTTCCAAAAATCCCTTTTTTAGTTGAGAGTACCGATTGTTGTGAAATCGTCTTTTCCAGTCATTGATAAATGACACACTTTTTGCATACTCAGGATGATAGTCTGGGTAAATCGCTACCAAATACGCATCCAAACCCTGATCTTCGAGGTGATGAGTCCAATACGCTTCTAAGTCTGTCTCGAATTTACGATAAATTTGGCAATCAATAAACGTAACCATGTCTAAATCTTGCGGATTTAGGTTTGTGGTTACAAAGCTACCATTCAACCACTGGGTAAATCCCTGACCTGTAAGTTCTCGTAGGCTCCCGACATATTCCAACCAGTTTTCATAGAGCAACTTACGAGTTTCAGAAAGCGGAAATGGTTCTACAAAATTTTCGTAAAACTCAGTAGGCGAGCACTTTATGATTTTTGGTGGCAGAAAGCCCTGCTTGTCAAATGAAAAAACCATAAATCAATAATCGGTGTACCTCAAAACCTCGCTAACCCAATTACGAGCTTCCTGGGCTCTTCATGTAAATCGTCGGCGCACGATGTCGAGTAAAATCTCAGCTTCTTCGGGGCTTTGCCTCCACATATATTTGTTAGCATACTGGTTTTGAAGAATCCCTTGGGCTTCGTCTAAGGTACGGCAATGCTCCAATTGGTGAATAGCTTGTGTATAGGCTACGGCATCGCCGTGAAAAAGTTGGCTAATAAAACCAAATTTTTGATTCAACGAAATAGCTCCAACAATGCTATCAATGTGCCCGTTAGACAATTTATCGGCCAATGTACCTACGGCCTCTTTGGTCAACACATCGTTGATAGTTTGTTGATCTGTGGTAAATTTGTCATTGAGTACTGCATTTTGTTCAATCACTTTTTCTTCTACAAACACAGGTGTTGGAATTTCTACCTTTGGCAAAACGGCTGTTACAGGCTGATAAATAGGCACTTCAACCTGCTCTGGTTCTTCGGGATCCAGATCGAAAAATGACTTACTAACAGGTGGGGCTACCCTTTTGATGAAATCATCTTTTGAAATTGGCACTTTTTGAGAAAAAAGCGTCAAAAACTTATCAGGCTCATCGTAAGGAGCGTCATCGGTACAAATGTCGTCTAACCAGCGAGTAGCTTGGCTCACATACACATACGATTCATTGCCCATTTTTTCTTGTAAAGCACTGATAACGAATTTGTTGAAGCGAGTGTACTTGCTCCATCGCTTGAGGTCGTCGTTTGAAACGGTCAAGTTTGGTTGCTCTTTTAACTGGCTTTCAAAATAATGCTTGGGATCAAACAACAACACCAACGAACTGGCCACTGCAAACCGAAGCATAGGTTCAAAATGCTCCCGCTTAACAGCAATATACTGCGACACCACGTTCATAAATGTTTGGAGAGCCTGCTTTACTTCGTCTTGCTCAAAATCAAAATACGAACTCCGAAAAGCCAAGGTATCAGCTTTCCATTTTTCATATAACTGGTTTATTACCAGTACATTTACTTGCCCAACGGTGCTTAAGTTAAGCACTTGGTTGCCATTGATAGCATCGTGGCGGCTATAAAATTCATCGCAAAGCTTGGAGGCGTATTGCTTACTGTACTGCTCTATGGCAGCAAAATCTAATTTGTTCGACATTAGTAAAATGATTTGCTTTGTAAAGGTAAATACAAAACGGAAAACAAGCACTTTGATTTTAAATAAGTCGGAAGTTAATTTAGCCAGAAGTCAATAAGACATGATTAGTAAGTTGTCTCAAAATGGTTGTGTTTTGTCTTATGCCATTGATATTCAATACATTAAAAAACTGCAATTTTCTTGTAGTTTTGAACATAACCCTTGTTGACTTAGAACTTGTTACTTGTCTCCGAGGAGAATAACACAAGACAGACTTACGACTTAAAAACTTATTGACTTACAACTTTTTGAGCGGTTTGCCGCCCATTTACGACTTAAAGACTGGGATTTTAAAAATGTTTATCGAACCTAACCGTACTCGCACTCAGCCACCTCAACCTCGCACTGGTTGGATAGAAGTGGTATGTGGCTCAATGTTTTCGGGAAAAACCGAAGAACTCATCCGTCGGCTTCATCGGGCGCAAATTGCTCGATTGAATGTCGAAATCTTTAAACCCTCGCTCGATACTCGCTACCACGAGGCCGATATTGTTTCGCATAATGCTAACAAAATCCGTTCCACTCCTGTCAATACTTCGCAAGAAATTCTGTTGCTCTCTGGTGATTGTGATGTAGTAGGCGTGGACGAAGCACAGTTTTTTGACCCCGACATCGTAGAAGTGTGTACTAAATTGGCTGATGGTGGCAAGCGGGTTATTGTGGCAGGTCTCGACATGGACTTTGCCGGTGTACCTTTTGGCCCTATGCCACACCTGATGGCCATTGCTGAGTATGTTACCAAAGTCCATGCTATTTGCATGGTTTGTGGCGAAATTGCGCAGTATTCGTACCGCAAAGTACACTCGCAAGACCAAGTGCTACTCGGCGAAACTGACAGCTACGAAGCCCGTTGCCGCAAATGTTATCATCAAGGTAGTGAGTCATAAGTCGGTAAGTTATATGTGAGTAAGTGGAGTGCCACCCCTGACTTATGACTTCTTGACTTTTCGACTTCTTGACTTACCGACTTTTTGCCTATTTCATGAAAATCGCTGGTTTTACTTTTGTTCGCAACGCCATCAAATACGACTACCCCATCGTAGAGGCCATTACGTCTATCTTACCCCTTTGCGATGAGGTAGTAGTGGCCGTTGGTGATTCTGAAGATGAAACCCTTGCCCTGATTCAGTCTATTGATTCACCCAAAATCAGAATAATTGAAACCATTTGGGACGATTCGCTCCGAGAGGGTGGTCAAGTGCTTGCCATAGAAACCAACAAAGCCTTAGCTGCCATTTCAGCTGATGCCGATTGGGCTTTTTACATACAAGGCGACGAAGTTATTCACGAAAAATACCTGCCTATTGTGAGAAATGCGATGGAAAAACACTTGGCTGATACACAAGTAGAAGGTTTGTTGTTTAACTACTTACACTTTTATGGCTCATATCGTTATGTAGGCGATGCCGCTCGCTGGTACAGACGAGAAATTCGAGTAATCCGCAACACAGGTAAGGTAACATCGTACCGAGACGCACAAGGATTCCGAACAATTGACAACCAAAAATTACATGTAAAACTGATTGATGCCTTTGTGTATCATTATGGATGGGTACGCACGCCTGACAGGATGAGAGAAAAACTTCGGGATTTTGGACAACTCTGGCACAGCGACGAAGAAATGACCGCTATTCGCCAAGAAGCTGAGTCATTTGACTACTCGCAGGTGGACTCGCTACGGTTATTTGAAGGCACTCACCCGGCTGTGATGCACGCCCGCATCCAACGCATGAGCTGGGTCTTTGATTTTGATGTAAAACAAAAACAACTTTCCTTTAAAAACCGTATCAAAGGTTTCATAGAACAGTTAACGGGGCTTCGGATTGGCGAGTATCGAAATTACAAGATGCTATAACTGAATTACCTATCGAATAGCCCCATCAGGCCAGCAAACATTGGCCAGATATCGCCTCATTGAATGCAAATTTCTAATGTTCAAGCCAGCTACCAAAATGCACTAAAAATTGAACAGTCTTGGTATTCTTCAAATATTTTTTAGCCTTTTTCCAAACATGTACTTCGTTCATTATTTTAGCGGTTGAATTCCCTAAATCAAAAAAAAATGACTAAAAAAGAACCACTATTAGACAAACTTGTCTATTTATTCAAGCGAAAAATCCTCCGAGACTATCGGGCCAAACTCAATTATCAGTATAAAAATGGCGGTTGGGAATGGCTGGGGCGATTAGATGAACAAGGGCACCACTTCGTCATGGCTGGTTACATTCAGTTCCTTAAACCCAACTGTAGGGTACTGGATTTGGGCGCAGGCGAAGGTATATTGAACGACGCCCTTCAAAAACATAACTACACTCAGTATGTAGGCGTAGATTTATCAGACGAAGCTGCCAATATAGCTAATGCTAAAAGAGGTGACGAGAAGACATTTTTTGAGCAAGGTGATATGGACAAGTACATACCCAATGGAACGTTTGATGTGATAGTGATTAACGAAGCCTTGTATTTCTCTAAAGCACCCCTCAAACTACTGAACCGCCTCGAAAATTATTTAGAACCAGGTGGGTTTTTTCTGATTTCGTTGTTAATGAAAGCGCAAGGTATTTGGGATGAACTCAGCAACGACTACGATTTTGTTGATGAAAACACCATAAAAAATGCACAAGGGCAAACTTGGATATGTAGGGTATTGACAAAGAAACGATAAGATTAAAAAGCCAGACATTATGTCTGGCTTTTTAATTACCTGATTATTACCTTGCATTGCTGCATGCCTTCATCGGTTTGAACACACAAGATATAAACCCCTGCTTTTGCATCAGCTGTCGAAATCATTATCTGTTGATTATCAATTGATTGCTGGCTAAACGGCACAGCTTGACCAACCAGATTTTGGAGTGATAGCCTTGCTTCTGATGGGGCATTTATTACAAACGAACCGTCAGTTGGGTTTGGGTACGCCTGTAATCCTGTCTGTTTGTTTACTACTACCGATGCTGGGCGGTAGGTTTGTGATCGGCCATCTTTATCCACTTGTACCAAGCGATAGTAGTTGGTTCCTGCAAGTGGTTGTAAGTCAGTGTAATGGTAGTTTTTAATCTGTTGCGAATTGCCTGCGGCATCTACCTGAGCAATTTGGGCGAAATCTTGGACATTTTGACTGCGCTCCACCACAAAATGTGAGTTATTTTCTTCCGTTGCCGTAGCCCAATCTACCCGCACGGTTTGGTCGTCGTTGAGGCGTGGCTTGAAGGAAAGGAGGGAGATGGGGAGAGTGCCAGAGGATGAATTAAAGGGGGCTGGGGTTTGTGAAGTTAAATCCGTTCCATTTTGATTTGTATCAAGTACTGCCTTAGTTCTTCTAATGGATTTTGTATTACTTGGAGCAGGGGCATAGGTGGTGCCTTCAAAAGCATTTGCTCCATTCCCATAGCCTATAAAATCTAATACATTTGCGCTTATTGGGTCAGTTGATGGATTAGTTGTTGATAAAGTTGAAGTTGTATTTAGTAAGGCGATCTTGCCATCAGTAGCATTGATATTTGTTGAAAACGATTGGTCTGGGGTTGGCAAACTAGATCCATTTGAACCACCACTACCTAAGGATACTAAAAAAAACTTTCCTGCATTTATAGTGCCACTAAGTGCAAATGAAGTCCAACTAGACGCAGTAGCAGATGCATACTGTATCGAATAACCACTTAAACTGACATTTGTAGAGCCACTATTATATAACACGATATAGTCATTAGTATAGAGCGCCCCAGAATTCCCACCACCTCCATAAATTTCATAAATAATTACCTGTGCCCAAGCCAGCTTCCCAACCAGCAACAACATTCCGAGTATCAGTATCCCCTTTTTCATAACATACCAATTTAGCGTGATGAATAGCAAAAGTAGCAAAAACCGTGCAGTGGTTTGTTAAGATATGATTAAACATTAGCAAAAGCAAGACGGCAAGTGATTTCCTAACAAAAGTCAAACTAAATCTTTGATAATTAACATGTTATGGCTCGTGTAAGCTTTGCTCGTTGCATTTATCGCCACTTTCGGCAAAAACACTTACCTTTGTCAAAGCGTTTTAAAGAACCATAAACGCCTATTGAGTTTTCATGCCAACACGACGTATCGCCCTACTCGGCTCCACAGGCTCCATTGGCACACAAGCCCTGGAGGTGATAGCCTCACACCCCGAAGCCTTTGATGTTGAGGTACTTACCGCCCAAACCAACGCCGATTTGCTGATTGAGCAAGCCGCCCAGTTTCGCCCCAACGTGGTCGTTATTGGCAACGATAACCTCTACGACAAAGTTTTTGCCGCCCTCGACCCACTCGGTATCAAGGTTTATTCGGGGGCATCGGCCTTGGCTTCGGTGGTACAAATGGAGTCGGTGGACATTGTGCTGACCTCAATGGTTGGCTATGCTGGGCTGTTACCTACCCTCAAAGCCCTCGAAGCAGGTAAGCCTATTGCCCTTGCCAACAAAGAAACATTGGTAGTGGCTGGCGAGTTGGTTACTCGACTGGCAACCCAAAACGGTGTAAACATCTATCCTGTTGATTCTGAGCACTCTGCTATTTTTCAGTGCTTGGTGGGTGAGTTCCATAACCCCATCGAAAAAATAATTCTTACCGCTTCGGGTGGACCTTTTCGAGGAAAAAATCGAGATTTTTTGAGTACTGTCACCAAAGCCCAAGCCCTCAAACACCCCAATTGGGTGATGGGCGCTAAAATCACAATAGATTCGGCTTCGCTCATGAACAAGGGGCTCGAAGTGATAGAAGCCAAGTGGTTGTTTGGTGTAGAAGCCAACCAAATAGACGTGGTGGTGCATCCGCAAAGCATTATTCACTCCTTAGTTCAGTTTGAAGACGGCTCCATGAAGGCACAACTCGGCTTGCCCGATATGCGCCTGCCTATACAGTTTGCCTTGGGCTATCCAAACAGACTAAAAAGTGAGTTTCCTCGTTTTAATTTTGCCAATTTTCCGTCTCTCACATTTGAGCAGCCCGATTTAGAAACCTTTCGTAACTTAGCGTTGGCATTTGAGGCACTTGATAAAGGCGGTACCATGCCGTGTATTATTAATGCCGCTAATGAAGTAGCCGTGGCTGCTTTTTTGGAGGATAAAATTGGTTTTTTGGCCATGTCAGATATAATTGAAACTTGCATGGCAAAAGTTTCGTTTACACAGTGTCCCACTTATGACGACTACGTGGCAACCGATGCCGAAACCCGTAGGGTAGCGAGGGAGAGTTTAACAATGAAATAAATCTGAATTAAGTTTATATACTAATTGAATGCAGGTTTGCAAAACATGACAAGTCCAACTGTCTGATAATCAAATATTCTTATGTCTCTTGTCTCGCAATCTTAAATCTGTAAAGTACAAATGAATCAAGTGCTTAAACTTCCGATGGTTGGCGAACTCACTGACGATGAGTTTTTTGATTTGTGCATGGCTAACCCCGAAATTCCATTTGAAAGAGATAGTAAACGACGTATTCTAATTATGCCACCCACCGGAACCGAAGGCGGAGCAAGAGACTTAGATTTTGCTTTTTATATCAAACTTTGGAATTTTAATCAAGATAACCCTGGAATCGTTTTTGGACCAGCAACAGGTTTTACTTTGCCCAATGATTCCGTTCGTTCGCCAGATATGGCTTGGGTTCGGCGTGACCGCTGGGAACAAGTGCCCGTAGGAGAGCGGAAAAAATTTGCGCACCTTGTTCCTGATTTTGTTGTAGAAATCAAGTCAGAATCAGATTCTTGGCGAGAATTGAAAGAAAAAATGCTTGAATTTATGGAGAATGGGGTGCTGTTAGGCTGGCTACTTGATCCTGAGCGTAAAAAAGTAATGGTTTATACACCTGAAAACCATAATCCGGATGAAGAAGATTTTGGAATTATTACAGGTGGCGATGTACTGAAAGGTTTGGAATTGGATTTAAGAAACATATTTAGTGTGTGATTTAATAAAACGAATAAAACCCCAAAATGGACGCATTAGTAATGACCGGTCAGTTGCTGTTGGCGCTGGCGATTTTAGTAACCCTCCACGAGTTTGGCCACTACATCACCGCTCGGTGGTTTGGCATCCGTGTTGAGAAATTTTATCTTTTCTTTGACTTCCTTTTTCCTTTGCCGCATATCTGGAATTTTGCCTTGTTCAAGAAAAAAGTAGGTGATACCGAGTACGGCATCGGCTGGTTTCCGCTGGGTGGCTACGTGAAGATTGCTGGTATGATTGACGAGTCAATGGATGAGGAGTTTTTGAAAAGTACACCAAAACCTGATGAATTTCGTAGCAAAGCAGCTTGGCAACGTTTAATTGTGATGTTGGGCGGTATTATTGTAAACGTGATTTTGGGCGTGTTGATTTTTATTGGCATTAGCTATCACAATGGCAACAACTACCTGTCAGCATCGGAAGTAAATAAGTATGGGATTGTTGCCAAAGAATTGGGCAAAGAGATTGGGCTTCAAACAGGTGATAAAGTGGTAAAAGTGAATGGCAAACCCTTTGAACGCTTCGACGAACTCACCAGCCCCGATGTGCTACTTGGCTCAAATAGCTACTATACCGTAGATCGTGCTGGTAAGCAAGTAGATGTATTTATTCCGAACAATTTGGTTGAAAAACTCTCTGATCGCAAGAATCCAATTACGTTTATTGAACCCATCATGCCCTTCAAAGTGGGCGAGGTATCGGCTGGATTACCTGCGGCAAAAGCAGGATTAAAAACTGGCGACAAAATTGTGAGTTTGAATGGACAGCCAATTCAGTTTTACCATGAATTCAAAGAAAATATCGTAAAACTTGCTGATAAAACAGCTGTTGTTGGAATTGAACGCAATGGTCAAGTACAAACACTTAACATCGCTGTAAGTTCTGATGGTACGATTGGTTTCTATCAAGAACCCGCTCTGAAATTTTCACATGAAGACTATACTTTTGGTGAAGCGGTTGCGGTTGGCACCAATCGGGCATTTAGCGTGGTAACAGACAATATTAAAGGTTTTGGTAAGATTTTCAAAGGCGAAGTGTCTGCATCTAAGGCACTTAGCGGTCCTGTGGGCATTGCTCGAATGTTTGGTGGAATATGGGATTGGGATCGCTTTTGGGCCTTAACAGGCTTGTTATCAATGGTTTTGGCGTTTATGAATGCCTTACCTATTCCAGCATTAGATGGTGGCCATGCCGTTATTTTGTTGTACGAAATGATTACCCGCCGCACACCATCAGACAAGGCCTTGGAGGTAGTTCAGCAAATCGGTATGGTCTTGATATTGGGTCTGATGGCCTTTGCACTGGGGAACGATATTTTTAAGGCAATTTTCTGATGTCAGGCACTACGTATAGTTGTGTAATACAATCTAATAAACCTGCGAGGTTTCAACAACCTCGCAGGTTTGCTGTATGTTGTCTCTTGTTTTGTACAACTTGTTTGGTTTCTGTTGGTAATGGTTTTTCATCTCCTTACTGCCGTACAAATCCAGCACCCTTTTTTCACTCGCAAACCAAGCACCCAAGGAGAGGTTCTTTAATTCCAACTTCTACAGCAACTCTTACACTGCTTAGCGATAATAGACACGCTTTTCACACCAGCATTACGCAGATTGATTTTAATGCAAAAGAAAAAACTTTGGAAGTGAGTATTAGGGTATTTACAGATGATTTGGAGAATACGCTTTCAAAGGAGAACAAAGGGCAACGGTTTCGGATTGAAAACAACGACAAGAACGACCCATTTGTAGAAAGGTATATTAGACAGCATTTTAAATTGAGTAGCCCCAAAGGGCAGTTGAGGGCTTATACCTACATAGGTAAAGAAAACGAAGCTGACGCCACGTGGATTTATATCGAAATTCCCTTGCAAGAAGCTAACTTACAAGGCTTTACTTTACAGCAAGATGTGTTGATGGATGTTTTTGACGACCAAGTAAATATTGTAAATATCACGCAGTCTGGTGAGCGTAAGTCATATATTTACAATGTCAAGAAAACAGTGCAGGCTTTAAACTAAGCGTATTTCAGACCTTGCTTGGGGTCAGACCTTCGGTACAGACTCAGACCTAAACTCTTTTAGCTCAGGCGAGTGCAAAGGCTTCTACCTGTAAATCAGGTAGCTCTACGGCTTCGAGCCATTCTTCTTCTAATAATATTGCCCATTCGTTCAGATACAACACCACATCGTCTCGACGATTATGCCGCATTTGATCTCTGCGATAAAGTGGGATTCGAGCCAATACTTTCGCATCGGAGAGTCGTTCTAAGTTTTGCAAATCGGTGGTAGTAAGCCCTTTGTTGAGCATATCGGCAATCAATAAGTCCATAGGCAAACCACTGGTAGGGCAAAACTCTTCTACTTGCTCGTTCCAGTCACCCCGCCCCATCATGGCAAACTCATGGATTTCGGCTTTGGTAAAAGTAGTGAGTTCTTGCGCCAAATTGCCACAATTGCAGCTACCCATGTGTCCCCATTGATATGGAGAACCCTTTTCGATACGATTTGCTGTGCGACGCAGTGCCGCAATCAAATCAAGCGTTGCTTTTGCCATATTATTTAAAAAGTTAACAACAAGTGCTCAACAGTTTGTGATGCTGTTTTGTTTCTCTTACAAAACAAATATAGCAAATCAATCATAAAAAAGCCTGCCCGAGTCGGACAGGCTTTTTGACTAAACCCTAAACCAAAACTTAATCTTTTGAATTGTAAGTTGTCACGAGTTTTGATAGCGTTACAATTCTCATCGCTATTCACTTCTCATGTTGCCTACTATGGCTTTAATCTTTCTTTTCTTCCTCTTTTTTCGGCTTATCTACTTGCTTGGTTACAATATCGCCGTTTTTGAGTTTCTTGGACACCACTAAATAGGGACCAGAAATTATCTCATCACCCTCTTTCAGACCTGACAAAATTTCGATATTCTCAAAATCACTGATGCCTGACTTAACCTGACGAATTTCGGCTTTGCCTTTGTTGTGGATAAACACCACTTCTTTTATTTCTTCTTTCTTGGCAGGCTTTTTGTCTTCGCTATCCTGACTGTTAGTTGGTTGATTAGCAGGTTGATTAGCAGCTAATGCCTCTGTTTTCTTCTCGTCGCTACGAGTTGTAACAGCGTTGATAGGAACCGACAATACACCCGCTTTACGTTCGGTGATAATTTCAACAGCGGCAGTCATACCTGGGCGGAATGGAAATGCTTTTTTGTTTTTTGAGCTCAGTAAGTCTTTGTAAGAAGAGCGCAAAATGCGAATTTTTACTTCAAACTCTGTTACTGCATCTGTTGACGACGAAGCTGCATTGGTTGCACCGCCAATTCCGCTGGCAGTACTGGCTATTTCTGTTACAATTCCCTTAAATTTGCGACCCGAAGAGGTGTAGGCATCAACATCAATAATTACGGAGTCGCCCAAACTTACCCGCACAATATCGTTTTCGTTAACATTAACTCGTACCTCCATGTTGTTGAGGTTGGCAATGCGAAGCATTTCGGTACCTGACATTTGCGATGTACCTACCACACGCTCACCCAATTCGATTGATTTTTTAGAAATTGTTCCATTAGTGGGCGCATATACGGTGGTTTTGCGGAGGTTTTCTAAGGCATCTTTCAAGCCTGCTTCGGCACTTTGTACATTGAATTTGGCAGCTTCAACATTAGCTTTGGCCGATTCAATGTCTTGCTTGGCTACTCGGTAATTGGCATCGAAAGTCTCAAAATCAGAATCTGAAATTACTTTTTCGTCGTGTAGTCTTTTGTTACGCTCAAAATCTTGCTTAGTACGCACCATACGAGCCTCAGTCTGAGCTAATGCTGACTTTGATTGCTCTAAGTTGGCCTTACTCGAATTGACTGATGCTTGCGCCCGTGCCAACAACGATTGGTAGTTGTCGGGACGAATTTTGAGAAGCAGTTGGCCTTTCACCACTGAGTCACCTTCTTCTACGTTGAGTTCGATGACTTCACCGGGTACGTCTGGCGTGATTTTGATTTCAACTTCAGGCTGAACTTTACCCGAAGCTGTTACTTTTTCTACAATGTCGGTTTTCTTTGCTTTTGAGAAGATTACCTCTGTTTCTTTGGGCTTGCCAATCCAGCCTTGTGATTTGCCAATAAACAAAACGGCGATTAGTAGCACCACCGTGCCGCCTAATATCCACCATAAGCGGTTCGATTTCTTTTTCATTAGGTTATGTTTGTAAAAGTTAATGCATGGGTTAGTAATGTAATGCTAAGAGATAAGCAATGAACGATGAGTGACCTACCATAACGTTTTTTTCGCATCATCTCTTGTCTCATTTCTCACCGTCTCTTGTTTTACAAGGTAAGCGGCTTATTCTGATAAAAATCTAAAATCTTAGTACGGAACACATACTCATATTTAGACTGAACTAAGTTGGCACGAGCACGATCAAGGTTAGTTTTGGCCAAGTTATAGTCCACCGAATTGAGTGCGCCTACATTGAATCGGGTTTCAGACGCTCTGAAAGCCAGTTCAAGCGAAGCTACTTGTTTTTGAGTAGCAGCATAACGTTTTGAAGCCGCCAGCATATTATTGTATGCTGTTTCGATGTTTTGTCGTAACTGTTGTTTGCTGCTTTCGGCCTGGTATTCAGTGTTTTTCTTATTCAGAAAAGAGTTCGTAACTCTTGTTTTGGCCTGAAATGCATTGAAAATAGGAATGCGCAGGTTGAAACTCACGTTCTTGTTTTGATTAGAATTGAGTTGGTCAAAATATTGAATTTTTTGATAACTGAAGGTTGGCTGTTGTGTAATAAACTGGATAGGCACTGTTTGGCCATTAAAAATCACATTCGCAGTAGTGGTTACATCAACAGGCTCGCCACGCAATGCACGTTGGGCTGCACTTGAGTAGTTAGTAGAAATTCCTGCTCCGAAACTAAGCGTTGGTTTCAAGGCTGCTTTGGCAAGCTCAATTCCAACTTCGGCACTTTCAATACGCAAGTTGGCAGCTCTAATGGTCGCTTGGCCTTGCAGGGCAATGTCATAAATCTGTTGAGGAGTAGCATCGTAATTTTGTAGCTGGGTGTTAACCGCTATACGATCCAACTGAATATCTTGATTTGGATTAACGTTCATCAATTGCAACAACTGCAATTTGGCTGCATCTACTGCATTTTGGTTGTTTACAATGCTCAGTTCGTCATTGGCCAATTGGGCTTGTAAATCAAGCAAGTTTGTTTCGGGTAGTGCACCGGCCTTTACTAATTTTTCAATTCGCTCAATCTGACGCTTGGTTTGTTCGGCTTGCGCTTGGGCAATGGTAATGAGGTCTTCGTTGTTGAGTACATTCAAATAAGCCCCTGCTATACTAAGCGAAGTATTTTCTTTGGCAGCTTGCACATCTTCTTGGCTGGCACGTAACACAAGGTCGTTTTGGCGAATTGAGTTCTGAATTTGCCCACCAGCATAAAGCGTTACGTTAGCCGAAAGGTTGTAGTTGTTAAACGTAATTTGCTGTGTAATGGCAGCGTTGGTGAAGGGGTCAATACCACGACCAAAGCTAAAACCCTGACTTACGTTTCCGTTGAGGCTTGGGTATTTGTTGTACCGAGACTGGTTGAGGTTATTTTGATTGACCTCAACTTGTGTTAGACTTTGTTTGACCTGAATATTGTTTTTCAGGGCAATATCTACACACTCTTGCAAAGTGAGTTTGCTGCTGGTTGTTGCTCGTTGAGCAGATTCTATTTGGGTTTGTGCCTTTGCTTGCCCCAGCAATCCTAACAGGCAAACAACAAGAAGACTGTAAACTTTACGCATGGCTCGTAAAAATAGTTTGTGGAAACAATCTTACGAACTAAGCACGTATTGCTATATCAACTTTGGGATAAGCGGTTGAATGGATGGTTAAAGGCGGTAGAGTGGTTTATGGCAATGCAAACGCTACGTACTGATTTCCTTTTTTTGTACCTAATTTTGTTCCGCCACAAGCTACCACTACGTACTGTTTTCCATTGACTTGATAAGTAGCTGGCGTGGCAAAAGCAGCAGCAGGTAGCTTGATTTCCCATAAGAGTTTGCCTGTTTTTTTATCAAAGGCTCTGAACATCCCATCTTTGGTAGCGGCAATAAATAATAACCCACTTGCTGTAACAACAGGCCCGCCGTAGTTTTCTGTGCCTGTGTTATTGATTCCCTTTGCTTTAAGGCTTTCCTCTTCACCAAAAGGTATTTTCCATAAGTATTCGCCTGTGTTGAGGTTAATAGCATTGAGTGTACCCCATGGCGGTGCAATGGCTGGAAGCCCCTTGTTATCTAAAAACTTGTTGTAGCCCGTGCTGACATAGGGCAAGTAAGGGGTTTTTGCACCATTGCTTGCAGAGGCTTCTTTCTTTTCTTCGCCAAACAAAAAGGCAACCAAGGCTTGTTTGTCGCTGGCATTGATGGTAGTAAAGCCTGGCATCATGCCTTTACCATTGGTAATTAGTTGCGTCACAAAAGCTTTATCACGTTTGGTGTTAATGTCCACCAACGACGGGTAGCCACTTTTGGCATTGCCTTTGCGGTCTGCACCGTGGCATGCCATACACATCGTTGTGTAAATTCGTTCGCCAGTTGGCAGTAGGGCAAGTTTGTCTTGCTTGGGCGTTTCTTTCATGGTCAAAATCCAAGCCATTTCGTTGCAATTGGCATACATGATTCCATCGGGGTCAACGGCTGCACCACCCCATTCGGGGCCGCCATCAAAGCCGGGCAAAATGATGGTGCCTTCTTGGCTGGGTGGCGCAAACAGTTCTTTTTTGTAGGTTTTGAACTTGCTTATGAGTTCTTCTCGGTTTTCGGCATAAGGACTAATGTCGTTTTCGGTAAGGGTATGGGCTTGGCGTGCCATAGGTGCAGGTTTGTTTGGCACGGGTTGAGTAGCCCAAGTTTGTTCGCCTGCGAGGACGGATTTGGGCGCAGGTACTTCTTTTATCGGGAAAAGTGGCTTGCCCGTAACACGATCAAACACAAAAATCAAACCTTGCTTGGTTACCTGAGCCACAGCATCAATGGTTTTGCCGTTTTGTTTGAGCGTAACCAAATTAGGCGGGGCGGGGTGGTCTCTGTCCCAAATATCGTGGTGGGTTGTTTGGAAGTGCCAAAGACGCTTGCCTGTGCGGGCATCTAAGGCCAACAGACAATCCGAAAACAGGTTTTTACCTTTACGGCTACCGCCATAAAAATCATACGCTGCCGAGCCCGTTGGCACGTAAATAATGCCTCTTTTTTTATCCACTGCCATACCTGACCAGTTATTTGCTGCGCCAACGTCGGTATTTTTGTAGGCATTTTTCGGAAAAGTTTCATATCCAAATTCGCCTGGATACGGGATGGTGTGAAAAGTCCATGCCAATTTACCTGTTTTTACATTGAAGGCTCTAATATCTCCTGGGGCAGCATCGGGGCCTTCTGACAAACGGAGGGGCATTACAATTAAGTCTTCAAAAATGGTACCTGGGGTGTTAGAAATGATGAATTTATCCTTAGCAATTTCGGGCAAACCTGTGTGTAAATCCACTCGGCCATTTTCGCCAAAAGAAGGGATAGATTTGCCTGTTTTGGCATCAATGGCATATAAATGCGCTCCAATGGTATGTAAAATACGTTTGTCAGTGCCGTCGCTCCAATAGGCTACGCCTCTGCTGGTACTTGCCCAGCTTTTGAGCGCATCGCCAAACTGCCAAATTTCTTTCCCAGTGGCGGCATCCAGCGCAAAAGCCCTCACACCCGACGTAACACCATACAAAATGCCATCTACCATGATGGGATTCACCTGCATTTGTCCCGTGTCGGGTGCGCTGTACGACCACACTACTTGAAGATTCTGCACGTTTTCGGGAGTGATTTGGGTCAGGGTTGAATAGTGATTTCGGTCAGGACCGCCTAAATATTCTGGCCATTCGGTGTTGGCGTCTTGGGGTGTTTGTTGCTGGGCAGCAATAAAGAAAAATGCCAATAAGAGGGCTGCAACAGAGAGCATTCCTTTCATAAGATGAGGATAGGTTGAGGTTTTAAAAACGAAGCCTCACAAAATTATTCCCTTTCAGTAGATAAGCAATAAATTTCCTGCCTTTCAACACAGAAAATGATTGTGTTGAATTCATAAGCTAATTTTAATCTATAACCAATCAGCATAAGTTGTTCAATAGAAATGGTTTATATTATTTTCAATAGCATAGAGTTTGCAAACTACGCTATTGAAAAATTGAACAAATAATTGGTCATTTGGTATAGTATAAACAAATTACCAGCAGCTACTTAATGGCTAATACATTTACACAACTATACATCCAAGTGGTCTTTGCCGTGAAAGGTCGTCAATCTTTGATTCCAAAAGACCAAAAAGAAAGAGTGCATCAGTATATAACAGGTATTGTCAGCAAGCGAGAACAAAAATTATTGGCTATTCATTGGTCAAAGTTGAGAACATGATGATCAGTCGCTTGTGTGTTCTCAATTGAACTTCCCAAAATCAAAGGCTTTATCAAGGTTATTGCAACAGCCTGTCGTGCTATGTGTAACATATCTTGACATTTGCATACGGGGTGTGCACTTCGTTCTCAAATACTCATAAACAATGGACTGTATGGACTATAAGTTAGCGATTCCATTTGTAAAATTAGACATTTTGACCAATACCTTACTAAAGAAGGCTTTGCTCTCCATCGGAAACGTTGCTTGGTGTCTTGACAAATCCAATTTAACGCTTTTTTTATTTGCCAAAATCTTTGCAAACTAATTCATTTTCAATGGCTTCCAAGATGTCATACAGGTATTTTCGTATCTGATCATTCATAAATAAGGGTCTTGGTTAATTCAAGCGATGGTATCCTTGGTTCCAAACTTATACGCCCTTTTATGTTTTCTTTCAAAACTTGGCTTATTTCGGGCAAGTGACTTAGCAATAGTTGGTTTATAACCACTTGATTTTCTTGGATTTATACTCAATCAGAATTGGTTTGCGAAGACCCCAATCGGTAGCGACCGTCGCCCTAAATCACGTTCTTCAGCAGGAAAAGGGACTTTTAAGAAGAGATAACTTTGCAATGTATTTTTTGACGAGTATAATATACTCACAAGCTTGCTGTCTGACGTTGTAACCCTCTCCGACCTTATTTAATTTGCTGTTTGAATGAGTAATATTTTAACTGATGTGACAGTGTAAGTAAGGCTTGGAAGACTTAGCCCCATACAAAGCACAGGTAATATGCCAGCGCCAGAGGGGGCAAATGCGTTTTTGTCATTCCCATCCTTTTGGTGCCAAGTCGAAGAAAGTAGGATAGCCGATGTGCTGGCAGACTTTTTCAGCCAGATATTCCAAATCATCATAGGTTTCGAGTTCGGCGTAATCGTGACCGAAAAGACTCATAAACACTTTTCTTTCGAGCCGGAAGGTACGGGTGGCTTCATTTACCAATACAAACCGTACGTAATCGCTATATCGTTTGAACTTATCTACATAAACCCCACCCCATCCCTCACGAGCTTCTTCGGCACTGAGGTTGGGTTCTTGGCCAGCAATGGAGCTAAACTGCGAAATGTAAATGGTAATGAAGTTCCCTTGCGCTTCCACGATAAAATCTTTCACATCCGACAAGTTGTGCATAGCATCTTCTACGACTTGCTTTTCGGTGGAGGTAATTTTACAAGGCACTCGTTTCCGAAAAACGATACGAGCCTCCTCAGGTTGTTCATAAAACTCAAAACCACTGGGCATTTCCTCTAATAAATCAGGTGTAGTGACATCTTTGGTAATGTAATACCGAGTGCCACCTTTATGAGTAGTTGCCGCTCGTATATAAACAGTCTCGCCTTGGCGGTTGGTGTAGGAGAGTTTTTCGTTCATTATCAAGGCGTTAGGTATTAAGGTCGGCGAGGTTTCAAACCTCGCCGACCTTCCATTAAAATATCAACATCGCTATCATCTTTGAAAGCATCGGTACAGACTGAGCTAAAAGCATAGGCTCTTTTAACGCTGTTATCTCGGAAAACTTGCCTGATGGCGGAGAGGTGCTGGGTGAGGAGGGGGTGCATGGGTGATTAAATATCTATTGGAGCGGCGTATCTAAATTTTGAGAGCAAGTAAAAACATTCAAAATAGAATTTTGCTATGTTTGACAAAGCATTATTGAAGTCATTTTGTTGATTATTGTCAAATGTAGTTTGTCCGTGACTTGCTTTTATTCGTACAACGTCAAGACAATTATTAATTTTGTAATCAAAATTCTGAGCTTTACTTTGCCTGCTCCCATTTGGATAAAGATTGATAAAGTAGTAGCAAAATAGATTTTCCTTATTACTTCTACTCATATCATTCCTATTAATAGGCTCATTTTGCAAGTTATTAAACCTATCAGGGGGAAGGACGATTTCACCTATTTTTTTTGACTCTTTTTTCGAGTTGGTTGCGTCAATATTCAATAGGTCACTTTGCAATTGATTCAGTCCAATACCATCAAATAACGAATAGTTTACAATGGCCTCTATCTGTTTATGGACTCTACGCCCAAATTCTAAATAATCATTCCTTAGATAAGCCAATTCCATTTCCGTAAAATCGACAATAAGCTCTTCTTTGAGTATAATATTTTTAACTCCGCCATAAAAACTGTTAGCTTTTTGGGTAGAGGCTTGTTCAACAGTTATATTGTTTTTCACAAATATGAAACTGTGAATATCAAATGCTTGAGTTTGCGAGACAGGCTGTTCTTGAGCAAGTTGATTTACATTCATTTATTTATTTTTTAATATGAAATCAAAGATTTTGGTTCTATATGAAATTTTTGGGAGTTTTTAATGCAAATTGACCTAATGACCCCCAAAATGTCATCTTGCAAAGACCTATCTGGTAGTATAGAAGCATTTAATAGAGCCAGATAGGTACTTTCAGTATGACAATAAGTTAGGGAGTCCCAGATAAATCATATAGAACCAAGATTTTTTTCAACATGATGAAGATTGATTATAATCTTTTTTAAAATCTCATCATTTTCTCCCCTCACCATCCCCAAAAACCGAATTTTGCC
>JBGAVQ010000361.1:0-4828 GCA_044228045.1 Spirosomataceae bacterium
GCATCTTTGGCAAGACAAGTTGCCGCTAAACATCTTAAAACCAAAGCAGAATTTACCATTACTCCAGGCTCGGAGCAAGTTCGCTATACTATCGAGCGGGATGGATTCTTGGATACTTTTGACCAAATCGGAGGCAAAGTATTTGCCAATGCTTGTGGCCCTTGTATCGGAATGTGGGCACGGATGGGTGCTGAAAAACAAGAGCGTAATACAATTGTACACTCTTTCAACCGTAACTTTGCCAAGCGTGCCGATGGTAATCCTAATACGCTGGCGTTTGTTGGGTCACCAGAATTGGTAACGGCGTTGGCCATCGCGGGTGATTTGACTTTCAATCCCATCACAGATTCATTGGTCAATGAAAAGGGGGAATCGGTAATGTTGGATGAACCAAGCGGTGACGAACTACCACCACGCGGCTTTGATGTAGAAGATGCTGGCTATCAAGCTCCTGCCGAAGACGGTAGCGCAATTCAAGTAGCCGTTTCTCCTACTTCTAACCGCCTCCAGTTGCTCGATCCATTTGCGGCTTGGGAAGGTACCGATTTGAAAGGCTTAAAAATCCTGATCAAAGCCAAAGGAAAATGTACCACTGACCATATCTCTATGGCAGGACCTTGGTTGAAATATCGTGGTCACTTAGATAATATCTCCAATAACTTGTTGATTGGAGCGGTTAACTTCTTCAATGAAAAAACCGACAACGTCAAAAACCAATTGACGGGCGAGTATGGCCCAGTACCCGCTACCCAACGTGCTTATAAAGCCGCAGGAATTGGGTCAATTGTAGTAGGTGACGAAAACTACGGAGAAGGTTCTTCGCGTGAACACGCTGCCATGGAGCCACGCCACTTGGGTGTTCGGGCGGTACTGGTGAAATCATTTGCTCGTATTCACGAAACCAACCTGAAGAAGCAAGGAATGGGATTAACTGAATTTGCCCCTGGGAAACCGCTGACGTTAGTGTTCAATCACTCAGATGGCACCAAAGATGAGGTATCGGTTAATCACACCTACAACGAACAGCAGATTGAATGGTTTAAGGCAGGTGCTGCTTTGAACATCATTCGGGCACAAGTGGCTGGTAAATAGGCTTCCTGTGTTATTGTAAAATTGAAGAAGCGGGGCAATATGCCTCGCTTCTATTTTTATCTATTGCTCAAGAAGGGCACAAAAAAAGCGGCTTTCAAGCCGCTTTTTTTGTGCGTAAAATTAAGATTATTTGCGATTTGCTTTCCAAGTATTGAAATCAACCATATTAACTTGTCCACGAATTTCACCGCCTTTGTTATTGGCCGTGTGGAGATTGGCGTAGAGCAAACCAGCGAACAGAAGATTTTCTTGTTGTTGATTTAGCGTCCAAGAACCAGAGATAGGAGAAGTGAGTGTTGTGCCAAAACTATAAACAACGGGCCCCGCTTCCCAGCTATTTCCACTGTGAAAATGCCCAGCAGTGGGGGTAAGGCCAGAATGGGTAATGGTATAAGTAAGGGTCTTCGTGTCTTTATTATAAACGCCGTCCATTCGGCCAGAGGCACTGCTTGAGACAGGGGGAACTTCGTTGGCTCCGCTCAATGTAGCTTCAAATTTAACTTCGGGGTTTGTGTGTGGGCCTTTGTCACTGCAACCAATCATGACGCCTACCGTGAACAGGGCGACAAAAAGGGGGAAAGCTTGCGTCAATTTCTTCATGGAATTTGCTGATTTATATTGTTTGAATATGCAATTATAATCGTTTTATCTGAGAATATCCAATATTTTAAACAGAAAAAATCCGTTATTGAACTTCCCAAACGTCGAGTTTTCGAACGTAAAGAGGGCGTTGCCCCCACCAGATACGAAGCCATTGGTCGTAGGTCCCGATGACTGTCACTTTGTTGCCTTTGGCAATTGTCCATTTAATAGGAGCTGCTGAGGAGGGAGCTTCTCGCAAATGAGCATGGTCTTTGTTAATGATGGCAATTTGGTAAGTATCAGGTAGATTAAGTAGCAAAAGTAAAGCCATTAAGTAGGCAATTACGACCCATTTGTGGCGGTTATAGATAGGTTCTCCTTGCCTTTTTTTTTGAACCAAAACACCAAAGGCATACACGCCTACTACCAGCAGAAATAGCGTGAAGTAGAGAGAGTATTTACGAAAAAAAAGAAATACAAAGCTAAAATCATCTACTTCGTATCCTGTGAGGTTATGGTTGGCTGCTATTTCAGTGATTTTATTAAGGATAGTTTGACGCGGCTGGCGGTTGTAAATCATACTCAGATAATAAAGAGCACGAGCGTAGTCGTTTTGTTTTTCGCTGATAAAGGCCAATTTATAATAAATCGGGAGCGGTATTAGGGTCGTGTTTTTAAACTGTGATAGATACTTTTCGTACAAGATTTTTGATTCGCCATGCTTGCCATTCATAAACAAGGAATCCACTTGATGCAGATTTACTGTTTGGGCTGATAACGAGGTGCTTACAAAGATAAGTGCTGCCCAGATTTTTGTTTTCTGTACAAGCGATTGTGAGCTATAAAGCCGTGTCAGCCAAGGTTTAATCTCCAAAATAAAGTGTTGGTTAGTTATTTAACTTTACAAATCCACCATCAATCAGATAATCACAGCCTGTAATAAAGCCAGCTTCGTCCGAACATAAGTATAGGGCAAGGGACGCAATTTCGGAGGGTTTGGCCATGCGTCCGATGGGCTGCGTTTTCGATAGCTTCTCAAACATTTCAGTTTCTTTACCTGGGTAGTTTTTGGCAATAAATCCATCCACAAAAGGCGTATGCACACGGGCAGGAGAGAGGCAGTTGCAACGGATATTGTCGGCCAAGTAATCTTTAGCTACCGATAAGGTCATGCCTATCACGGCAGATTTGCTGGTAGAATAGGCAAAGCGGTCGGGAATACCTACCGATGCGGCCACAGAAGCCGTATTTAAAATGACTCCGCCACCATTGCTCAAGAAGTGGGGGAGGGTAGCAAAAAGACAATTGTACATTCCCTTGATATTGACATTTACGATTCGGTCAAAGTCGCTCTCACTGGTGGTATGGGCTTTGCCTACGTGGGCAATACCCGCATTGTTGACCAAGATATTGATGGGGTGCTGTTGAGCAATGCTGTTGATGGTATCCACTACCTCGGCTTGCTTGGAAACATCTACTGGGTGTGCTTGGGCTTTCAAACCTTGATGGGTCAATTCGCTAACGACTTTTTGGGCTTGTTCTTGGTTGAGTTCAAGAATGTGCACATAAGCCCCTTGTTGGGCAAACAATTGGCTAATGGCCAGCCCAATTCCACTGGCTCCTCCTGTAATAATCGCTACTTTATCGGTGAGTGTAAACATAGAAATAGGATTCGGTGATTTTTTAGAAAACTTTCCGAAAGTTGCGCAACTTTCGGAAAGTTCACAAGAAAATGATTTTTGAAAATTGAAAGAAGGAGTTTTTAGACGCGTGGTAGTCGGTAAATATAGCTTGATTTTGATGCAAATAGACTGCATTTTCTCTAATTTTCTTTGTAGAAATTTTCTGAGATGTATTTTGTTAGGGCTTTCGCTTGGAACAAAGTCGAGCTGGCTTTGAGGGTTGACCCGCTGGGTTGCTTTTTTTTGGGGGCAGGCGTCAGACCTATGGTCAGACTTGGCTGATGAAGCGAAATTCCTACTTGTTTTACCGTTAGATAAATACATCAGGTATTTAGCAGTAATGAAAAAGGAACAATTACTTTAGTGACTTTAGACTTTAAATCAACGTATCAATGCGCAAAATTCGTTTTCTACGAATCCAATTTGACACCGAAATCGAGGCTTGGGAGTTGCCCGCTTTCAGAGGCGCAGTAGCCGCCAAAGCTGGTTTAGAACACCTTAACTTTCATAATCACCTCAACGACAGCGAGTTGTTGTATGGCTATCCTGTCATTCAATACAAGCGCATTGGGCGCAATCCTGGCATTGTATGCGTGGACTACGGCGTGGACGAGATTCATCACCTGTTCAACAACCGCGACATGGACATTACGTTGGGCGAACGGCCTATCAAGCTGTCGGTGAAACACTTGCAAATGAATCAATACAACCTGCAAGTTTGGGAAAAGTTGTTTAGGATGGAGATTCGCAATTGGCTGGGGCTTAATCAGGACAATTACCTAAAATACAAAGCCTTACAAGATGAGTTGGCACAAACAGAAATGCTCGAAGGCATCCTCAAGGCCAATATCATTTCGTTTGCCAAAGGTATGAAATGGGACGTAAATAAGCCCATCAGCCTGCGGATTGATGAGATAATTCGCTCAAAAATAGTGCCTTACAAACAGAATAAACTATTGGCTTTTGACCTCAAATTTAGAACCAACGTCTTTCTCCCCGATTTTTTGGGATTGGGTAAAGGCGTGAGTTTAGGATTTGGTATCGTTACACAAGAAAGAGACAAAACCATTCAAAATAATAATGGCTAACACACGAGACATCATTTACTTAGCAGCCCTGCTGCACGATATTGGAAAGTTTTGGCAACGGGCGGACCCAAGTGGATCACCTTCGTCTAAGATTCTTAGTCAAGACATTAAGGATTTAGAAAGTACATTGTGCCCTTTGGATTATAAATACAAAACTCGCAGTCATAAACACGTGCTTTGGACGGCCCAGTTTTTTAAGGAAAATACGACTCAATTTTTACAATTGGTGCAATCAGAAAAGGCGGCTATCACCCCAGATGCCTTGATGCGACTTTCGGCAGCGCATCATAACCCTGACAAAAATGATTGGTTGCAGCAACTCATTCAAAAAGCCGACCATTACTCATCAGGTGCAGACCGCTCGAAAGAAGACTCTTGGGGTTG
>JBGAVQ010000021.1:0-35542 GCA_044228045.1 Spirosomataceae bacterium
ATCCAAATACGGGGCTGACCCATCTGAAAAACCAATAAAACGCTCGTCATGGCCACTACGGCGGCAATGGCCACAAAAAACTGCATCCAGCCTACGTTCAAGTTTTCTTTCTCAAAAATAAAAGCCAAGGGGTCGCCAACGCCATCGAAGTTTCGGTAATTGACAGCACCTGTCAGCACCAAGGTGAGCAAAATATAGACAATAGTACAAACTACCAGCGACAGAATCATGCCTCTGGGCAAATCACGCTGTGGGTTTTTACTTTCTTCGGCCAGCACACTTACAGCATCAAAACCAATGTAGGCAAAAAATACCCCACTCACGGCGGCCATCACACCGCTAAATCCATTGGGCATAAAGGATTTTACGCCTTCGTCGTTGGCGGGTGTCCAGTTGATGGTAAGTCCATTTGAGAACACAAGATAACCCCCTACTGCTATGACCAGACCTACCACAAGCATTTTAAGAATGACCATGACATTACTAAAATTGCGGCTTTCCTTGATGCCCCGATAAACCAAATAAGTAATAAGAATATTGATAACAAAGGCAGGTAAGTCAAAAATGATGCGTAAGCCTCCCACTATTGGGGCGTTGTTCCAAGCATCCAGAATATCCGCATTGGTGCTTCCGTCGGCCAGTGCATCTTTTACTTCCATATAACTGGTACATAGGTATTGAGGAATATGTACATTTATCTTCTCGAGAAAAGAGGTGAAATAATCACTCCAACTATAGGCTACATAAATGTTGCCGATGGAATATTCCATAATCAACGCCCAGCCGATAATCCAAGCAAACAGTTCTCCAAATGAAGCATACGCATACGTGTAGGCACTCCCTGCTACGGGTATGCGACTGGCAAATTCTGAATAACAAAAGGCAGTGAAAGCACAAGCAATAGCCGTAATGATAAACAAAATAACTACCCCCGGACCGCCATGAAACACCGCCCCACCGAGGCTGCTAAAACTACCAGCACCCAGTATTGCCGCTATCCCAAAAAAGGTAAGGTCACGTACAGTAAGTACCCGCTTCAATCCACCACCGCCATGAGCATCGTCACTTCCTTCGGCTAAAATGCTTTCAATCTTCTTGGTTCTGAATAAAGAATTAGACATATTTGTTAGGGTTTTATGGAAGAGTAAATTAAATGATTTTTTCGTTCTCTGACAATCTTTGTGGGAAAACAGTCAGCAGAACAGACTTTATCAAGCATTTCACTGAGTGTTTCAGATCTAAATATAAAGTATTCATAAACTCAAAGAAAGTAATTTACAAAGTGCCTACCAAAATGGGAAAGTAGTTTGCATTAGTTTCATCTCTCATTTTCTCTTGCTTTTATACTAACCATGGACAAGCTATATCGCAGAAGCTTCCTCAAAATGTCTTCGTTCGCAACACTAATGCCTGCTTTTCCGCATAAAAGCGAGTTGATGGATGATAAAATAAGCAATGCTACCATAAACTTCACCTCAGATGGCTTGAACCTTTCGCCATTGGAATATGCCCAATTATTATCAAAATTGACAGAAAATAACAACCTGCAAGAAGATTATTATTCGTTGGATGGCTGTGTTGCAGCATTAGAATCTAAATTTGCTCAACTTTTAGGTAAAGAAGCTGCCGTGTTTATGCCCACAGGTACACTTGCCAATCATTTGGCTATCAGAGCATTGGCTGGTAAAAATAATAGGGTGATTGTTCAGAATGAAAGCCATATCTATAACGATACAGGAGATTGTGTGCAAACATTAAGTAACCTCAACCTGATTCCGCTGGGGGCAGACAAGGCAACGTTTTCGGTGGATGAAGTAAACGAAACCATTAAGCGAACCGCAAGTGGCAGAGTTGCCGGCAAAGTGGGGGTTATTTCAATAGAATCACCCGTGCGTCGTAAATCAGGGGAGATGTTCGATTTTGAGCAGATGAAACAAATTGCTCAAGTGGCCAAAACCAACGACATCAAAATGCACTTAGACGGTGCCAGGCTGTTTCTGGCTTCGGGTCATACAGGTATTGCTCCGTCGGTGTATGCTGCCATGTTTGATACAGTTTATGTGTCACTTTACAAGTATTTCAATGCGGCTTCGGGGGCAATTTTGGCCGGGCCAAAAGAAATAATAGCTCCAATGTATCACACCCGCAGAATGTTTGGTTCAGGCTTACATCAGGCTTGGCCTTTTGCAGCGGTGGCACTTCATTATGCCGATGGTTTTTTGGAGCGATACACCAAAGCCGTGAAAATTTCGGAAGAATTACTACAGAAATTGAAAAAACATCCTCAGTTTGAAATTCAGCGGATTTCTTCAGGAACAAATATTTCAAAAATGACCTTGAAAGGTATTACGGCTACCACATTTGCCGAAAACCTCAAAAAGAACGGCGTATTGGTTCGTCCAAGTAGTGCTAATGGCATAAATTTATTGGTAAATGAATCGTTACTACGCAGTAATGCTACTGAATTAGCATCTATTTTTATGAACTGCTTAGGCTAACAAAAAGCGTCGAGGGCGATTCCGTTGGAAACGCTACACCTTATCCAGCCCAATAATATTCGGAGTGAGTATCAACCGCACATAATAGACATGAATAAAGTCGTACTAATTGTATTCTTCTTAGCTTCATTTGTTTGTGAGGCGCAAAAAAAAACGCCGCCTTACAAAGCCATTTTTCTGGAAGATATTAGCTGGACAACGGCCCAAAACCTTCTCACGGCCCAAACTGTGGTAGTGATTCCATTAGGAGCAGGAGCCAAGGAACACGGGCCACATTTGCCGCTGGCAACAGACTTTATTCAAGCACAAGGATTAGCCAGAGCTGTTGCGCTTCAACGAAATGTAGTTATTACACCCACTGTTAATTATGGGTTTTATCCTGCTTTTTTGAAATACCCAGGTTCTACCAGTACCAATTTCGCCACAGCAACCAACATGGTTACGCAGATTGTAAGAAGCCTTGCCGACTACGGTCCCAAGCGATTTTATATCATCAATGTAGGCGTGAGTACTACGCCAACATTAGAGGCAGCGGCTAAAATCTTGGCAGAAGAGGGAATTCTGTTGTATTTTAGTCGCTACGACCGTCCAGCATTTAATAATGCCGAAGCCCGTTTTAGAACCAAAACATATAGTGGCCATGCCGACGAATTAGAAACATCAAATGTACTGAGTCTTCGACCTGACCTTGTGGACATGAGCAAAGCCGTGAACGATTCGAGTATGAAAGGAAAAGTTGGCAAGATGACCCCTATTCCTATGGAAGGAGGCAATCTCAACACCAGTGGCATCAACGGCTATGCCGCTTTTGGAACGGTTGGCAAAGGGAACAAAAATATGATTTCGTTTGCCAAAGTTTTGGTAAGTGAAATTGACAGTATTTCGACTTGCCCCTTGCCAATGATGAAGGATAGGGCTATTGAATATGCGGCGTATGAGGGTAGTTACATTGATAATTCAGGAAAACAATTGGCCATCAATCAAAAGAACAATATCCTTTATTTTGTTTGGAATGGTCAAGATACTCGAAACTTTTTTCACTTGTACAAGGATGCGCCCGACTATTTTTCGTCCATGAATCTGAATATTCTATTCATAAAAAACGAAATTGGCGAAGTAACCAAAGCTTGGTGTCAGTTTAGGGGGGAGACTTTTTGGGTGACGAAGATGAAATAGGCAATAAACAAAAAAGCTGGCAATCACCAGCTTTTTTATTTATCTCTTGTCTCACCTCCCGCAATCTCTTGCCTTAGTCATTACTTCTCCGTCCCGACAGCAAACTCACATAGTAAAGCAAAGTTGCCAACGAACCAATGGCTGCAACCACATAGGTGCGAGCCGCCCATTTGAGCGCATCAGCTGCCATTGTGTACTCACGGTCATTGACTACGTTACGTTCTTTAATCCATTTCAAGGCACGATTACTGGCATCGTACTCGACCGGAAGGGTTATAAAACTAAACAGGGTAGTTCCAGCAAACAGGGCAACTCCAATCGTTAATGGAATAGGCGTAGTGTTGAGCATAAAAATACCAATCAGAATAATCCACTGCATCCAACTGGAAGCAACAGACAAAAACGGCACCATCGAGCTTCTTAGTTGAAGGGCCGAATACGCCGTAGCGTGTTGCACAGCATGACCACATTCGTGCGCTGCTACTGCCGCTGCCGACACACTACGTCCATAAAACACCTCATTGCTAAGGTTTACGGTTTTGTCGGCAGGGTTGTAGTGGTCGGTGAGTTGGCCATCTACTTGAATCACTTTTACATCATAGATGCCGTTATCAGAAAGCATTTTCTGTGCGATTTCGGCACCACTCAAATTATTCATCAGACCAATTTGCGAATATTCAGCAAATTTGCTTTTGAGTCGCCAGCTCACATACATGCTGACAACCATTGTCAAAATACCAATTAAATAAGCTCCTGCCATGTTTGTAAAAAGTTAAATTTAAGATTTTCCGACTGCGAAGTCGGAGTTACACATAGGCTTTTTTTATTTTTTCAATCAATTTCGTAGTCGAGTATCCTTCTACCAGCGCAATGGTTTTTACATCGCCTCCATTGGCCAGCACAAAATCTGCGCCAACGATGGTTTCAATGCTGTAATCGTCGCCTTTGACCAAAATGTCAGGTTTTAGGGCTTCAATTAACTGCAAAGGTGTCGGTTCGTCGAACAAAATGACAGCATCTATAAAACTCAAAGCAGCCATTAGCCTGGCACGAGCCTCTTGATTTACGACTGGACGAAGTGGCCCTTTGATACGACTTACCGAAGCATCGGTATTAAGACCCAAAATGAGTTTATCCCCCAAGTTTCGAGCTTTTTCTAAATAATCAATATGCCCGAGGTGTACCAAGTCAAAACATCCATTCGTAAAAACGATTTTTTGACCGCTTTGTTGCCAAGCCGTCACCTGTGCAATAGCTTGGTCAAGACGCAGAATTTTTTCGGAAGTCACGCTAATCTATCAATTTGTTAGATGATAACGATTTTAGCCTCATTTGTGTTCGTTTTAGGGCTTTCCACTTACAAAACGCTCAAAAAACTCATAAATTCGTAACATTCGGTCAATGCGTTGGCGAACATTTCCACTTCTACTCAACTCGTGTGTGCCTCCTGGCATACGCACATACTCAACCGATTTGCCCATAATTTTCATTGATTTATACATCATTTCGCTTTGGATAGGGCCTGTGCGGAGGTCGTTTTCACCATGTTTGATGAGCAAGGGTGTTTTTATTTTATCTACAAAGGTATAAGGAGAGTTGTTGTCAAGCACTTTGTCTTTTTTGTCTAACCATGGATACTGAAAGTAGTTTGGGACGAGCCGCCAAGCGTTGCCTTCGCCCAAAAAAGTAGTGAGGTCATAAACTCCCCGTTGGGCAAATGCTGCTTTGAAACGATGGTCTTGCGAGACAATCCAAGCGGTTAAGTACCCAGCATACGAGCCGCCTGTAATAACCTGACGAGCAGTGTCGGCCCATGCTTCTTTGGCTGCATCTGTACAAGCGGCCAGTACGTCTGAGGCGGGGCCAACGCCCCAGTCTTTGATGTTTGCTTGTTGAAAAGCAAGGCCATAACCACCTGACCCTCTGGGGTTAGCATAAACAACGCCATAGCCTTGAGCGCAAAAATACTGAAACTCGTGCCACATAGAAGCCTCGCCAGGTCCCCACATGGCTGTTGGGCCGCCGTGCATATTGAGCATAAGCGGATACTTTTTGCCAGCCTCCATGTTGGTCGGTTTCATAATCCAATACTCTATTTTTTGCTTTTTGTTGTTGGTCAGTGTTCGTTTTTCGGGGAAACTCAATTTTTTGGCTGCCAACCATTCAGTATTATGGCTGCTCAAACGAGTTTGGTTTCGGGCTTCTAAATTGGCCGAATACAATTCAGAAGGATTAGTTATCTCAGTTTTGGCAAAAACCAATCGTTCTTTTGAAAGGTCAAACGAGCCAATACCCGACTCAAAATCAGTCAGTTGTTCCACTTGTAGCGTAATTGGGTCGAGGCGATGTAAAGGAACACCTCCATTAGAAGGAGCCGTGAAATAGAGGTATTTGAGGTCTGCCGACCATGTTAAGTTACCAACCGCTCGGTCAAAATTGATGAGCTGTACGTTCTGCCCGTTGCTATTGGCAATGGCTAACTGTCCAAAATTAACACCTTGCGAAGGCGAGGTAGTGAAGGCTAATCGTTGCCCGTCTGACGAAACCTGAGCTTGGTTAAATTGCTTTCCTTTTTCACCTAATAGCCTTTGTTTACTATAATTTAATGGTGAAATTACAATGATTTGAGAATCTTGCTCACGGTCAGGATGATTAAGACTATCCAACCCACAGACAGCCAAAATGTTGCCGTCAGGAGTCCAGCCTTGCAGATTATATGACCAAAAACCTTGTGTGAGTGGGCGAGGTTTGGCCCCTTCTTTGGCTTCGATGATGAAAATATGATTAAAATTCAGCTCAGGTTGTGTAGTAGCTTCGCCCTGAAAATTGAGGCGGGTAAACACCTTTGCTTTTTTATCTTCTTCATCCTTAGATAGATACGCCCTGATTTCCTCAATAGAGCCATCTGGATTTGGTTTTACTTTGGCACTCGTAGGGCTCAAAAAATCATTGGTTTTAAAGCCAGGCTTTTCAATTGACCAACTCGGAAAACCCTTCAACGGATTCATCAGGCTATCTTTTAGTAGCTCTGTTAAGCTCATGCCTGCACTAAAAACAATATACTTACCGTCGGGCGACCAAGCAGGGTTGCCTGCGCCATACTTCCATTCGGTGAGTTGGTAGGCTTCGCCGCCATTGAGGGGCATTACAAACAGTTGTGATTTGCCTTTGATGGTGCGGGCAAATACAATCTTGCCACCATCAGGTGAAAACGACGGTTGACGAACGCTCTCTACACCACGAGTAAGTGGCTTGGGTGGATTGGCAAAATCGGTAAGCCACAGATGAGTACGGTAATCGTATTCGAGTTTGTTTTCTTCGCTTGGTTCAATGGTTTGTAGCGAGTAGATAGCTTGCTTGCCATCTGGCGACATGGTTACTCCCGTAATTTGCTTGATTTTAGTTAAGTCGGTAACTTTGATTTTCTCGGTGCCATTTTGGGCATACACCCCTGAAAAACAAAGGATTAGTAAAAGAGGAAGAAGTTTTTTCATTGAAAATTAAATTGTTTGTGATGTGTGTAGGTTAAACTTTTCAAATATTTACACTGGTCTGACTATCGTCTGACCTTACACACTTGGTCAGACGATAGTCAGACCGATAACATTTAGGCCAGACTATTTAAAGTTAAACACTATATTTTTGGTAACTGCCAGCCATTCTGATAATTGGCTTTGATGAGTTGGTTGGCTTCGGCATCGTTTTTGAACTGGCCTGCGGCGGCATCCCAATACACTTTTCGGCCTGTTTTGAACGCCACATTACCCATGTGAGCATTGATTGCAGCCACGCTACCTGTTTCAATGCCGCATTTGAGAATCTTTGGATTATTGTCTTTAATGGCTTGAATAAAGTTTTTGGTATGCTCGTCTAAGTAATCGCCTTGTTTGCCTTGGTCAGGAATATCTTCAATTTTATAGACTTTAATGCCATTTTTGGTCTGAGTTTCGGGATAAACTGCCCAGCCATCTCTATTGAGAACAAGAGTAGCATTATTGCCAATAAAGGCAATGCCTTCTGTACGCCCGTAGTTGCCACCATCTATGCCTGTGGCGTGTTCCCACAGCATATTAAAGCCGTCGTACTCAAACACAGCTTGTAGGGTATCAGGTGTTTCGGAGGCATCGTCTGGGTAAGCCAACTTCCCACCCGAAGCCATCACAGATTTGGGGGCTTTGGCATTCATGGCATAAAGTGCAATGTCAATTTCGTGAACACCCCAGTCAGTCATAAGCCCACCAGCGTAGTCCCAAAACCAACGGAAATTAAAATGAAAACGATTGGGATTAAAGGCTCGCTTACGAGCAGGCCCCAGCCACATATCGTAATCTACACCGGGTGGGGGAGTACCATCGGGTTTAACAGGCACAGGTTCCATCCAGCCCTGATAAGCCCACACTTTCACCAGCCGAACATTTCCTATTTTACCTGACCTTAGGTAATTGATGGCTGTTTCGTAATGAGAGCCACTTCGCTGCCATTGGCCAATCTGAATAATTTTGTTGTAACGCTTGGCCGCCGAAAGCATAATGTTGCACTCTTCTATTGAATTGGCCAAGGGTTTTTCGCAATAAACATGCTTGCCAGCAGCTAATGAATCAACCATAGCAAGACAGTGCCAGTGGTCGGGTGTACCAATTATTACGGCATCAATATCTTTGTTTTCAAGCATTTTGCGGTAGTCTTTGTAAAGAGTAGGGCGTTTGCCTTGTACCTTTTCAACGTCAGCTGCTCGCATATCAAGCACACTTTGATCTACATCGCAAAGCGCAATGCACTCAACGGTACTAAGTTTGAGGTGTGAACGCAAGTCAGACCAACCCATGCCTTTACAACCAATTACGCCTAACCTTACTTTCTCGTTAGCCGCAACACTTACCCGTTGATTGGCAATGACTTCTAAGGGTGTTGACGTAAAAAGCCCTGCTCCAACAACTGCCGAAGCTGACTGAATAAAATTTCGTCTGGATGAATTCATGTTTTGAAGGTTTCGAGGTTGAAAAAATGCAATTTCAAATTGTAAACTATGTGTCCTATGTGACTACGGGCTGCGTAAGCTGTGGTTGCCAAGTCTTTTAGAACCGCTACAAACTGGTCTAAATTTCTTTTAAACTATGTGTTCTATGTGACTATGTGGTTGCCAAGTCTTTCAATGCCGCCACAAACTGATCTAATTCTTGGGTTGTAGTATAAACATTGGGTGTAACCCGAACACCCCTCACGTTGGCATAGTCAATGGCGACAGTCCAGATTTTGTATTTTTCTAATAATTGTTTTGCCAACTCACCAGGCTTAATGCCCTCAATGCCTACATTAGCAATGCCACACGCTCTTGACGACTCAACAGGGGTATTCACCACAATTTTAGGTATGGTACGAACCTTATTTGTCCAATACTGCTGCAAATACCGCAAACGAGCTTCTTTCTGCTCAATGCCAATGGTTTTGAGTACTGCCAATGCATCCAAAATAGTTAAATCTGTTGCACATGGATGCGTACCCGTATGGTTCAATTTCCTGATGTCAGTATCGGCATAACCACTATCGCCATAAATAGCCCAAAGGTTTTTTATTTTCTCTTTCTTGACATATAGCAGCCCTGCTCCAAGCGGGCAACTTAGCCATTTGTGAAGGCTACTGCCGTAATAGTCGCAGCCTAAGTCGTTGATGTTGAAGTTGATATGAGCCACGGCATGAGCACCATCTACCATTACATCTACCCCGTGCTTATGTGCCATGTCCGCAATTTTTCGGACGGGTAAAACCTGCCCCGTAATGTTAATCATATGACAAACCATCAACAATCGAGTGCGTGGTGTGATGGCTTTTTCGTAAAGTTCAACAATCTCTTCGTCCGACTTTGGATGATTAGGCACCGAAATTACTTTATTGACCATACCATACCGGCGGGCTTGGTGCTTAAACATATCCAACATGGCTCCATAGTCTTGCTGTGCCATTACGGCTTCATCGCCAGGTTTCCAGTCATAACCAGCAATTACCGTATCAAGCGATTCGGTGGTGTTTCGGGTAATAATCAATTCGTCAGCAGTGCAGCCCAGCAATTCAGCCAATTGTTTTTGAGCATTGGCTTTATTTTCAAACTGCACGGTTCGCATATAATACGAACCTTGATAGTTTATGTCTTTTATATGCTGAATGTACTTTTCTAAAACTTCCTGATTCTGAAAGCAATAGTAGCCATTTTCGAGATTGATGTAGTCGGGTTTGAGGCGATAGCTGTTGCGAATTTTAAACCAAAGGTCTTCATTTTCAGCCAGTTGATTTGGCGACAGATGAGATACATCGGCAAAGACTTTTTCTAAATTGAGTGTAGCCAACGAAAAGCCCCCTGTAAGGGTTTTGAGGAAACGACGTTTGTTCATACAAAAGTTGATGAAATTGGGAGGGTAAGATACAAAAAAAGGTTCAAGCCTCATCGCTTGAACCTTTTTTATCGTATTTCATCAGCCGTTTTCTGCTTAAACAGCCTGTTGGTTCATCACTTCCGTTTGTTTACGGATAGATTCCATGTGAATTAGTTTGAACATTTCGTCCACCAATTCGCTATATAGGTTCAATTTTTGGCCTTGATCTTGGCGGCTTTTGTGTACTTCTTTCCAGCGATCTACTTGAAACACCGCCACGTTATTGTCACGCTTGTACTCACCGAGTTTTTCTACTACGGCCATGCGAGCAGCCAATACTTCTAAAAGTTCACGGTCGAGGTTATCAATTTTTTGACGCAAACGCTCCAATTCATTCTGATAATCAGCCCCATACGTTTTTTTACGAACTTCCAGTTGGTGCAACATTTCGCCCAAAGCTTCTGGCGTAAGTTGTTGTGAGGCATCACTCCATGCTACGTCTGGCTCACGGTGGCTTTCAATGATAAGTCCGTCGTAATTGAGGTCAAGTGCCCGTTGAGCCAGCTCAAACAAGTAAGCACGCTTACCAGCCATGTGGCTTGGGTCGCCAATGAGTGGAAGTTGAGGAAACAAGGCCTTCAACTCAATTGCAATTTGCCACATAGGGCTGTTGCGATACTTGGTTTCTTGGGCATTAGAAAAACCACGGTGAATAGCCGCCAGTTTGGTAATGCCAGCCCTGTTGATGCGCTCGAATGCACCAATCCAGAGTTGAAGGTCTGGATTCACAGGGTTTTTGATTAACACTGGCACGTCAACGCCTTTGAGGGCATCGGCCAAGTCTTGTACATTGAATGGATTGACGGTGGTACGGGCACCAATCCACAAAATATCTATGCCATACTTAAGAGCAAGCTCTACGTGTTGAGGTGTTGCTACTTCTACGGCAATGGGCAAGCCAGTTTCTTTTTTAACGGCTTGTAGCCACGGCAAGGCAGCTTCGCCCATGCCTTCAAAACTGCCTGGGCGGGTGCGGGGCTTCCACACACCTGCACGAATTACATTGGCGTAGCCTTCTTTGGCAATACGGGTAACGGTTTCCCAAACTTGTTCTTCTGTTTCGGCGCTGCAAGGACCCGCAATGATGAGGGGTTTTCCACCGGTGTTCATCCATTCTTGCAACGGTACGATGTCTAATTGTGCACTCATTTTGATTGTGTTACAGATAAAATACTTCTCGGTTCAAATTAACTTGCCTTGAATTTCTGAAATTTTTCAAAAATCCAGAAAAAAAAGCCATTTGTTTTTAGTTGATAAAATCCTGATTTTCGTTGGTTTAGGGCTTTATTTTGCAAATAACGTTTGGTAACTCGCTTGCTACGAGCAACATTGTTTTTGGCTTAGTTGATAGTTCGATGAAGTATAAAAAAAAACCCTTGCGTGGGAGCGAATCTTTTCTGTTATATTTGCGTCTCAATTACGGTTACTTGGCTGATAATCACTTTTCTAATAACTTAACCCTGGCCAAGATTTTGTGAAACTTGCATCATGACAATGCTTACAACTGTTTCTAAACCTGGGCGGGTAACTGACTCAACCCCAATGGTTTCTTTTGACGACACTTCTGTCGCTTTTGCCTCACAGTCAACTTGGCGTCTTCGTAAAACTTACTTGATTTTTGCCAGTATGAACCTGCAATGGCTCGTAAAGGTAGGGACTTTTTTCATCAAATTGTTCTTCATGCTCAAACTTCCTATCAAATACCTGATAAAACCTACGGTTTTTGAGGTGTTTTGTGGTGGAGAAGACATTAAAGAATGTGAAAAAACTATCAAAAAATTATATAATTCTAAGATTGGAACTATCTTAGATTATTCGGTAGAGGGAGAAGACGACGAAAAAAGTTTTGACCATACTGCCAAAGAAATTTTGCTTACTATTGAAAAAGCCAAAGATAATTCGGCCATTCCATTTTGTGTTTTTAAAGTGACGGGAATTGGCCATTTTGATTTGTTGGAGCGTATTCAAGCCGAAGAAGAGTTGAGCGACGAAGAAAAAGAGTCGTTTGAGCGAGTACGCCAACGCATGGATAAGTTGTGTAGCAAGGCGCATGATTTAGGTGTGAAAGTATTTGTAGATGGCGAAGAAAGTTGGATTCAGGACACCATAGACGGACTTGCTTACGAAATGATGGAAAAATACAATCGGGAACAGCCGATTGTTTTCAATACTTTTCAGCTATATCGCAAAGATATGCTCGAAAATTTAGTACACGCCACTGACGTAGCTGCTGAGAAAGGGTACTTTTTGGGAGCAAAGTTGGTGAGAGGCGCATACATGGAAAAAGAACGTAATCGTGCGCATGAATTAGAATACTGTTCGCCGATTCAGGAAACTAAAGAAGACACAGATAGGGATTTTAATAAAGCCATTGATTTTTGTGTGCGAAACAGGGAGCAAGTGTCTATTTGCTTGGGTACGCACAATGAGTATAGCTGTTTATATTTGACCAAGCAGATGCTAAAATTAGGCATTGAAACCAATGATAAGCATTTCTTTTTTGCACAATTGTTGGGCATGAGCGACAACATTTCGTACAATTTGGCCAAAGCGGGCTATAATGTGGCCAAATATGTGCCTTATGGTCCAGTAGAAGCAGTCATGCCGTACTTGTTTAGGAGGGCTTCCGAAAACAGTTCTGTAGCTGGGCAAGCCAGTCGTGAGTTTATGCTTATCAAGAAAGAAGTAGAGCGACGTAAGGCAGCAAATTGTTAGTCTTGCGATAGTTCTCAATAAAAATCCCCCTTGCGATTGCACACATTGTGGCACACAAGGGGGATTTTGTTATCCAATTTGTCGTAACTTTGCCACTCAAAGGCAATATTATTTATCTCAACTTTTCTTTATTATCCGATTAACGGCATTCATGAAATCTCCCTACAAATATTTTTTGCTTACTATTTTACTCATTAGCATTGACCAAGCTATCAAATTGTGGGTTCACTACAATATGTTTCAGGGAGAAGAAATTCCAATTTTAGGCAATTGGTTCAAGCTGCATTACGTCACCAACGAAGGTATGGCCTTTGGCATGACATTAGATTTTATCCCCAATGGTTATGGCAAAATGGTGTTGAGTGTATTCCGGATGTTTGCCATGGTTGGCATTGGTTTCTACTTGACTCGATTGGCATATAATGGGGCGCACGACGGCTTGTTGTGGTGTGTGGCGGCTATTTTGGGCGGAGCCATAGGTAATGTGATTGATAGCACGTTCTATGGTGTGTTTTTAGATAATGCGCCGCTTGGCTCGCCTTCGCCGTGGTTTCATGGGCAGGTGATAGATATGTTTTTTGCTGATATCTGGCGTGGCGAATTGCCCGAATGGATTCCAGTTTGGGGTGGCACTTACTACTCAAATCCCATCTTTAATTTTGCTGATGCCTCTATTTTTTGTGGAGTATTTACTATTTTGTTTTTTCAAGGAAGGTTTTTTACCCATCCTCAGCATCAAAATAACGAAGAACTTATTGATAATCAGTTAGAAGACAATGATTTAATGGAAGAAGCAGCTACTGATAGTGAGCTTACCACAACCTCCGAGGCCGAGATTACAGAAGTTGATGTTATCAATGAATCTGTGGCAAAAAACAATGAAGATAATGAAAAACAACCTCCTGTTTAAGATAGGACGGAGTCTTTGTTAAAGCAGAAAAAATCACCCACTTCGGGTGATTTTTTCTGCTTTAAGCCTATTTTATGATTCGCTGTGGTCATTGATTTAATTTCTTTCCTAACTTGCTAAACGATGAAGTTTGAATAAAAACCTTCGTAACTAATCTGAGTAAGGTCAGACGTACCGTCAGATCTGTAACTGGATTGCCGATGCGGATGAACAAACTTATTGGGAAAATTCAACGTCATAGTATTCATTCTTGTAAGGTTTTCTGACCTCTTACAATAAACTTCAAAACACATACATTAACAAGCCCATGAAAACCTATTTCCTTTCTTTGATTCTTTGTTTAATAGTTTTTAGCAAAACCTTCGCTCAAACCAGCGAACTCTACTTCGCTTCGTTTCCGACCCTAAGCCCCGACGGCAAAACACTTGTTTATTGCTACGAAACCGACCTTTGGAAGGCCGACCTAAGCACAAAAACGGCTACTCGCCTCACAGCAATGCAAGGCAACGAAAGTCGCCCTAAAATCTCACCCGATGGCAAATGGATTGCCTTTTCGTCCAACCAATATGGTAGCCTTGACGTGTATGTGATGCCCTTAGCTGGTGGCGAAATCAAGCAAATGACTTTTCATGAAGCTGGCGAGCGAGTAGATGGCTGGTCGTGGGATTCGCAGAAAATTTATATCAATTCAAGTGCCTACAATGGCGGTACGGCCTATACCATTCCGGTAACAGGCGGAACCCCCAAACGTATTTTTACACATTTCTTTAACCGAATTCATAGTGTAGCCGAACACCCGACTTCGGGCGAATTGTTTTTTAACGACACTTGGGAAAGCGACAATCAGGCACAACGCAAAGGCTATAAAGGTGATTTTAATCCTGATATTCAGTCGTATAACCTCAAAACCAAAGAATACAAAAAATACACCGACTATCGTGGTAAAGATATGTGGGTGACCATTGACCGAAATGGAAAACTGTACTTTGTGTCGGACGAAGACAATGGAGAATACAACCTTTATACCTTTGACAACAATAAAAAGAAGCAACTCACCAACTTCAAGGAATCTATCAAATACCCACAAGTGAGTGCCAATGGTGAGAAGATTGTATTTGAAAAAGACTACCAGCTGTGGCTTTATGATGTAGCCTCAAAACGTTCGGAGAAGCTCAATTTCAACGTGGTACGAAATGTTACATTGCCTCAGTCGCAAGACTTTAATGTGCGGAACAATATTTCGGCTTTTGATGTAGCCCCCGACAATAAAAAAATGGCGTTTGTGTCTCGTGGCGAACTTTTTGTGTCGGATATTGAAGGCAAATATGTGCAACTCATCAAAACTCGCCCTGATGGTCGTGTTGAGGAGGTAAAGTGGCTTTCAGACAGCCGAAACCTGATTTTTAGTCAAACCGTAGGGGGTTATCAAAACTGGTTCTCGATAGCTGCCGATGGCTCTGTTTCCGAAAAACAACTTACTTCTGATGCCCGCAACAACCGTGATTTGGTACTTAACAAAGACCGCTCGATGGGCGTTTACAACAGTGGACGTGATGAAGTACGGACCATTGACCTCAAAACTTTTGTGAGCAAAACCATCGCAAAAGACGAAATTTGGGCGTTTCAGTCAACAGCTCCGTCGTTTTCACCTAATGATGAATACGTGGTTTTTACGGCACATCGTGATTTTGAGCAAGATATTTTTATTCATCAGTTGGCTACCAACAAAACCATCAACCTTACCAATACAGGTGTGACCGAAACCGACCCTTACTGGTCGCCAGACGGTAATTACCTATATTTTACTTCGCAGCGGCTCAAGCCCTCGTATCCGTTCGGAACGCCCAATGCCAAGGTGTATCGCCTGCCTCTTACCAAGATAGACCCGCCGTATCGTGCCGATAAATTTGCTGAACTGTTCAAGAAAGAAGAACCCAAGAAAGAGGCAGACAAAAAAGTAGAAGACAAAAAGCCCGACGAAAAGAAACCCGAAGAGAAAAAAGAAGAACCCAAGAAAATAAAGCCCATCGAACTGGATTTGGACGATATCATGGATCGCTTGGAGCAAGTAGGGCCTAATTTTGGGGCGCAAAATGGCCCTTTTGTGATTCAGAAAGATGCCAAAACGTTTGTTTTTTACCTCTCAAATCACGACGAGGGTACAAACAATTTATTCAAAACTACCTACGAGCCTTTTGTGGCTACCAAGACTGAGAAAATTGATGGGGCAACGGGATTTGGTTATGATTTTGTACAAGCCGATGGCAAATATTACCTGCTGATGGGGGGTAATATCAATAAGCTGAATGTAGATGCCAACAAAGTTGAGAAAATAGATATTGGATTTACCTTTCGCCGGAATTTTGCCGATGAGTTCTCGCAAATGGTGCAAGAAACCTGGGCCAACGTAGAGGAAAATTTCTATAATGAAAACTTTCATGGCCTCGACTGGAAAAAAACTTACGAACGATACAGCAAGTTTGTGCCGTATCTGAACAATCGCCAAGATTTACGCATCCTCCTCAACGATATGTTGGGTGAGCTTAACTCGTCGCACATGGGTTTTTCGTCGTTTGGAAATGAAGAAAACACACAGTACAGCACCCGCACGCTGGCGACAGGGATTTTGTTTGACGATGAAAACCCCTATCGAGTAGCACGAATCATTAGGAAGTCTGTTGCTGACCGTAAAGGCAAGGACATTCAAGCTGGCGACATTTTGACCAAAGTAAATGGTGAAGAGGTAAATCCTGCTAAAAACCGTGATTATTACTTTGCAAGACCTTCGCTTGATGCCGAACTCGAGCTCACCTTTGACCGCAACGGAACGCCTTACACCGTAAAACTGCATCCTACCAGCACTGGGCAACAAAACGACAACCTCTATGACGAATGGATAAGCCACAACCAAAGCCAAGTGGACAGCAAAAGCAAAAATCGCATTGGGTACGTACACATGAAGAACATGGGCATGGGCGAATACGACAAGTTTGTGATTGACATGACCCAAGACTGGTACAAAAAAGATGCCCTCATCTTTGATTTGCGCTACAATACGGGTGGAAACGTACACGACTTAGTGCTGAACTTTTTGTCGCAAAAGCCTTATTTACAGTGGAAATATCGTGAAGGCAAGCTCACGCCACAGCCTAATTTTTCGCCTGCAGCTAAACCAATTATTTTACTCATCAACGAGCAATCATTGAGCGATGCCGAAATGACAGCAGAAGGTTTTAAAACATTGAACTTGGGGAAAATCATAGGAACTGAAACCTACCGCTGGATTATTTTTACCTCTGGCAAAGGTTTGGTGGACGGTTCGTTTTATCGCCTACCTTCGTGGGGATGCTACACACTCGATGGCAAAAACATCGAAAAAGAAGGTGTAAAACCTGATATTTACATCAAACAAACCTTCACCGACCGCCTCGAAGACCGTGACCCGCAGTTAGATAAAGCAATTGAGGAGATTTTGAAGGGATTGAAGTAAGACGGGTTTTCAACGTCGGGGAGGTTCAAAACCTCGCCGACGTTACAAAACTGGTGAACAAATGCAATTTTACCCAATCCGAAACGCCCTTCCTTCTCCTTTTAACAATGTAATGCCTTCAGAATCAGTGGTTTCTGCATTTGCTGTCGAAAGTTCAAACTGTAAGGAATCAAAGCCAGAAAGGGTGAAGGTCGGGGAGTCCTGTTCCAAATCTAAATTTGCTACAAATACGTGTTTTGGGGCTTCGGCTTGTGTCCAAGCAATTACTTTGCTGGTTGCTGTGGCATCAGGAGGAATCAACCAACGTATCGGCTTTTGCTTGATTTCTGGTAAAATCAAATCCGCATAATTTTTCAAACGAGTTAGGTGATGAAACAACGCACCGTTTTGTCCCCATTGGTATGGCCCATGCGTAGCATTAGGCCCATGCGACATCTGAAACACATACAACTTGGTATAGTTTTCGTTGGGTGCAGGGCTTAGGTGTTGGTCTCTTACTTCAAAACCCAAGGCCGTGTAGCTGGGCATGTCTGTCAAAAAAAACGCTATAAATTGCCGTAGCTCATTGCCCCACACATAAAATTTATCAAAACGAGGGTCATCTTTATCGGCAGTGAGTACGGTGAAGTTAGGCGCAAATTGTCTGCTACGAAGTAGGGCATCGTACTCACTAAAATGACGCATAAATTCAGCTGAACCCACCACCATGTTTTGCAAGTCGCCGAGGGTAGAGTCGGCATCGGAGGCTTCTAAATGGTCGGGTTCGTTGCCGTAGGCCATCAGGTTTGGTGGCGCCAAAAAACTCTCTGCAAAATACCCAAAGTAAGGTTTTTCTTGCCGAATATAGGCTTTGATTGCTTTATGAATGTCGTAAAAGGTATCGGGTTGGGCAGGCACGCCCTCGGGTCGCATTTGCACATGCGACATATCGCCTCGCATGAAGTCAAAGTTGTAAAAGCGGGCAATTTCAGCGAAATGTTCCCGCACATAATCCCACACTTCGAGGCGAGGACGGTCAAAATCTATCTCCCAATTGGCGTTATTGTCTTTGCATTCGTAAAGTTTGTAGCGACCCAGCGGCCCAAATACTCGTGACATGGGTTCGGGACGGGTAATCACAAAATCTCGCCACACTCGCCCAGCATCGTCCACTGTTTTGGCACTTTCTTGTCGGCTTACGGCCAAACCTCGGTAGGGTGGGGCCATGGTAGCCGGAAACGGTTCAAAACCTTTTGAAAACAAGAGGTCAATCAACTGGTTTCGGCGATGGATTCGTCCCCAAAAATCAGATTTTTCGCCAAATAATACTCGTATCCGTTGATTTTCAGGAAATTGACTACTGAAAAATACTTCGGCAGTAGGAGGAAATGACTCCGTTTGAATAGCACTGCCTACTTGTTGTAACCAACTCATAATGAGCTGCTGAACATCTTCATGCAAATTGGCCGAATGGTCAAGAATCTCAAACTCTCGCCGTCGAAGCCACTCAAAATAATGAGGGTTCGCAAGTGCAATTTCTGAATACCGGTCTGTATGCGGAATCACATCCATGCCAACCGTTCGCCCTGTGAGGTGTATGAGGTTGATGGTAACTTTTAGCTGTTTTTCTACTGTATCTAAATGCGGTAAAGTTTGGGCGAGTTCTTGGCTAAAGAATTCGGTATTGAGGTTCCAACTCGTGATTCCATACAAACTTGACACCACACCAGGCTCCCAAATGGGCAAAATATGGATGGAATCTTGGGTTTCGGGTAAGGTGAGCGAATATTTAATAATGTTGAAAAAACTGCCAATAGTACGGACATTGATGCCAACCATATTAGCTGATTTAATCCACTGGGTGTCAGTATGTTCAGCTACTGAGCTTTGGATGGTTTCGTTAGGATTGAGGGCCTTGCGAGCCATTGCCCCGTAGCGTTGCTCAAGCCAATAAAGGATGGCCTGTGCCGGAATCTGGATAGCATCTTCGGGTAGTAGTTGTGGAATAAACGAAGACTTGCCTGTAACATATTGATTGACAAGCGATTCGATGTTATTCTTCCAATATGTTTTAAAGTCTAAATAGGATAAAGGTACAGACATCATAGGTTTGGTAATTGAAACCGATAAAGATAGAGAACAAAATCAGAATATGGGATTGAATAGATTGGAAATTTGTGAATTTGCAATTTTTCAAAATAGCATACCCATAAAAACACAAAAAAGCGGAGGGGCTGCCTCCGCTTTTGCAATGCTATTAAAACAGCTTAATTGCCTCCACCGCCAACACGGGCTGGGGCATCGTTCTTTTTCTCGAACTGTGATTTTTCTAAAATCGTAAGCGGAGCTATCTTAGCCTTGCTGAGTTGTGCATTTATTTTTGGTAGCAAAGCAAAATGCGTTTGAGCTGTTGTTTCCGACTGTTTCAACTCTGTTTTTAAGGTTTGCGAACGCTCTATTTGTGAGTCTGTTGGCTTGCTATCTTGGTTTTCGACCAAAATGTAAAGTTTACCAATTCGTTCCCGCAATCTTTCTTCACCCGTAATGCCAGAAGATTCCTTAGTGGCTACTATTTCTTTGCGAAGTCCCTCTAATTTGTCATGCAAGCCCTGCATTTCGGCTTTAAGTTTGGGGTTTTTCACCAAAGGCATTCTTACATTGATAGAATCTTGCAGTCCTTTTACCTGGGCGGTTAAATATGCCAAATCTTCTACCATTTTGTACAATTCGGCTCCTGTTTTGTAGCGTTGCTCCCGTTGTTCAGCTGTGATTCCTGATTTAGGGTCTGGAATCAGTTCTATCTTGCCATCTACTACTTTATTACCTGCCGTGAGTTTGATTTGGTATGTGCCGGGTTTGGCTAATGGACCAAATACACCTGCCATTGCTCCAATTTCTTGAACATTGGCACCTTGTGCCGAGCGTGGTGGTTTGAGTTTCATGTTCCAGCCTAATTTGTTGATTCCCTTGCGTTTAGTGCCTGGCAAGCTTACCAAAAAATTGCCCTTTTCATCGTAAATATCAACTTTTACATCACCGGACATCACCCGGTCTTTAAGGTAATACACAATAGTTGCACTTTCGGTGGAGTTAGCACCAACCCAGCCGCCACCCGAAGGGAATGAAAAGATACCACCATAATGACCAACCGTAACTGGCGTAGGGCGAGTGGGCAAAAGGGCTACATCGGCATTAAGAAGTTTGTCGTCCAAATTCCGAAGTGGCGAAATGTCGTCTATAATCAAAATGCCACGTCCGTGTGTAGCCAACACGATGTCGTTGGTAATCGGATGAATCACAATGTCCCGAACAGCCACATAATCAGGCACATTGGCTTTGAATTGTGTCCAACTTTCGCCTCCGTCGAGGCTCACGTACAAGCCCATTTCGGTGCCCAGCCAAAGGAGGTCTTTGTTCAATAAATCTTCTTTGATTTTGTGAGCAAAGCCTTTCAAGTCTGTCGAACTGGTCAAGAGTTTCCAAGTTTTGCCCATATCGCTTGACTTGGCAGCATAGGTTTTCAAGTCACCGTACGCATGGTTATCAAAGGTGGCAAACACTACGTTTTTATCAAAACGACTTGCCTCAATACTGCTCACCCACGTACCTGCGGGCACGACTGGTATGTTTTTAGAAATCAGTGACCAGTTTTTGCCTCCGTCGGTGGTTACTTGCAAATTACCGTCGTCGGTACCAGCATAAATTACATTTTGGTCTAAGGGCGATTCACTCACTGCAAAAATAGTACAGTGGTTTTCTGCCGCTGAGTTATCCACTGTGAGTCCCCCGTTTTCTTCTTGTTGTTGCTTTTTGGGGTCGTTGGTGGTTAGGTCTGGCGAAATTTTTGTCCATTTATTGCCCTGATTATCAGTTTTGTACAGGAATTGAGACCCTGCATAAAATACTTTTGGATTAGTAGGACTTGACACTATTGGGGTATTCCAATTCCAACGGAGTTTGCCATCACCAGCTTGTGGATAGGGCTGAATATCAACACTTTCATTGGTTTTTCTGTTCACACGACTCATATTGCCGCCTTGATACTCACTGTAAACTACGTTGGGGTCAGTCATATCAGGCTGTACCCAGAAACCATCGCCACCACCTACATTTTCCCAGTCCTTGTTTTCGATACCACCTACACTCAGGCTTGACGACAGCCACGAGCCATTGTCTTGCAAGCCACCCATCACGTTGTAAGGCGTTTGGTTGTCCACTTGCACGTGGTAAAACTGTGAAACCGGAATGTTGTTGAGGTGTTGCCACGTATAACCTTTGTCGAGACTGCGATATACGCCGCCATCGGTACCGAGGTACATTTCGGTTGTGTTATTGGGGTTAATCCACAGCGCATGGTGGTCAGAGTGTACCCAGCCACCGTTGTTGTTGGCTTCGGTGAACGAATACCCCCCGTCGTCGGAAATAGAGAGCGAAAAGGCTGGGCGATAGACCCGTTTTGGTTCTTTGGGATCTACCACTAAGGTACTGAAATAGAACGGTCTGGCTTTTACGTTGGCAGTAGCACTTTGCTCTTTCCAAGTTTCGCCACCATCTGAGGAAATGTAGAGGCCTGTGTTTTTGGCTTCAACAATAGCCAACACATTATCAGGTGCTGAGGGAGCAAGAGCTAAAGCAATGCGCCCAAACTCACCTGTTGGTAAACCTTGAGTGATTTTTTTCCATGTTTTGCCACCGTCAGTTGATTTGTGTAGTCCGCTACTTGGCCCACCCGACGAAAATGAATAAGGTGTTCGCCTAAACTGCCACATTGAGGCAATCAGCACATCTGGATTACGAGGGTCCATCAAAAGGTCAGCACAGCCTGTTTTGGCATCAACATACAAGATTTTCTGCCAAGTTTTGCCACCGTCTGTGGTCTTGTAAAGCCCTCTATCTTCGCTATCTGACCATAATTTGCCTGGTACTGATACAAAAAGTGTGTTGGGGTCTTTGGGATGGATAATAATCTTAGAAATGTGTTCGGAGTTTTCTAAACCCATTTTTGTCCAGTTATTGCCACCATCGGTAGAGCGATAAATACCCAAGCCAACCGATACAGAGTTTCGCATATTAGACTCACCCGTGCCTGCCCAAACGGTGTCGGGACGAGCTTGGTCAATAGCCAGAGCACCAATAGATTGCGGATGTTTATCAAACAATGGTGTGAAAGAGCCACCAGCATTAGTAGTTTTCCAGATGCCACCGCCAGCAGTGCCTACATACACAACCCGAGGTGTACGATTTACGCCCTCAATGGCAGTGATGCGCCCACCCATTACGGCAGGACCAATATGACGAGCCTCCATCATGCCCAAAGTAGCTGAAGTGATTTTGGCTTTTTGTGCTTGAGTAACGAGGCTAATACAACTAACAAACAAAATAAGTACTGTTTTTTTCATGGTTTGTTGAAGGTAAAGTTATGGTGGTGAAACGATTTTAAAATTAAAGAAGCGACAAGTAGAGTTAAAAACTTTACTTATCGCTTCTCATAATGATTAACCAATTACGTTAACATTATTTTTTAGCTGGCATTTTAAATGTACTTTCGTCAACAGGGACATTGATTAAAATAGTAGTAAAATTAACGCTTGATGCTCCCCCCATCATTGGGTTGTCTTGCTCAATAGTAAAAGGAAACTTTAAGCCATTTACTTCTTTGTAATTAGAGAGTAACTGTGAGCTTTTAGTTTCTTGCCCATTCAATTTGGTAATAGATTCTGTTTTGATAACAAGATAAGAACTGGCATCAATGAATTGATACTCAGTATCGCCTGTTTTCTTGTTGATTTTGAGTTTGAACACCTCTGTTCCTTCAAGGTCTTCTTTGCCGAGGAGCTCAACAGTGTGTCCTTTAGCAGCATAATCAACCAGTGTGCCAGCCAAGTCAATTTGTTCTTTCATCCGTTCAGCTTGCTCGGCTGGTAGTGGTTCAGGATTACCAGAGCCACCCATCATGGCTGGTGCATTTTGCCAAGCGGTAGTGCCATCATAGCCTGCTTGTATGGCCATATTCATAATAGTAATGTCTTGCCTAAAGCCTTTACTGTTTTGAGCCGACATGGTCATGATGATGTCCATACCTGGTGCTTGTGGAGACTGTATTTTGGCTTCCATCTTTACTGAAGTAATGGCCTTAAGTTTATCTACCCCCCCCATAGCGGCTAAGTGTTTGGCGATAACTTCGTCGGCAGTTTGTGCAAATGAGCTTGTTGCAAAAGTAACAGCAACCAGAGCCGAAGCAATGATTTGTTTGATTTTCATGGAACAGATAAAGTTAAAAAAGTTGAGTTACAGTCTGGAAATTATTTAGCAGGTTTCTTAAAGATAGCAGGATCCACCGTACCATTTACGGTTACTTTATTTGTAGTTAAGGTCATGGTACCACCCATTGGGCTTGTCATTTCAGAAGTATGGGCAAACTTGATTCCATCTACATCTTTGTAGTTAGTAAACCACATTTCTTGAGTAAATGTTTGTCCGGCTTGTGAAGTTGTTGCAACGGTTTTACTCAGTAAATAAGTAGTGGCATCTATAAGTAGGTTAGTAGAGAATCCGTCTTTATTGGTTACTTTGAGGTTAAAGGCATCGGAGCCGTTTACTTTTTCTTTCCCAACTAACTCAATAGTAGAGCCTTTTTCTTTGTAGTTGAACAAACCACCTGTTGGGTCAAGACCAACTTTGGCACCCTTGAGTTGGTCGGCAGTCATATCTTCAGGCGAACCTGAGCCACCCATCATTGCAGGCATTACTACCCAGCCTGCTTCGCCATCTACGGCGGTTATCATTTGATTACCCATTACTTCCAGTTCTTGACGTAAGCCTTTGCCTGTCAGTGTGGTTATTTTCATGGGGATATCCATGCCTTGTACCGAAAGCGAATTTTCTTGAACAACCGAAGTGATTCCCTTGATTTTGTCAGCACCACCCCGGGCAGCAATGTGTTTTTCTACGATTTCATCAACAGATTGTGAAAAAGCACTTGCCGAAATAGCGACTGTAGCGATAGCCGCCAAAAAGAATGATTTTTTCATTGGTTTTGAATGAATTTTGATTAAATGATTAAAAGTTATTGAACGTGAAGAGAGAATTACTGAGAGGGGTGAGTAATGAAAAGTGGCAATTGTTATTCAATATTTTCGATTTTTGCATCTCATTACTCACTTCTGGCTCCTTTATTTCGGCATTTTAAAATCTTTTTCGTTGATTTTGGGGTTTATTTTAACCTTATCAACAGTAGTAGGCCCACCACCAAATCCACCACGGCCACCGCCGCCTTGTCCACCACCACCGCCTTGACCACCCTGTCCGCCAGGGCCGCCTTGACCACCAATTCGTTTGGTTTCGGTTGCGTAAGCAATTTTAAGTCCTTCTACATCTTTATAGTTAGAAAATATTAACTCAGACTGGATTTCACGCCCCATCATGTTTTGAACCATTGTCCGTTTAGCAATCAAGAATGTAGTTGCGTCCACGTAGTAATGGTCAACTCCGCCACTTTTCTTGGTGAGCTTAATTTTGAACATTTCCTTGCCGTCCACGGTTTCTTTGCCAACCAATTCGGCCGTATGGCCTTTGGTTTTGTAATCAAAGAGTGGGGTAGGCAGTTCAATAAGGTCTTTTTGAGCAGCTACTTGCTCCGGAGTCATGGCTTCGGCTGCACCACCGTTGCGTGGATTGGTGGACCATCCCTCATCGCCATTGATACAACGGGTCATCTGAAACATCCCTCCGTTCATATCCCATTTGTAGGCTTTGTCTTTCACCACCGTAGTGGTTAGTTCCATTTCCATACCATTTCCTCCCGACATCGTGGCAATAGTCTGCATAGCAGTTACGGTATTCCATTTATCTCCCCCTACGGCAGCCATATACTTAGCTACGATTTCGTCAACCGTTTGGGCAGAGGCTTTGCCGATAACAAATACCGACATCACAGCAACTAACAAAAGTTTTTTCATTGGTTTTAGGATTTATTTTTACCGAAAGGTACGCAACTCGTTTTAACTTACAAAAAGGCAATTCCATCAACGGCATGAAACAATATACAAACGGACTATTTGAATAGCTTAATAAGCGTATAAACGAAGACCAATAGATGATTGTTTAAGAAGTCATTCTATTGTTTCGGTAGAATACACACCTTGTTGACGTTCAAGAGGTTGCCATTTGAGAAAGGTAAGCGAACGCCAGAGCCATTCTACAGGGCCATAGTTAAAACGTGACAGCCACCAATGACTAAACCAAACTTGAAGACCAAATACAGGTATGGTGAGCAGCAGGCAAATCCACGGATTAACCTCGCCAATTAGGTTGAACCCAATGCCATAGAATAAAATAATACCAATAAGTGTTTGGCTCAGATAGGTAGTAAGTGCCAGCTTGCCAATAACAGCAAAGTGATGAAGCATGGCTTGCCAACTGTTTTTTTGGAATAAGAAAGCCATCCCAATCACATAAAAAAAGGTTAAAAACATACTGTGGGCATCAAACAACGAACCCATCACAAAATTGAACCAAGGCTTGGGTTCGCCATTGCCAAAAAGAATACCAAGCGGAATAGCAATTGCAATAATACCGAGCGTGGCAAACCCACTGATTTTGAGCCATTTTTTGAAGAAAATCTTGTTTTCGGTAAAACTTGAAAACCACTTTCGCCGGCCAGCCAACAGCCCCAATAAAAAATACCCAAGTGTAATGTAAATACGCCCACTTTCATACTGAAACTGAAATTTATCAGTAAAGGCTGTCACATTGGCTTTCAATAATTCACCGTAATTACCTCCTTTGAGCATATCCCAATAGGCTTGCGTTTTTTGTTCGTAAACTTTTTGTTCTTGTTGGGTAGGAGGGAGGCTTGGCACAGCATACAAATAGCCCTCTCGAATACGGCTTGGTACATTCAGAATCAAGAGGAACGACAAGACAACCAATAGTTTATCTGAGGAATTTCGGAACAGAATCATGACGAAACCAACCACAAAATAAATGCTCAGAATATCACCTCGCCAGTGAAGACTATGGATAATGCCAATAAGCCCCAAAATGACTAATCGCCAGGCAAATCGGCTGATGGTGAAGGACTTACTGCCCATTTGTAGCGCAAAACTAAGTCCAAACAAAAAAGAGAAAAAGGTATAGAATTTTCCAGAAATAAAAATCCCTTCAAAAGTTGAGGCAATTTGAAAACCAACATCACTAAATTTCTCAAATACCTGACTGGGTATTGGACCAGCATTAAACCAGTAGGTAATGTGGGCAATCAGAATACCCAAAAGGGCAAAACCTCGAAGTCCATCAATAAGTTGAATACGCTCTGAATTGCCTCCTACAATTGCAGAAGGGCTGTTGGTTGTTGAATTGGCTTGCATAACAATTAGTTTTCATGGCTTTTATGATTGCATAATGACAATTTGTTAGCAGCTATCCCTTCAAAAACAGACGAATGGGGCTATTTATGTACAAACGGCAAAAACGCAATCTTAGAAAACTACTATTGTAACACCAATCGGCGGGTTTCTTGATGCGAGCCATTTTTGACTTGCACCAAATAAACCCCAGCGGCAATGTCATTTAGACTGAGTTTGAGGGCTTGGTGGTTTTGGAGATATTCTCCTTCTAAACGGTACATAGGTCTGCCAAAAGTATCAACCACCGTTACATCACAAGGTAAATCACGATCTACACCACTGTTAATGCGTACCCATACATCGCCTTTGGTTGGGTTTGGATACACATCGAGCGTAAACTGGTCTGGATTAAATACGACTGATTTTATTTTGCTGATGCTCATGCTTCCGTCCAAATCTTGCGATTTGATTCGATAATAAAACGTAGTTGTTTTTTCTATTGGCAAATCTTTATCTAAATATTCGTAGCGGGTGGTATCGTGGCTGTGGCCTTTGGCGGCTACTTCGCCCACTCGCATAAACTCCGAAGCATCGGTAGAGCGTTCAATGATGAATTTCTCTACATTATCTTCTGCTATGGTTGTCCAATACACGTGGGCATCTCGCAGGTTGGCAGGTTCTACGCCAAATTCTGTCATGGTAACAGGCAAGGCAGTTTGAGTACAAGCAGTAGTAACAGGAGCCGCTGCCAAACTATTGGACAAGATAGTTTGGGCATCGCCAGTTGGCACACAAAACCATTCGTTCAGGATAGAAGTGTAAATCTGATGAAAACTATACTGCATTGGCACTTGGGTTGAGGTTGTTGCTCCTGCTGGAATGACAGGATTGCTACCCAAAATGCCAGGGTTTACCCTTTTACCAAAAATAAACATAGGAGCTGCCACACCATGGTCGGTACCAACAGAGGCATTTGATATAACCCTGCGTCCAAACTCTGAGTAAGTGAGGCCAATGACTCGGTCTTCAAGCCCCATCAGCCTTAAATCTTCTTGAAAAGCAGCAATAGCACTACTCATAGACCCCAACAATGTAGCATGCGTGCCAATGGTGTGGTCTGTGTTATCTACCTGTGCACTATGGGTATCAAAACTTCCAAGACTCACGTAATAAATACGAGTTTTTAGCCCTCCTTTAATAAGCCGAGCTACAATTTTGAGCTGCTGGGCAATACTTGATGACGACGATGGAGCATATGCAGCCATATTGGTGCCAGCATTCCAACTACTTATAATTGTGCTGGCGTATTGATTTGCCTGAGCTTGTTGGTTACGTAGGTATTGCAACTCAGTACCTGCATTGCCCGATGGGACAGTTGAGTTAGCATAAGATAATAACTGAGTGATAGATCCCGAAAAACTGGTAGGTACTGTTTGTCCTGTACTAATTTGATAGCCCATTAGGGCACTCGACAAATTAGAGCCAATCTGAATGGCTAATGGGTCGGGCATTTGCACACTCGGATAAGCACTGGGGTAGCCAGGAAAAGCATATTCAAGATAACGCCCCAGCCAACCAGTAGTTAATACAGTGGCACTGTCTGAGGCAGAGTTCCAAATGTCGGTTCCTCGAAAATGGGAGAGACTTTGACTGGTGTAACTAACACCCTGGACCACTGTAAGTTTGTTTTGGTCGTACAATGTTTTGAGGCCGGTCATGGCAGGATGCAAACCTGTTTGCGAAGAGCCTAATACCAATGCGGACGTATCTGGAATAAGAATACTTGCACGAGCAGCCGCCAGATTTGTGTACTGATCTAAGGGCAAAACCATGTTAAGACCATCGTTGCCACCCGTCATCTGCACGACCACCAGCACTCGGTCATCTTGTTGGGCAAGCATCCCCAACAACGTAGGGTGCAACTGAAGCGGGTTCAGCGCTTTTGCAAAAAGGCGGTTAGAAAAAAAAGGAACTACTGCAGCTGGCCCAGCTATATTTTTAAGGAAATCTCTACGTTTCATAAAAGGATTGGTTTGGAGAAACTGTGTTTTTTACACAGTTTGTTGACAATTGAGAGAGTTAACTTGTTGATTAAATAGGCGTACATGCTATGTAAAGTTCTTTTGTCTCTACTCTCAACATCTCTTGTCTCAAATCTTGATTTCTCTTGTCTTAGTAGTTAATGCAACAAATACTCAGCCATACCCACAATGGCTTGATAAAAACTATTCAAGCGATTTTTTACTGTGTTAGTGTTAGAAGTGCTTGGGTTTGATAAATAAGCATTCCAAGCGTCAGTCCAATAATTATCAGTGGCCTGCCCCGAAAGCAAAATACTTTTTAATTGTGTTTTTATGCTTGAGTCCGAGTCAATTATATGCACTAACTGAATTACTTCATCAATCAACAAATTAGGGTCAGCGGGAGAATTGAGAGTGGCAGTAAATGCAATCACATCCATATTGCTGCCATTAAAGTTGCTTGTAATGAGCCTATCAGTAAATTCTTTACGCTTGCGCAGGGTCTCGGAATTAACCCAAAGTTCATGAAAATTAGGTTCTTGATAATAAGCTGGCCAGCCTGCTACATTAGGTGGATTGCCTACCCGCATTTGCATCGCATAGGCACTGTCATGTAAATATCGCCAGTTTCTATACTGATTATTTGGATCAGAAGCAGCCGGAAAATCTACATTAAATACACGAGCAAAGCCCACCACGTAATCTATTGGGTTTTTAATCATACAACCTATTTGAGCAGATTGGTAAAAGTGGTCACTGGTGAGCAGGGCTTCCATTACTGGTTTGATATCATAAGGTTGCCCGCCCACTGGCCCAGTCCGAAACAGATCAGCCAATGGTACAATAACATTAGCCTCAACCGTAGCATCAATCTTGTAATACACAAAAAAACGATAAAGCTTGCGAACAATATACTTAGCTACCTCAGCCTTGGCAAAAATCATATTGAGCAAAGCATCCAGCTCATCATAACCTGCGTTAGCCCAGCCCGTGCCTGCTATGGTAGCACCCCCATAAAACGTAGAAAAGGTTTTGGTTGCTGTATCGTGTCTTGATGAGTCAAAATAGCTGGTTAGGGTTGTATTGTCAACTCGCCACCCAGTAAGCACTTTTGCAGCAGCTTGAACGTCGGCTTCGGTATAATACGGAGAGGTATCTTTACCCACAGTGAAAAGTTCTTGCAATTCACGGGCATAGTTCTCATTGGGGGCATTTTTACTGTTGTTTCGCCCGTCTAAATAATACAGCATGGCTGCATCAATCGTCAGTTGGCGAATAAATGTTTTGAAGTTACCTAACGCATTGTCTCGCAACAATTTATTGTAACGATAGCAATAAATAGCTTCATTTGGATTACCCAGATCAGTAGGCGCATGATTATGCCAAAACAGCACCATTTTTTCGAGAATGTCCCGATTCTGATTGACCATTAGGCCAATCCACCAGCCTCTAATAGACTGCTGCCGTTGAGATTGATAATTGCTATCACTCGGGCCGTTTACCCAAGTGCTTCCTTGGGCAATGGTTGGGTCGCCGGTGTAATCAACTACTGGTGGTAAAGGGCTTGGCGAGGCTGGGTTTAACAAACTTGTAACTACTTGGGACATTGTTTGTCCCGAAAAAGCAGCTAAATCGGCTTTTGTAACACCAAACAGTGTTCGGCGTAAAAGGTGCTTGAGTTGAGTAGTACCAAATGTACCAGTATAGGGAGTAATAGGCATAAGTTAAGATGAAAAGGAAGCAACATAAAGCGAGTGCAAGATACTAAATTCTTATCTTTGATAAACTAAAACCAACAAAGTTTAATGATAACGTTTTCAAATTGTACCGAACCCAAATAATATTTCATCTTTCCAAGAATTACAAAATTTTATTGTTATTTTTCCAAGAAATCCATACTATTTTTTACACTTTTGTAAGATTTTTAAAAGATTCTAATAAAAGGAATAACCTGATTTTTTGAAAATTGGCTAAATTATCTTTACACAATCAAAATTCGCAATCTACCACCCAATATGGCACTTCAATACGTCCGTAAAATCCGCAGCTTGTTAGTTGCCAACCGAGGCGAAATCGCTATCCGCATTATGCGGGCAGCCACAGAGCTGAACATCCGCACTGTTGCCCTTTACACTTACGAAGACCGATACAGCCTTCACCGTTACAAAGCTGATGAAGCCTATCAAATTGGCAAAGACGATGAGCCTTTGAAACCCTATCTGGACGTGGAGGGCATCATTCAATTGGCCAAACATAAGCGCATTGATGCCATTCATCCGGGTTACGGGTTTTTGTCCGAAAACGTTCGGTTGGCTCGTCGTTGCCGAGAGGAGGGCATTATCTTTGTAGGCCCTACTCCCGAAGCCATGGAAGCCCTCGGCGACAAAGTGGCTGCAAAAACAGCTGCCATCAAAGCAGGCTTACCCATTATTCAAGACTCTCAAAAAGACTTGGTGGACTACCCCACAGCCCTTTCCGAAGCCACTCGTATTGGGTTTCCGGTAATGGTAAAAGCTGCTGCTGGCGGTGGTGGACGTGGCATGCGTGTGGTGCGAGACGTTGAGAGCCTTGAAAAATCCTTCAATGAAGCCCGTAACGAAGCCAAGAATGCTTTTGGAGACGACACCATTTTCATTGAAAAATTCATCGAAAATCCCAAACACATTGAGGTTCAGTTACTTGGCGATAATCATGGTAATTTAGTACACCTCTACGAGCGTGACTGCTCGGTGCAGCGGCGTTTTCAGAAAGTGGTAGAAGTGGCCCCTTCAATTGACTTAAAAGACGAAACCCGTGAAAAACTCTATCAATATGCCATCGCCATTGGCAAAGAAGTAAGCTATTCTAACGCAGGAACAGTTGAGTTTTTGGTGGATAGAGACGAAAATATCTACTTTATTGAGGTTAATCCACGGATTCAGGTAGAGCATACCATTACCGAAGAAATCACGGGAATTGACATTGTTCGTTCGCAAATCTTGATTGCGATGAACTACAAGCTCTCCGACAACGGCATTTACCTACACTCACAAGCAGACGTACACAAAGACGGCTTTGCCATTCAGTGCCGTATTACCACCGAAGACCCAGCCAATGGCTTCAAACCTGACTTTGGTACCATCATTGCCTATCGAAATGCAGCCGGCTTTGGTATCCGTCTCGACGAAGGCAGTAGTTACCCAGGCGTAAAAATTTCGCCTTATTTTGACTCAATGTTGGTAAAAGTTTCGTCGTCGGGGCGTACCTTCAAAGGCGCTATTCAACGCCTCCAACGGGCCTTGGTTGAGTTCAGAATCAGAGGGGTAAAAACCAATATCCCGTTTTTGATGAACGTGATTTCGCACGATGTTTTTCAGCAAGGCAAGGCTACTGTGCAATTCATTGACTCTCATCCTGAGTTGTTCCAGCTTCGTAAACCACAAGACCGTTCTACAAAAGCCTTGAACTACCTTGCCAATGTAATTGTAAACGGGCATCCCGAAGTTAAAGAGAAGCCAACCAAGCCTTTCAGACACCCAAAAGCGCCTGATTTTGACGAATATGCTGACTACCCACTTGGTAACAAAGATCGCCTTACCCGCATGGGGCGTGACAAGTTTGTGCATTGGGTAAAAGACCAAAAGCAGATACTCTACACCGACACGACCTTTCGTGACGGGCATCAAAGCCTTTTGGCTACCCGTGTGCGTACAGCCGATATGCTCAAAGTAGCCGAAGGCTTTGCCAAAGCGCATCCGCAGTTGTTTTCGATGGAAGTATGGGGTGGTGCTACTTTTGATGTAGCCATGCGCTTTTTGCACGAGTGCCCCTGGAAACGCCTTGCTGCGTTTAGAGAAGCCATGCCTAATATGTTGCTCCAAATGCTCATAAGAGGCTCTAATGCAGTGGGTTATAGTGCGTATCCAGACAATTTGATTGAGAAATTCATTGAAAAATCATGGGATACTGGTGTGGACGTATTTCGTATTTTTGACTCGCTCAACTGGGTAGAGGCCATGAAGGTTTCTATCAAAGCTGTTAAAGAACGCACTGGAGGTATTGCCGAAGCAGCTATTTGTTATACAGGAGATTTTCTACAACACCAAAACAACCCTAACTACAAATATTCGCTTCAATACTACCTCGATATGGCCCGTCAGTTAGAAGACGAAGGGGCACACATCATTGGTATTAAAGACATGGCTGGAGTACTCAAGCCGTTTGCAGCCGAAGTGTTGGTAAGAGAACTAAAAAAGGCCGTCAATGTGCCTATTCACCTGCACACGCACGATACGAGTTCTATTCAGCCTGCTACTTATCTGAAAGCCATTGAAGCAGGTATTGACATTGTGGACGGGGCTTTGGGTGCTATGTCGGGCTTGACTTCGAACCCTAATTTGAATTCAGTGGTAGCTATGATGCAAGGCCATGAGCGTGAATGTGCTATGGACTTGCCAAGCCTCAATGCTTACTCTAACTATTGGGAAGACGTGCGAGAGTTTTATGCTCCCTTTGAAAGCGGCATGAAAGCTGGCTCTGCCGAAGTATATGACAACGAAGTACCCGGTGGGCAGTTCTCGAACCTGCGCCAACAAGCCATTGCCCTTGGCGTGGGAGACAAATTTGAGGTATTGAAGAAAAACTATACCCTTGCCAATCAGCTTTTTGGTGATATTGTGAAGGTAACGCCGTCGTCGAAAGTGGTGGGCGACATGGCTATTTTTATGACAGCCAATAACCTTACACCAGACGAAATTTTCAGAAGAGGAGATTCCATTTCGTTTCCAGAATCAGTCAAAGGGTTTTTTAAAGGAGAGTTGGGGCAGCCCTATGGCGGTTTCCCGCAAGAGCTTCAAAAGATTATCCTGAAAGGTGAAGCACCCATTACAGGTCGCCCGAACGACCATATCAAACCCATTGATTTTGATGCTGATTTTAAAGTTTTTGCCAACCAGTTTCCGCACAACGATGGCTTTTTGGAGTACCTTTCCTACAAAATGTACCCTAAGGTCTATGAAGAATTTTACACTGCCCGTGAGCAATACGGCGACGTAAGCAAGCTGCCTTCGCTGTCGTTCTTCTATGGTTTAAAGCCCGACGAAGAAATCATGGTTCGCATAGACGAAGGCAAAGACATATTGGTAAAACTCCTGTTTGTGAGCGAACCCGACGAGCAGGGCTTCTGCACCGTTACGTTTGATCTCAACGGACAGGCTCGCCGCATTAGGGTCAAAAACAACAACGTAAAGGTAATAAAACCACAATACGCCAAAGCAAGCAAAGCTGGCGATGTGGGTGCACCACTACAAGGGCGTTTGACAAAAATATTGGTGAAAATTGGCGATGAAGTCAAGAAAAACCAACCACTGTTTGTGATTGAAGCCATGAAGATGGAGAGCATCGTGGCGGCTCCGGCTGAGGGCAAAGTGAGCGCCATTGCTTTGCAAGAAGGTGCAGTAGTAGAGCAAGATGACTTGGTAGTGAGCTTGGCTGGCTAAACCGCAGGCTCTTTTAAACCTTCGACAAAGCTTTGTTATTTGATTATCAGGGCTTTGTCGAAGGTTTTTTGTTGGGGTTTTCGCTCTTAAAGTCCTGATAGGGTCACTCAAGCAGAGTCTCCCAACTTTATCAAACCTGTTTTTAACCCGAAAGCGTAAGTCATAAACCTATTACAATCAAAATGGCATCATTAAATAGCGTTAGTCTCATCGGCAATTTGGGTGGCAACCCCGAAAGCCGTATTTTACCCAGTGGTGACCAAGTGGTTACGTTTAGTATTGCTACTTCTGAGACATACACCGACAAAAACGCTCAGAAAGTAGAAATCACAGATTGGCATCGTATAGAGCTTTGGGGTGGTTTGGCAGATGTAGCCCTAAAATACCTTCAAAAAGGCGATATGGTCTATATCGAAGGTAAACTCCGTAACGAACGCTACACCGACAAAGAAGGCATTGAGCGTAGTACTTACAAAATCAGAGCCAACAACATGCAAATCCTGAAATCAAAACATGATAAAGTGTAACCTCTCTGACGACTCCACCGAAATCAGCGTGGAGTTTGCCAGCGACCCCGTTTGGAATGAGCGCATTCGTCAGATTGAAGGCCGACGTTGGAGTCGCTCGCTGCGCTGTTGGCTTGTGCCCAACACCCGTGCAAACGTGGTGAAAATTGGGCAATTGTTTGGAAAGGAAAATTGCCGTTTTTCGCCTGAGTTGGTGAAGTTTTACAAGCCAAATGCCACCAAGAAAGAGGTTTATTCGGCCTCTGGTCCAAAACGTTTTGCTAATATTCCCAACTATTCTGAGTTAGAAAAACACCCCGCTGTGTTGGCATTAGTGCGGCGTATGCAACTGACAAATTATGCCTTCAAAAGCATCAAAAACTACAAACTCAGTCTCTTTAGGTTTCTGAATTTTATTGGTGCAAAAGCAGACATTAACCAAGTAGAAATAAGCATCGTGGAAGATTACCTGCTGATGCTCAAAAATAAGAAAAAATACAAGCCAGGGAGCCTGAGAGTAGAAGCTATGGCTCTAAAATTTTACTTTGAAAAAATAGCAGGACGACAAGTAGGGTGGCTCAATATTGACATCAAACAAAGCCAAACCTTGCCCAAAAGCTATACCATCGAAGAAATAAAAGCCATTATTGATGCCTGTAAATACCTCAAACACAAAGCCATGCTTACGTTGGCCTACCAAAGTGGGCTGCGTCTCTCAGAAATAGCTACCTTGAAAGTGACCGACATCAACTCTCAAAATATGACGATTCATGTTCGCTCGGCCAAAGGCGACAAAGACCGTATCGTAAATATGAGTACCAACACCTTGACGCTACTCCGCAAGTACGCACAACAACACAAACCAAGCGATTGGCTTTTTGAAGGCGACCCCCAAACAGAACACATCAGCCCCCGAACGATCCAATTGGTTTACAATGAGGCCGTTATCCAGAGCAAAGTGCGCCGTAAAGGAGGCATACACACGCTCCGACATA
>JBGAVQ010000362.1:0-4815 GCA_044228045.1 Spirosomataceae bacterium
CACCAAAGCCGCTACGACCCAGCCGTCACCACGTGACCAGTAGCAGTTTTTGCCCGCAGGCGTTTTGTAAGGTGGATCAAAATCTTTGTCTCGCCACCAAAGCCCTTCGGCGGGGTTGTAAAGTCCTTTGTCTCCGTGCTGATTTTTGGTGAACATGTACATTTGGTACATTTTTTCGTAGTAACGATTGTCGTTGTAAATCACGCCTAATTTGGCAAACACAGGCATGGCCATTTGCAAGGCATCCACCCACCACCAATCGTCTATTTTCTCACTGTTGACCATGTTGTCCATACACGCCTTGATGTCACGAATGCGTTCTTCTTTTTTGTCCATCAAGTAGAGGTCAATGTAAGTTTGTCCACAACATTGGTCGTCGCCATTGCGAGTAGTGATGCCGTTACGGAGACCCCATTTATGCGCCTCCCCCCACGAAATGGCGTAGTCCAAGTAGCTTTTTTTCGGGTCAAGTTGATACAAGGCCATGAGTCCTTCGTAATACACGCCACGGGTCCAGATATTGCTGGGGCGAGTACGGTCTTTGCCAACAATGGGTTTTCCCACATCAGGCCATTTATTCATAAAATAGGCATTGGCCGAAGTCATCGCTTTCAGCAATTCCTTCTTTTTGGGGAGTTTTTGAGCAAAAGAAGTAATAGAAACGACTAAAAAGCACAGAAAAAAGGTAAGAAACTTCATAATACTGTCTGTATGTTAAGTAGTTAAGAATATTTTTGTAATTTGGTATTTCAATTCTCAATTTGCAAAAAATGATTTCTCGTATTGCAGAACAAACCTTACAAGAACTTGCTCGCACTTTTAAGGTAGTTGCCCTCACAGGTCCTCGACAAAGCGGCAAAACAACGCTGGCTCGTTACTATTTTCATAATAAAAAATACGTTTCCTTAGAAAATCCTGACGAACAAGCTTTTGCTTTGAACGACCCTCGTAATTTTCTGAAACAGTTTCCAGACGGGGCAATTTTGGACGAGGTTCAGCGTGTACCGCATTTGTTTTCTTACATTCAACAAATCGTGGATGAAGACCCCCGCAAAGCACTCTTTGTGTTGAGTGGATCGAATAATTTTTTACTACAACAATCTATTACCCAGTCGTTAGCGGGGCGAGTTGGTTATCTTGAATTACTACCTTTCTGCTATGACGAAATAGACTTAATTCATAATCCTTCACGAACCACTGACGATTTTTTGTTTTTGGGTGGTTATCCATCCATCGTTTATGAATTGGCCAATCCGCAACTGTGGTTTGCTGCTTATGTGCGTACCTACATTGAACGAGACGTAAGGCAATTGAAAAATATCAAAGACTTGGCTCAATTTCAACGCTTTTTGTATTTGTGTGCAGGTCGAATTGGCCAACAAATCAATTTTAGTCAATTGGGTAACGAAATCGGTGCCGACCATAACACAGTGGCGGCTTGGTTAAGTATTTTGCAAGCCAGTTATGTAGTTCATTTGATACAGCCTTACTATCAGAATTTCAACAAACGCATTGTCAAAAGTCCTAAACTCTATTTCCATGACACAGGCTTGGCTTGCTTTCTGTTGGGTATTCGCCAAGTAAGTGACTTAACGTATCACGCTTATCGTGGAGCATTGTTTGAAAACTTGGTTATCAATGAACTTCTAAAAAATCGCTTTAATCGTTCTCAGCTTAGTAATTTATACTATTTTCGAGATAGTACAGGCAACGAAGTTGATGTCATTATTGACGAAGGCAGTAAGTTGAAAGCCATTGAATTAAAGGCTGGTGGTACTGCTTCGGGTAGTTTTTTCAAAAATCTTCATTACTGGCAACGCCTCACAGGGCAATCGGACGGTACGGTTTTGTATGATGGTCATATCGAAAAATTAAATCAAGAAGGCTTTACCCTACAAAATTGGCAGGCCGTTCGGTCACTGTAAACTTTATTTCCCCTGCACCACCTTTATCTCTACCTTTGGCGCATTTTTCATGCCTTCTCCAAGATAATAACTCGTGTGCGGCGGCTGGTTGTAGGCTACGTTTTGCCAAGCAATACTGAGGCGATACTGCGAGTCGTGCATGAGCGTAACCAAACGATGTTCCGTTGGAATGGTGGTTGAGTAGATGCGCAGGCTTTTGTTATCGGTCGTTCGTAAAATGACTTCTTCTCGCCAATCGCCCCAGAGGTCGGCACTGAGGGCAGGAGTTGATTTAGTGCCATTGTTAGACATACAACCTTCGGCGGCGAGCAAGCGACCAACTTTGTGTTTATCAATGTGATTGCCGTCGAGGAGTTCACGGCTCAAATCACCATCCCACCAAGCCAAGAAATTGACCGAACGAGGGGCTTCGCCAATGTCTTCCCCCTTGCTATTCAGCAAACGGCTTTTGCCATCTACCACCATGCCGCCCCACATTTCAGCCCCCAGATGGGCAGGGTCAATGTCGGCAGCAACGCCTCGGCCTACGTCTTTTCCTTCTGCGCCTCGCCACAAAGTTACGCCTGTTTTGGCATCATAAAGTGCCATGCCTGGGCGGTCGGGGTTGTGATCTTTATTTTCGTGAATGCCAAATACTTCTAAACCTTCGTGCGTAGGGTCAAGGTCGCTGACGTGAATGGCATCGCCATGGCCAAAACCTGTTGAGTATAAGCCTTTTCCGTCGTCGTCTATGACCATCGAACCAAACACAATTTCGTCTTTTCCGTCGCCATCTACATCGGCTGGGGTGAGATTGTGGTTACCTTGGCCTTCAAAAGTAGGAAAGCCATTTTTGGAGTCAAACACCCAGCGAGAGGTGAGTTTGCCTTTGCGCCAATCCCAGGCGGCTGCGACTGAACGGGCATAGTAGCCTCGGCACATCACGACAGAGGGCTGTTGTCCATCAAGATAGGCCACACAAGCCAAAAAGCGGTCGGCACGATTGCCATTGCGGTCGTTGCTGCGAGCCGTTCCCCAACTTTCGATGGGCGAGCGACTTGGTAGATAGTCGGTAGTGGCCAATGCTGCTCCTGTGAGTCCGTCGAAAATGGTGAAAAACTCGGCTCCTTCTAAAATACGTCCTGCGGGGGTGCGGTAGTCTTTGCTGGCATCACCAATCACTTTTCCTTTGCCATCTACCGTACCGTCGGCAGTTTTGCAGGCGAGTTCGGCTTTGCCGTCACCATCTAAATCATAGACCATAAACTGCGTATAATGCGCCCCTGCTCTGATGTTTTTGCCCAAATCAATGCGCCAAAGTTGCTCGCCATCGAGTTGATACGCATCTAAAAATACATTGCCTGTATAGCCGTCTTGTGAGTTGTCTTTGGCGTTAGAAGGTTCCCATTTCAAGATGATTTCGTATTGACCATCGCCGTCTAAATCGCCCACGCTGGCATCGTTGGCAGTATAATTAAAAGGCTTGCCATCGGGAGTAGTGCCGTCGGAAGGAACTTGGAGTGGAATGTCTAAGTAGTTTTGGCTGAGACTCAATGCCTTGGCGCCGTCTTTTTGCTCTTTTCCTTTAAGAACGGATTTGATGGTATAGCTACTGCCTTGCACAGGGTTCTTATCCAGAAAATTAGTAGAAGCAGTTAGAGGTTTATCGTTCAACTTGGTTTTGCCACGATACACATTAAAAGCGATGTTATCAGGGTCATTACCTAATAATCGCCAACTGACCAACACACCATCGGTGTTAGGAACAGCGACTGCTCCTCGATTGAGGTATTCCATTTGCCGTTGGGCAAAGAGGGATTGGGAGAAGATGAGTAAAAAAAAGAGTCTTTTGAGCATTCTGACCATCTTTAAAGTATGTGGTAAAATTGGGGACACAGAGGAACACAGAGAGCCACAAAGGTTAAGTTATTGAGGAATCGGCTTGAAAAACACTTTGTGCAACTTTGTGATATACTTGGTGTTCCTCTGTGTCCGCAAAAATTGTCAAGGAATATTTTTCGTTTGTAATTTCATTTTGGTATCATTTTTTCTCTGACCACAACGGATGTTTTTCGGGCATACTATCACCCGCCAATTCCAACAATTCGATGGCATTCAAGCACCACTGGGCTGTGTTGTTGGTGGACACATACGGAATTTCATCCATAGGTTTTAATACGGTTGGCGTTGGGATGGTTTTCCAGTCGAATGTGCCGTAGAAAGGGCGATTCTTGATTTTCAAAAATTCATCCCACGCTTTTTGGGCTAAGGCAGGGTTGTTGGTAACCTTGGAAACGTAAGCAGGCAAACGAACATAGTGCGGCGACATATCGCCCAGTTTTGCTTCTTTGCCAAAAGCTTTTTGGACTTCTTCTTTCGACGCTCCGTAGAGTTGGCAATACTGCAACCACAATTTGTCAAAAGTGGGATTATCAAGCATTTTGCTCAATTCAAAAGCTACTTCGGCACCGCCCATGATAGAAGCCAAATGCGAATTACCAATATCCTCGGGCGACAATTGGTACATTTTGCCGTCTTTGGGGTCGTAGCCAAATGCGCCTTCTTTCCCCGAAAAAAAGCCATAAGGCATTTGGGCAAAGCTATTGACTCCTACCAAAATCTTGTCTCGCCAGCGAGTGTCGCCCGTGCGTTCCCATTCAGTCATCCAGTTGCCCACCAACGCAATCCAATCGGGTCCTACTCGGGCGTGTGTAGGGTATTGCGATTTGGGCAAAATCAAGCGCAAGGGGTCGGTGCTGACCAAGGCTTCGTCCACATTAGTGACTTCTCGCATGAGGTCGCCTGTGCGCTCGTCGGTGGTGAGGTAGTAGTAAAAACGCTTCAACGCCGCTTGGCTGATGCGTACTTCTTTGGAGCCACAGCCCCAATGCCGCACATTGTGGCGTGAACC
>JBGAVQ010000363.1:0-4793 GCA_044228045.1 Spirosomataceae bacterium
CCAGCAAGAAGGACGTGATGCCAAGTTTCTCACGCCCCAAGAAGCCGTTGCCAACATGACACTTAAAGAAGGGTTCAAGGTAAATGCTTGGGCATCTGAACCCATGATGACACAACCAATGGCCTTTTGCTGGGACGACCGTGGACGCTTGTGGATTGCCGAAAACCGTGACTATGAGTCTCGTGGTAGTGGGTTCTCAAAAGCGGGCAACAGCCGTATTTTGATTTTGGAAGATACCAACCACGATGGCGTAGCCGACACTAAAAAAGTATTTCTGGAAGGCATTGCCTTCCCTGCGGCTATGGCAGTAGGTTTCGACGGCTTGTTTTTGGGTGCACCACCTAATTTGTTGTTTGTTCCTGACAAAAATCACGATGACATAGCCGATACAGAAAACATAGAAGTACGGCTTACGGGTTGGGGCATCAGAGACAGACACGAAACTTTAAATAGCCTCCACTGGGGGCCAGATGGCTGGCTTTATGGTTGTCAGGGCTTTGCTACGCCTTCCAAAGTGCGTAAACCCGAAGGTAAGGGACGCATTTACAAACACAATGACCCTTTCCCCGAAGATATTTTCCAAGGCAATGGCGTGGACATTAACGGAGGCGTGTGGCGATATCACCCAACCAAAGACAAATTTGAAGTAGTCGCTCATGGTTTTAGTAATCCATGGGGGATTGACTATGACGCTAAGGGTCAGCTATTTATCAGTGCGTGTGTGATTCCACACCTGTGGCATGTTATTCCGGGCGGCATTTATCACCGCCAGGGTGGGCAGCATTTTAACCCTTACATTTACAGTGACATCCGCACCATTGCCGACCATAGCCATCGCTCGGCGCATGGCGGGGCGAGGGTGTATCAATCTGATGCTTTTCCGAAAGAACACCAAGGGAGAATCTTTATGGCTAACATACACGAGCACGCTGTTTTGTCTGATATTTTAGAGAAAAAAGGCTCTGGTTTTGTGGGCAAACATGGCGACGAGCTCCTCATGGCCAACAATGCCCAATGGGTGGGTTTTAGCATGGAAGTGGGCCCCGATGGCGGACTTTATGTGTTAGACTGGCACGATGCCGACATTTGTGGTAAAGAGGTAGTGAACGGCGAAACAGGACGAATTTTCAGAATTATGCCCCAAGAATCGCTGGCTCAAAACTGGGATGGTCGCTATGGCGATTTAACTCAATTGACTGATAAACAATTGGTTGAGTCACAAAAAAGCCCAAGCGATTGGCACGCCCGACGAGCAAGGGTAATTTTGCAAAACCGTGCCACCAAAGGCAGTTTAGACAAGAATGTGGTAGCTGATTTACAAGCTATTTTCAAAACAAATACCAATGCCGACTATCGGTTGCGGGCATTGTGGGCTTTGCACATTACCCGCAGTATCTCGGACACAGACTTACTTAACTCCTTGAATGATACAGATGCCTACGTGCGGGCTTGGGCTATTCAGTTACTTTGTGAAGACAAAAACCCTTCAAAAGAGGCATTGGAAGCATTTTTCAAATTGGCAAAAACAGACCCATCGCCCGTGGTGAGGCTTTATTTAGCCTCTGCCATGCAACGTGTTGATACCGAATCGGCTTGGAAACTTGTTGAGCAATTGGCAAGTCACAACGAAGATATAACAGACCATAATTTACCTAAAATGTTATGGTTTGGGCTTGAACCGTTGGTAAAAGCTAATCCAAATCGTGCCATCGAATTGGCCTCTCAAACCAACATACCCCTGATTGCCAATTATTTAGCTCGTCGTTTGATAGATGCTAATGCGCCCGATATGCTCATTGCGTCGTTAAGCAAAAATCCTAAAAATCAGGTGAATATTCTGCAAGGAATGCGAGATGGCTTGGAAGGGCGATTTGATTTGAAGGCACCAGCCAATTGGGCATCTGTTTATGCAAAATTGAAAGCAGCGAAAGGTGAAACAGCGCAATTAGCCATACAAATAGCCCAACGCTTTGGCGATACCGAAGCCTCGGAGAAAGCAATGGCAACGCTCAAAAACAAAAATGCACCTTTGGCGCAACGCCAACAAGCCATCCAGTCTATTGCCGCCCGAAAACGTGAGGAATTGGTAGCTGAAATTCCAGCCTTGCTCGATGATGCAAAGCTGCGCTTAGATGTGATAAAAGCCATTGCAGATTACGACAAAGAGCCTTTGGCTAAACTACTGATTACTAAGTATAATGACTTTACTCTCGCCGAAAAACAACAGGCCATTCAAACGCTTTCGTCTCGCCCAAAATATGGTTGGCAGTTGGCCCAAGCTCTCAAAACTCAGACCATTCCCAAGAAAGATGTGCCACCTTACGCCGCTCGGCAATTGTTGCGGGTAGTAGGTAGTGGTTTTATTGAAGTGTGGGGGCCTATTGAGCAAGAACCTTCGCTCGAAAAATCGTACTCAAAATACCAGCGTATGATTACGGACAAAGCCGTGGCCTCGGCCAATGCAGCCAAAGGAGAGACTGTTTTTCAAAATACTTGCGGTAGTTGCCACAAAATGTATGGCAAAGGGGGCAACATAGGCCCCGATTTAACGGGCTCAAACCGAGCAAGTTTAGATTATTTGTTGTTCAACGTGTTGAATCCCAGTGGAGAAATACAAGATGATTACAAATTAGTAGTAGTCACTACCCGTGACGGGCGCACGTATTCGGGCAATGTAATTTCAGAAAATGACCGACAAGTAACCATGCGAATAGTGGGACAAGATGCCGTAAAAATCAACAAGTCCGACATTCAATCAAGAGAAGTAATGCCAACTTCCCTCATGCCTGTTGGGCTATTTGACTCATTAAACGAAACCGAAGTGCTTGATTTGGTGAAATATTTGCGAACCATGAGTGGGCCGAAAAAGTAGGTACAAGTGCTGGGAAAACCAATAAAAGTGTTGGGTCTTACCCCAACACTTTTATATTATTTGGAAGTTTTATCTGCAATTTTGCAGCCCCGATCTGTGATTTCTAATACACCAAAATTATCAGACCCACAGCTTGACTTAGGCTTTCCATCCAAGTCGTATCTTTTACAAATGAGATGAACAATTTTCTTAGCAGAGTCTCTTTTGATTACTTCAATTGTAACCTTTATTTTAAACTCCTTTAATACTTGTTTTTCAATCTTTTTTATTTGCTTCTCACTAAAATCTGGAAATACTTTAAAGGAATCAATTGTAAAAGAAGACAATAGCATGATAACTAATACAGATAGGTAGAGAATTGACTTTTTCATTGTTGTAGGATTTGAGGTTTTTGAATGTTAACGAATAGAAGTCAAATAAATTGAATCTCTTGACTAAAACTTGCATTCACTCAGGTTGTTGGTGGCTTCGCTAACACCAACAACGGAGGAAATGTCAGCAATTCGCATAAAATCGCTAATGCGCTGTCTCATTTTTGTCCTTGTTTTTACCAATCCAGCCTAAATGGGTATGGTCAAAACTATCAAAGTATTTTAAGCCATAGCCAGCCACTCTGTCGAAGCAACTATGTGCCATAAAAATCAAACCAATTTTTATGAGCAAGTCATTTTTTAACAGAAGGCCAGCTAAAATGACCAAGACCATTACACCTTTGTGATGAAAAATATTGTAGGCAATAGCTCCAACTTTAGGCGTGATTAAAAATAAAATAAACGAAACATCTGGCACAAAAAATAGACCTAAATAAAATCCCCAGCCTCCATCATAAAACTGAAAATAAATGATGGAGAACAAGATTAACAGACCTAACTCTTCGAGTTTTAAGACAAGTTTCATTGTTTTTTTAGTAAATATTTAGGCGGTAAAACAACTCAATAGTCAGCATCCCGTGGATATTGGTCTGATTGCACGTCTCGGCGACCCCGTCTGGCCTGTAATATCAAACCCTATTTAGTGCTTGTACTAACAGGTCAGACGTTCCGTCAGACCAAACCTACATGATTTCGATTTTTATTTATAGACTGACCACCTGATATACGCATTGATGAGGCCTTCAATTAACTATTATGAAAACTTGACTTTAATCAATGTTGTTATACATCAAAGGTGAAACCTTTATCCAATAAGCGATTATACACATTTTCGTCAAACCGATACAATTTAGCAGCTCTATGCGACACATCTTGCTGCTTTTGTTTGGTGTCTATCAAAAGGTTCATTTTTAGAAATTTTTTCCTAAAATTAGATTTGTCCAATTTTACATTTAAAATGGCTTCGTATAACTCTTGCAATTGTAACAACGTAAAAAGAGAAGGCAACAAATTAAAACCAATTGGTTCGTGTTGGATTTTGTGCTGTAAAAACTGAAAACACTCAGACAGAATAATATTATGGTCAAACGCCATCTGAGGAACATCTTGTAGTCTAAACCATTCTGCATCCATTTCGGTAGGCCCTGGGTGCAGTATAAATTTCTCGATGTTTACCAGTGCATAATAAACAATCGTGATGACTCGCCTAATTGGAAATCTATCAATGTTTCCAAACGTTTTGAATTGTTCTAAGTAAATATTGCCTATAGAAGTTTGCGACGACAAAATTCTATTGGCAGCAGCATCTATACTTTCGTTGTATTTGATCCAGCTACCCGGAAGTGCCCATTGACCTATGGTGGGGCCTATTCCATGTTTAACCAATAAAACAGATAATTCCGCATCTTTAAATCCGAAAATTATACAGTCAATTGATAGCGCATCAATATTTTCATCTGAGAAGTTCAATATTTACAAGTTTTATGGTTGTTGAAAAGCAAGACGCAATTTAGACTAACACATTCTTGCTTCAAACAACAATTCAATAT
>JBGAVQ010000364.1:0-4782 GCA_044228045.1 Spirosomataceae bacterium
AATTATGTTACGACCATCATAGAAGATCACAACCACAACCTTTGGATAGGTACAACCAATGGCCTCAACCGGTTTGACCCGAAGCAGTTTGTTTTCAAACGTTACAAACACCATCAGGCTGGAAGTTTGAGCCATAATTATATCACAAGCATTGCCGAACGAGAAAATGGCAAACTTTGGATAGCAACCTTGGGTGGGGGTATCAATGTTTTAGAAACCAATACGGATAAATTTACCTACCTAACAACAAAGGCCAAAACACTCAAAAGCGATTTTGTTAATAGCCTGTTTATAGATGCCAACAAGCAGGTTTTTGTGGGTACAGAAGTGGGCTTACAGAAATTAGAAAACGATAACATTTTTCAGTTTGCTGATTTAGAGATTAACAAGATAGTCAAGAAAAAAACGGTGTCTATCAAGGTAATCAAGCAAGATAAAGGTGGAAATTTATTGCTCGGGACCAACGAAGACGGGCTACTGCTTTATAATTATGAGTTGAAAAGTTTTAGGCTGCTTCAGCACAATGAAACTAATCCCCAGTCACTCGGCAGCAATTTGGTGCGTAGCATAGGTGTTGCCCAAAGCGGTAGTATTTGGGTGGGTTGTATCAATGGTGGCTTGAATCTGTTTGACCCTATTTCTGGAAACTTCTACAACTATCAGAATGACCCCAACGACCCCAAAAGTCTATCCCAACGCACGGTTTCAGCTATTTTGACGGACAATCAAGCAAACCTATGGGTAGGTACGCACCGAGGTGGCGTTAATATTTTTATGCCCAACGAGGCCAAATTTGTTCACCACAAACAAGAAAACAACGCAAACAGCTTGTCTTACAACGACGTGAAATCTTTTTGTGAAGATAAAAACGGCAACATTTGGATAGGTACCGACGGCGGAGGTCTCAATTTATACAACAGAAAATCAGGCAATTACACTCACTTTAAATATAACCCAGCCAACAAAACCACCATTGCATCCAATGAAATCTTGGATATTTTTGAAGATAAAAAGGGGAATCTGTGGCTTTCGACGTGGGGCGGTGGGCTTAACAAATACAACGAGAACGGTACTTTTACTCGGTTCAAAACGTCTGAAAATCCTGAAAGTATTAGCTCAAACTATGTGCAGAAAACCTTTGAAGATAGCAAAGGTACGCTGTGGATCGCCACGTATTTTGGTGGCCTAAATAAGTATAATACTCAGAATCAAGTATTTAGCCGCTTTGTTTCAGGCAAAAATGGTTCTCAGATTTCGGGCAAAAACATTGTTTCAATTGCCCAAGACAAACAGGGTAATATTTGGGCTGGTACCGACGACGGCGGCCTGAATCGGATTGATGCCGCTACGCAAAACATCAGTCATTATTTTGATAAAGAAGAAAAAATGCCTGATTTACGGATACTCTTCGTGGACAGTAGGGGCAAGCTTTGGTTAGGACAAAAAGGGCTTTTTTTATACGACAAAACACTTGATAAATTTCAAGTTTTCCCTAAAAACAAAGCTCTTTCCAATGAGTTTATCAAAGGAATTGTTGAAGACGAAAAGGGTAATTTGTGGATTTCGACCAGTACGGGTATCAAAGAATTGAATCCAAAGAATGAAACCATCTATAATTACAATTTTTTGGACGACCCCAAAGGGCAAGAATTTGAAGCCAACGCCGCATTGAGAACCAAAGACGGAGAAATATTTTTGGGCGGCATCAACGGCTATCATACCTTTTTTCCGAAAGATATGACCACGGCAAAGTTTGACCCCAAGTTGTATTTTACTGATTTTCAGATTTTTAACAAAAGGATCAGACCTTCTGATGACGATTCACCAGTGGCTACGGACATCAGTTTTTTAGACGAACTGAACCTCAGCTACCAACAATCTACTTTTACGCTGGGTTTTTCATCGCTCAATTTTTCGTCTTTTGAAAACAACCAATTTAAGTACAAATTAGACAACTGGGACCAAGATTGGATAACCGTAGGCAATCAAAAAAAAGCAAACTATACCAACGTAAAAGCTGGAACATATACCTTCAGGCTGATGTCGGCCAATAATGCTGGTACGTGGAGTACCCAAACAAAAACGCTCAAAATAACCATCAACCCACCTTTTTATGAAACTTGGTGGTTTCAACTGGCCGTTCTTTCGTTTTTGAGTTTTGTGGTTTACAGGGTTTATATATTCAGAAAACACCAAACTATTCAAAAGCTACAAGAAGCCTCCAAAGAAGAAATGCACCAAATACAGTTGCAGTTTTTTACCAATATTTCGCACGAATTTCGTACGCCATTATCGCTTATATTAGGCCCGTTAGAGAAACTACAGCAAATGGAAGCGAGTGCGTCTTCTAAAAACTACTACAAAATAATTCACCGAAACGCCACCCGACTGATGAGCCTTATCAACGAGCTCATGGATTTCAGAAAGGCCGAGTCGGGTATGCTCAAACTCAACGTGATGTCGGGTAGTCTGTTTAGTTTTTTGGAAGAATTGACCGAAGAATTTGAAGAAATTGCCCACGAGAAAAGGATAAAATTTGAGTTTTTGGGCAATAATCAAGCAAAAGAAAGTTGGTTTGACCGCCAGATTCTCGAAAAAATAGTAATCAATTTGCTTAGTAACGCCTTCAAGTACACCAACGAAAACGGAAAAATCACCTTAACGTTGTTAGATTCCTTAGAAAACCACCAAGTGCGTTTTAGCAATTCGCTTGAAATACCAAACGAATACCAAGCCAAACAATACAAATATATTAGCGTAGCCGACAACGGCTTGGGTATTTCGAGTGAGTCTATCCCCAAACTTTTTGAGCGATATTACCGCAAATCAGACTCGCACTTGGGGTCTGGCATTGGCTTGGCGTTTGTTAAGAGCCTGACAATTAAGCACAAAGGGAAAATAAATGTGTATAGCGAGCGAGGAAAAGGCACAGAAATAATAGTCTGTATTCCAACGGTAAAAGAAGATTATACCGAAGGGGAATTGTGGGTAAAAAATAACACCATGACCGTGAGCTTAGACAACATAGAGCCCAATTATGACAACCATTTACAAAAAAACCATTTCACAAACTCACCCAAAGAGCCGTTTGAAGTACAAAAACCTGTTATTTTGATTGTAGAAGACAATTTAGAATTGAGTAGTTTTTTGAAAAACAACCTTGACAAAACCTACCATATTGTAGTGGCAAAAGATGGCCAAGAAGGCTTTGAAATGGCAAAGTCAACCTTCCCCAATCTTATCATTAGCGACATTATGATGCCCGTAATGAATGGCATAGAACTTTGCAGATGCATCAAAAACGACCGAGAAACCAATCATATACCATTTGTTATTCTGACGGCAAAAGGAGGCATACAGTCCAAATTAGAAGGCGTGGAGTCGGGGGCAGATTATTATTTTGAAAAACCGCTTTCGGTTGATTTACTGGAACTTACCCTACGAAATATTTTCAACCAGAAATCAAGATTAAAAGAAAAGCTGCTCAAAGACCACCACACCGACATTAAAGAAATGGTACACGATGCCAAGCTCAAAAAATTTATGGACGAATTGATTGGCACCATAGAGTCACAACTGACCAACCCAGAAATGAACATAGACTCAATTTGTGTAGAAATTGGTATGAGCCGTACCAATCTCTACAACAAAATCAAGGGCCTAACAGGGCAGTCCATCGGCGATTTTATCAGAACAATCCGCCTAAGAAAAGCCGCCCAATTGCTCACAGAAGGCGAAATGAGCATTACAGAGGTAATGTTTTGTGTAGGCATCCAGACCCAGTCGTATTTTACCAAAGTATTCAAAAATGAATTTGGCAAAACACCGAGCCAGTTTTTGAGAGTAGCCTCAATGGAAAAGCAGTGAAAAACCCTTAGCTAAGATTTCACTCCGTTTTCAAACTCTTCACCGGATCCATTAGAGCTGTTTTATAAGTTTGAAATGATACAAACAAAATAATAATTAAACCAAAAATAAAACCCACTGACATGAAAATTTGCCAGTTTAGTTCAATTCGATAAGCATAATTGGTGAGCCAGGCATTCATACTCATTACGCCCAGTGGGAAAGAAATGACGGCGGCAATTGTCATTAGTAATACAAACTCTTTCAAGAAAAGCATCATAATACTCATGCTCGTAGCTCCCAAGACTTTACGAATTCCTAACTCTTTTGTTCGCCTATTGATACTCAATGAAACCATGCCCAAAATACCCAAGAGGACTATAATGATAGAAAGAATTGTTGCCACAAATGATGCCTTTTTGAGCTGAACTTCTGATTGATACATTTTTTGGAGTGTGTCGTCCATGAAATTGTATTCAAATACCGAATTGGGCATTAATTCTTTCCATTTATGTTCAATTTTGTCCATTGATTCAGCGAGATTTCCTGCTTGAATTTTGAAAGATAAGAACCTGTAAAATATGTTGTCCTTTACATTGATAAACAACAAAGGCGAAATGGATTTGTGCATTGAGCCCACATGAAAATCTTTCGTAACACCGGCTATCATGAAGGGTTGAGGTACATAGTGCATCTTAACTAATTTCCCAACGGCATCTGATGGGTTTTTGAAACCTAATGCCTTCGTTGCCGACTCATTCAATACCAGTTTTAGAGGTTGATAATTCTCTTGTTTTGACTGAAAAAACACACCTGCCAACATCGGAATTTGATAGGTTTCAGCGTATTTTTCGTCCGAAGTCAATGTCTGAATAAAAATGGCTTGAGTAGAATCCTGCCCCATGCGGTAAAGAGCATTACTATTGCCAGGGCTAC
>JBGAVQ010000365.1:0-4774 GCA_044228045.1 Spirosomataceae bacterium
TCAAGTCAGCCTGAGTTTTTGGCATTGTATGGCAGAAGACGGGTAGGTAAAACTTTCCTGATTCGTCAATATTTAAACTCAAATATTGTTTTTGATATTTCGGGAACAAAAGAAGATTCAAAAGACCAGCAACTCATTAATTTTTTTGGCGAATTACAATCAAGAACCAACCAAAATCAAGAAAAACCTGCACCTCAAACTTGGCAAGAAGCATTCAGGCTTTTGGCTGAATATTTGTACCAAATCCCTAAAAATGGTTCAAAAAAGGTAGTTTTTATTGATGAAATGCCTTGGTTAGACACACCAAAATCGGGCTTTATTTCGGCTCTCGAATTCTTCTGGAATCAACACGTTTCCAGAATGGACAACGTGTTGTTGATTGCTTGTGGTTCGGCTTCTTCGTGGATTCGGCAAAATCTCATCAATGCACGTGGTGGATTGTATAACCGCATCACACAACGCATAAAACTACAAGCATTTAATTTACACGAGACCGAACAGTTTTTGCAGAACTCTGGCATATATTTACCTCATTATCAAATACTTGAACTGTATATGGCAATGGGAGGTATTCCATTTTACCTAAAAGAAATCGAAAAAGGAAAGAGTGCCACGCAGTTGATTGATGCCATCTGTTTTTCGGAACAAGGCTTGCTTTTTGACGAATACAAACAGTTGTACCATTCACTTTTTAGAAAGGCCGACCACCATATAGCCATCGTTGAAGCCCTTGCTGCACGTCCGCAAGGTATGACACGCACAGCTATTGGCATAGATACGCAACTAAGCGAAGGCTCATTATCAAAGGTTATTGATGAGTTAGTAGCTTGCGATTTTATTACAGAATTTGAACCACTTTTTAATAAAAAGAAGGATACAATTTTTAAGCTAACTGATTTATATTCATTGTTTTATCTTAAATTTATAAAGCCAAACAAAAGCAAAACAAACAAGATTTGGGAGCAATTGTCGAAACAAAGTACCTATATGGCGTGGAGTGGCTATGCTTTTGAGAATATTTGCATGAGCCACATTACCCAAATAAAAAAGGCTTTGGGTATAAGTGGCGTTTTTACGAAGCATAGCTCATGGAAATTTAAGGGAAACGATGCCATGCAAGGCATACAAATAGATATGCTCATTGACCGTGCCGACCAAATTATACATCTTTGTGAGGCCAAATTTACCAAAGAAAACTTTGTGATAAATAACCAATACGCTGAGCAATTACGGCTAAAAAAAACGATTTTTAAACAAGCCACCGAAACCAAAAAGGCAGTTTTTACAACATTATTGACAACTTATCCATCTATCAAAAACAAGTATTATCTTGAAGAAGTTGACAGTGAAATAACGATGGATAAATTGTTTGAACGGGCTGATTTTTAGATTATGCCAAAGGACTCGGCTCGACGTTTACCATTTCTTTACCTTTTAAAACTATCTGAAACTGAAGAATTACCTATTAATTGATGACTTTCAAAGCCAATAAGCGAATTGGGTTACAATACTTTTTGATTGTTTTTGGAATACGTTTTTCTTCCATCACTCATGAACAAAAAAGAACGGATGCTGTACTGGATGCCACTTGAAAAGATAAATCTAAACCCGAGACGGAAAGATTAGACGCCATTTTTGAGAGACCGAATGTAGATAGCCCACAAGAACCTGTGTGATGGAAACCCGAAGTGAAGAAAGCCCTTGAACTGGCTATAAAAAACAACAAAAAAGGGTACTTACCAGTATTCTATTTCAACACGCTGGCTGAGCGTAGCCGAAGCCAAAAGTAAAGTTGAGATACGAGTTCAAGACAACGGATCAGGCATCCCCGCCGACATTCTACCCAAAATCTTCCAACCTTTCTTCACCACCAAACCCGCAGGTGAAGGCACAGGTTTGGGATTGTCTTTGGCTTATGATATTGTGACCAAAGGACATGGTGGTACGGTAGAATGTGAAAGTGTGGGGGGCGATAATGACTATTTATCTTCCAATTTGAGAACTATGAAACTTGTTGCACAATTTGTTTTATACCTTTTGCTGTCTGTGAGTTTAGCAGCTCAAAACCCTTTGTATAAATACATAAGCCCACAAGAAGCCCGTGTGTTACAGAAAAGACTTGCCCACGAAAAAAATGATACCTTGAAGCTGGTGATACTGAAAGATTTGAGCTATTACTATCAAGTGATAAACCAAGATACTTCTAATCTTTACGCAAAGCAAGAACTAAAAATTGCCGAGAAATTGAAGTTTGAAATCTGGCAGGCACAAGCACTTTGGTTTATTGGGTATTCAAGCTATATTATGGGTAATACCCCCGAAGCTTATCAAGCTAACAAAAGAGCCATTGCCATCTTACAAAACCCTCGTTGTGAGCAAAACATTTGGGGATTAAAGCACCTCACCAATACCAATAACCCCAAATATGCTCGATTAAGCCTATTGGCCAATACCATCCATGATGACTACGGTCTCTACCTTAAATCCAATAAACCCCCACTCAATCATAAAAATGCCTTGCAAATTGCCAGAGAAGTTAATGATACTACAACTATGTCTATTGCATTGATGAATATAGGTGGTTTTTATGCACGTAATAAGTCAATGCTTGATTCGTCTTTTATTTACTCAAATAAGGCATTGTACTATGCAAAAAGAGCTAATTTGACAAGTTATTTGGATGTAATTTATTACGCATTGGCAGTTGCTTACCAAACAAAAAAAGACACCAATACAGCCATTGTTTATTTAAGAAAATCACTTAATACGGACGGTGTAAAAAACTCCTACACTAATACTTGGGCTAACCACCTTATGGTTGAAATCTTGCGAGATAGGAATCAACTTGATTCAAGTTTATTCTACGCACATCAAGCAGTAGAACGTGCTAAATTAGGCAATGGCTTAGTGGAAACTATGGTTTCTTATCGTTACTTAGCCGATTTATATCATCAGAAAGGCAATCTTAAATTGGCTTTTGAGTATTCCCAAAAGTCCAGAATCTTATCCGATAGCCTACGAAAATACCGAGTCAATAAACTTGAAAAATATTTGAGCGATAGTTTCAATGAGCAGCTTAGCCTCAAAGAAGCCGAATCAGAACGCCTACAAACGATTAGCAATCTCAAGACTTACGGCTTTACATTCGGTATTTTGGTATTCATCACCTTTGGTATTATTCAGTTTAGGAGTAGAAAAAAAATAGAGAAAGCAAATCTATTGCTCAGGCAGCAACGAACTGAAATTGAGCGTCAAAAATTAAAAGTTGAGAAAGCATTGGATGATTTGCGTATCTCCCAAGCCCAACTCATCCAAAAAGAAAAACTCGCCAGCCTCGGCGAACTCACCGCAGGCATCGCTCATGAGATACAGAACCCACTGAATTTTGTCAATAACTTTTCGGAAGTTTCCTCTGAATTGGTGGACGAAATGGAAGAAGAACTCAAAGCGGGAAACACTGACATCGCCATCGAAATAGCAGGGGATTTAAAACAGAATTTAGAAAAAATCAACCACCACGGCAAACGGGCTTCTTCAATCGTGTCTGGTATGCTCGAACACTCCCGTACCAGCACAGGCGAGCGGGTGATGACGGACATTAACAAATTAGCCGATGAATACCTGCGCCTTAGTTATCATGGCATGAGGGCTAAAAATAGTAGCCGTGTGACGGCCCAGTTCAATGCTGATTATGAGTTAATTGCAGATAAAAACCTGCCACTTATCAATGTAGTGCCGCAAGATATTGGAAGGGTATTGTTGAATTTGATTAACAATGCGTTTTATGCCGTTTGGCAACGCCATACCGTAGAGACAGGGCATGCCCTGTCTCTACCAACGCAAACGCAATATCAACCAATTGTTAGGGTTTTTACACAACAATTTGAAAATCAAATCATTATAAAAAGAAAAGACAACGGAACAGGTATGTCAAAAGAAATACAAGCGAAAATCTTCCAGCCCTTCTTCACGACCAAACCCACGGGTGAAGGCACGGGGTTAGGGTTGAGTTTGGCCTATGATATTGTAACCAAAGGACATGGCGGGACGCTGGAAGTGGAGAGTGTTGAGGAGCAAGGGACGACGTTTGTAGTGAAACTACCAAATACACTATAAAGTAAAAGACTGATATGGAACGTATCGTTTTCACGGCTATTCTCCAAAAATTTGAAAAAAAAGGTGAAAAAACGGGCTGGACATACTTTGAGGTTCCGCAAGATATAGCCGAATCCATCAAGCCTAATACTCGCACGTCGTTTCGGGTCAAAGGAAAATTGGATGATTTTTCAATAAAATTAGTTGCCCTTATTCCAATGGGTGACGGCGGTTTTATTATACCCGTCAATGGCGATATGCGCCGAGGTATTCGCAAGAAAGAAGGTGCCACTATTCGAGTAGAACTCGAAGAAGACACCGACCCTCTGCCGCAGTCAGATGACTTGTGGGCATGCTTGGCCGACGAACCCAAGGCCCTGGCAAAATTTGAGTCTTTGCCCAAAAGCCACCAAAATTACTACTCAAAATGGATAGAATCTGCCAAAACCGTAGATACCAAAACCAGGCGAATTATGATGACAGTAAAAGGCTTGGCTATGGGCATGGACTATGGCGAAATGATGCGTTATTACAAAAGTTTACGCCATGATTGACTTAGAAACCACCCGTGAGCTATTGCTGGCTTTTCCAGAAGTGGAAGAATGGGATCATTTGGGCAAACTATCGTACAGAGTAAAGGGTAAAATTTTTGCAACCCTTGACCTCAACACCAAAAAGG
>JBGAVQ010000366.1:0-4686 GCA_044228045.1 Spirosomataceae bacterium
GCTACTTTTTCTCGTTTGAACGCCTCACTGAATATACGTCTTGGACGTAATTCGAAATTTGTACTTTTTTTGGTTTGTTTACTTTTGGTCGCCATTGTTTTAAGTTGATTTGTGGTCAACTTATTTCAGGCAATGACATCCGCAAGGTTTTAAAGTCTTGCGGATTTTTTTTGTTTAGATAATTGCTTCTCTAATGCGTACTAATTTCTCCAAAAGTCTTTCCAATTGACTCAACGGCAACATATTAGCTCCATCTGATTTGGCAATGGCAGGATTGGGATGGGTTTCGATGAATAGTCCATCGGCACCAACAGCAATGGCGGCCTTGGCAATGGTTTCGATGAGTGCTGGTTGCCCGCCCGTTACGCCTGATGCTTGGTTGGGGCGTTGTAAGGAGTGTGTGCAGTCCATCACAACAGGTACGCCAAACGCCTGCATTTCGGGGAGGTTGCGGTAGTCAACCACCAAGTCGCCATAGCCGAAAGAATTGCCCCGATCTGTCAGAAAAACAGTAGCTTGGGGGTTTTCGTGTAGCACTTTCTCTACGGCAAATTTCATTCCGCTACCTGCCATAAATTGCCCTTTTTTGATGTTTACGGCACGCCCCGTTTTAGCGGCGGCAGCCAGCAAATCTGTTTGACGGCATAAAAAGGCTGGAATCTGCAACACCTCTACATAAGGAGCTGCCATAGCCGCCTCGCCAGCCTCGTGGATGTCGGTAACGGTTGGCAGGTCGTAGTAATCACCCACGGCTTTTAGGATTTCGAGGGCCAGTATGTCGCCAATGCCTGTAAACGAATCTAACTTGGTGCGGTTGGCCTTGCGGTAAGAGCCTTTAAAAATATAGGGAATTTTGAATTGGTCGGTGATGGTTTTGATTTTTTCGGCAATTTCAAAAGCCAAATCACGGTTTTCGATGGCGCATGAGCCTGCCATCAAAAAGAAATTATTACTGTCGGTATGTTTGAGTTTGGGGATATTCATAAGTAGTGGCAAGTATTAAAATCTCGTCTAAAAGTGCGTTCAAATCTTCTATTGCTGTCAATGGGTTCATCAACGAAACCCGCAGGTAGAGTTGCTCACGGAGCGTTGTTTGTACAATGTAAAAATCGCCTTGTTCTAAGAGTTTTCGACGAATTTGGCTATTTAATTCATTCAAATTGAGTACTTTATGCCCTATATATCGAAAACAGACGATGTTGCTTTCGGGTTCAATTGCCAATTCAAATTCAGGTTTTGACCTAATTAAGTCTGCAAAAGTACGGGCTAAATCGTATAGCGTATCCACGTTTTCAGCAAAAATTGCTTCGCCATAGGTACGTAATAGGGTATAAACCTTAACGCTCATCATCAGTTTAGTACACTCAAAAGTGCGCTTACCTGAGTTGAACCACTCGTGCGAGGCTTGATTTGCCCAAAGGTACTGTGCTTTTTGGTGAAAGGTGTGGTAGGCATCTTGGTCATGCTGATAAACTACTGCCGTTGCCAGCGCAGGGGTGAGTAGCAGCTTGTGAAAATCTACAATTACGGAGTCAGCTCGGTTGATGCCATTGACCAAAGAGCGGTATTTTTCAGAAAAAACAACAGCCCCACCATGTGCCCCATCCACATGAAACCATAGGTTTTGCTGTTCGCAAAACTTAGCCATTACTTCAAGGTTATCATAAGCACCAGTAGAGGTAGAACACGCACTGCCTACTACGCAAAAGACTTGAAGCCCTTGCTGCTGAGCTTGATGATAGAGCGGCCCCAGCAGGTCAGTTCTAATCTGAAATTGTTCATTAACAGGTACTTTAATGATTCCGTTGGTGCCAAGTCCCATGATTCGGGCAGCCCTATCAATGCAATAATGCGCTTCTTCAGATACCATTATGGCCAGTTGGCTTTGGGTACCATTTTCCCACACATCTTCGGGTACTTTAATGGCACGAGCCGTAAGCAAGGCTGTAAGGTTAGCCAAGGTGCCACCTGATGTTAAAAATCCCGATGCATTAGCATTGTACCCAATGCGACGAGCCAGCAAATCCGTCACAATTTTCTCTAATGGGTTTGAGACCATGCCCATTTCATAAACCGCCATGCCGTTGTTGAGCAGATTGACTACCAGTCCCGCTAAGGCTGCCAAAGGTGCAGGAGCTGCCACTTGATGGCCCATATAACGGGGATGATGAAGGTTGGTAGAACGCTCAATGATGTTTTTGAATAGTTCGGTTGGATTTTGCAGGGGGGAATGTTGAGCATCTTGTTCCCAATAAGCCAAACTATCGGCGGGTTCTTGCCACGGAATCGTTTTTCCATTGCCCGCTTCAACATGGGCTAAATGATTGGCCAGTAGGTCAATGAGTTCATGACCAAAACGACGAAAATCATCGGGAGAAAAGGCTTGTTTGAGAAGAGATGGCATTCGACTTATGCTAAACACGCACTTGCTGAAGTGCTTAGTTTATCTTTTAGATTGTATTGTCCTCACTATCAAGTTCAGCATTTACTTCGTCAATTAGGTTTTTCAAATCTTTATCCGCTATGTTTTCCATTTCAGATTTGTCATAAATAGCCATCAAGAAAATAGTAATGTCTTGGTCTTTGGCATTTTCTGTTATCAGAACTTCTACATCAACCACATAAGTAATGACTCGTAATCCTCCACGCTTCCCCTTCCCTTTACTCTTTACCGCTAAACGGATTTTGTAAGTATTTGCATGAATAAGTACGCCCAATCTTGGGTTTTCCAAAAGGTTCTCTTGGAGTTGTACTAATTCATTTTTGAGAGAAGCATACTTTTTGAGCAACTTTTTTGAAATCGTCAATTGCAATAATTTTACAATTCATTCAAAAATTCCATTAAGGGTGTGCCATTCTTTTCTCCTTTTTGTATCTGACGAATTTCACGAAACGCACTTTTGAGTTTGTGCTTCATCATTAACAAATTTTCTATTCGTTTATACTCATTCACAAAGTTCTCCCATTCCTGCACACTAATTTGCACAAATATTCTTTGCCCTTGCTGATTGGTCACATAATTTGCTTGTGGAATAGTCATAATTGTAGGTCTTTTTAACAAATTTATCTTCTATTTTCAAAACTTCAAACAAAATTCACCTCTACACTTAGACGTACGCCAAATTTTTCAAACACCGAGGCTTGTACTTGTTGGGCCAATGCCTTGATTTCGAGTCCGGTGCCACCGCCATAATTGACCAACACCAAGGCTTGTCGTGTGTGTACGCCTACATTGCCCGTGCGATGGCCTTTCCATCCAGCTTGTTCAATTAACCAACCTGCTGGTACTTTCATGGTGGTATCGGAGGTTGGGTAGCCTGGCATGGTAGGATATAGTTCCTTCAATTGCTCAAATTGCACCTTCGGGATTTCGGGGTTTTTAAAGAAACTTCCTGCATTGCCAATCTCGGCTGGGTTGGGCAATTTGCTTTGGCGAATCTGGATAACTGCATCACTTACAGCCTTGATAGTCAGGTTAGTAACGCCCATTTCGGTGAGGGTTTTCTGAATATCGCCGTAATTGACATGAAAAGTTGGATTCTTGTTGAGCCTAAACGTTACGTTCACAATGATGGTTTTGCCTTTGGCTTCATGCTTAAAAATGCTTTCTCGATAGCCAAAACGGCAAGTTGACAAGTCGTAAGTGGTAAGTTGAAGCGTGGTGAGGTCAAGAGCCGTGAGTTCTTCAAACACCTCTTTGATTTCGACACCATAGGCTCCAATATTCTGCATAGGTGCTGCACCAACCGTGCCAGGAATGAGTGAGAGGTTTTCGATGCCAGCATATTGATGCTGAATACAGTACAACACAAACTCGTGCCAAATTTCACCAGCACCTACCCGAAGCCAAATATGTTGGTCGTCTTCTTTTATTTTTTCAATTCCCTTCAAATTGATTTTGATAACCAAGCCTTCAAAATTTTGGGTCAGGAGCAAATTGCTTCCTCCACCCAAAATAAGTTTAGGAATGTGTTGATAATCAGGAATTTGTAGTACCTCTGTGAGTTCTTCTACTGTATTGATTACTACAAAAAAACGAGCCGTAGCATCAATGCCAAAGGTGTTGTAAGGCTGTAAGGAAACGTTGGTTTGGATGCTTATCATAGCTTTTTTCGACGATTGTCGTGAATCAGGCTACAAACTAAACGATTGCCTGTTGGATTTTTGGGATTTTAAGAGAAAATTTGCGAAATACTACACTGATTGACGGACTACGCTACCCATGAAAATTGCACTCAAACTAAGTTCTATTCTTTTACTTTCGCTTTTGGCAGCGTGTAGCAAAACCGTTACGCCCTCCAAAACGCCGACCACCAATGTTTATGACGAAGACTTAACTCCTTTTCGTCCCAAGTATGTAGTAGCGGCTGTACCTACAGCGCCTGTCAAAGAAACCCCTCCGCCCATTAAAACCACCATGACAGATCAGCCGCTGCACATTAATCGTCGTTTGGATATGGTGCTTGATACCATTGCCATCCGCAACAAGGCCATCAAACACGCCAATGGATTTAGAATCATGCTGTATGTGGGGAACAACCGCCAAGATGCCGACCAAGCCAAGATTTTTTGCTATCAGACCTTCCCCGAACTGAACCCTTACATGACATTTAGCCAGCCAACTTATCGAGTAAAAGTGGGGGATTTTATGAGCCGCCTCGATGCCGAGCGTTACTATGACCAACT
>JBGAVQ010000367.1:0-4853 GCA_044228045.1 Spirosomataceae bacterium
TACGAAGTATTTCCCAATAGCGATCGCCCAAACCGGAGATTTCAGCGGCTTTTGGAAACAATTTTTTCAAAAACTCATAAATGAGCAAACAATCATCAATATGCTCCTGCAAAGTTCTTGCAGGAGCATCTGATTTTTTGTCTTTTGATTTAGCCAACAGAACCATTAAAGATCAAAATTCAAGTTATGGAAAAAAATATCGACATCCTTGCCACTTGGTAGCGTATCACAGTAAGTCACAATGTCATTTGAGGCGGTATTTGACTTGTGGCTGATAATAGTAAAGGGTTGCGTACCTAAGTTTTTACGTGGAAATTCGTCAGTAAAATACTGTGGTAGTGCTTGTAACTGACCTGCCAAACGATATTTGAAAGGTATTATTTGTCCTCGAATTTTATTTGAAAAGCCGCTTTCTTCCAGTTCTTCTTTTTTAGAAATACGCTCAACAGTTGCCAAGTCATTCATTCTGCCCAGCAAAATCGGATAGTAAGGCTGTGATAAAAAGCTCGCAATTTGCTCACTATCAGTATATATCCTTAAAAAATTATCATACAAAAACTTTCGAGTAATCACATTTGACTTTGCTTCGTTAGTGGGTCTTCCTTTATCACTTTTAACTTGATAAATCGTTTCTAAATCTTCACCCTCCATTGCATACTCAAAGTAATAACCCAATTTCAAGTTTTTATGCTTTAAATACAAGCCAGCCGCAGCATTTATCAAACCCAATACCGTACTAATAGGCGGAACTTCCAACGTTGGTTGTATGCCACTAATCAAATTAGGATAGCGAAAGCTTGCCGTCCAACTTGTGATATCTATTTTAAAAACTTCCATGATTACACAAGTTGAGTTTTCACTTGTTCGCAATATTGGTCAATAGCTTGATTGACTGTTGTAAAAACTACTTTTAATTTAGTCATAGTCACTTTTTCATTTTTACCATCTTTTTCAATTTCTTCTTCATAATCTTCACCGTCAAACTCAGTTGCTAATGTTTTCAACTCTTCATTGTATTCATCCATAAAACCACTGCGTTTACCAATAAAAATAGTGCCTTGAAATAGGTCTTTGTAGTCGTTTAGTACTTCTTTGATACCTTCGATGTTGAGGAGGACTTTATCATTGTTCATTCCTTCACCTTTAGCAACATGAGAAAACGGATGATTGCCAGACTTCATCGATGCTAAAATGATAAACTTTGGCGTAACATCAGCCATATTGTTGGTTTGCATTGCACCACCTGAAATAGTTTTCAATGCTGCAAGTGTGTCTGCTATTCTTTTTAATCGAATATTTTTTGGTAGCTGAATAAGTTTTTTAGGTTCACCAGTCTTATCTTTTATAAATGGATCATTAATTTCAATGGCTTGAAAGTTAGACGCCTCAGTCCTAGCTTTTTCCGTTAAGTTTTTAAAACCTGTTTTGTTATACGATGCGAATGTTCCAACTTGAAAGAGATCAATGGAGAACATTCCTTTCATAATCGCAGAATACTCTTCCTTGCTATAAGGGACGCTATCACCCTCCTGCCTTGCCATAATCGACCAGTTTTCAACTGGTTTTGCGGAACCAACCGAGATAATGACAGAGTTTTTTAAGGGAGATATCCGTGTTACAGTAACATCTTCTTTTTCTTCTTTGCCCTTTTTATCTAAAATGGGATTGCCATCATCATCTCTTTTGACTTCTTTTGCAGCCTTCATGTAGCCAAAAACATCATCATCGGCATATAAAAAAGGGTTAGCTTCTGTGAAGGCAATTTTGCTATCTCTTGTAATGGGGGATAAATCCCAATCGTGATTTGATTTCAAAGTCTCACGCCACCAATAACGCCACGCTTGCCCGGATACATAAGTATAAGTACGGCCATTTTTGAAAATCTTTTTGGTTGCAACTGCATTGTCAAAGTTGCTTGTTGTACTTTTTCCTGCATTATTCAGTGCTACAACATCTACATCTAATAGGATAAACCCTTGTGTTTTTAAGTTCATTTTAGTCTTCGTTTGGTTGGTTATTAAACTCATTTTCAACAAGCTCCACTTCCACTTTTTTATTTGCTTCATGAAGTCTTTGGTAAACAGCTATGAGAACCAAATCTCTCATTTCTTTCCAGCTACTGCCATCTGGGAATAAATACTCAACATAGTCCTCAATTGTGAACAAAGGTTCTTTGTTGCCTTCATTATAATTTTTACCCAAAAATTTGAGTAAAATGTAACGTAGTTCGTGACTGTTTTTTGCTCCATTGAGGCGTGTCATGGATTTTTTGATTTCATCCTCATTTCTTTCATCGACAATAAAATTTGCCAAATCCTTGATTTTTGAAAGTGTTTTTTTGTCCATATTCTGAATATTGATTTGATAAAGTTCAATGATTTTAAAATTTAGTTGATGTTTTTGGCTGTGCTTTAAAAATAGCCTATGTAAAGGCTGGCCATTGATTAGCATTTCATATACTTGATTTCGCCAAGCTTTATAGGTTTGAAAATCAGCAGCTTCTTTATTGTTTGTCCATGTGTTATTGGTAGTATCAAACGTCGCATTTTTGAACTTTGAACTACTGTAATAATGAAAAATAAAGTTTAGCCAGTCTGATTTAAACTTTGTGTAACAGTAAGCATAAAATCCAAATACAGTTGAAGGCAACGTGTAAAGACTAATCGTAGGGCTTGCACCAAAATTGGTAAAATGAAAAAGATTGAGCGTTACACCTTTGGTATTGCTTGTATCGGATTCTTCATCATAAGTAGCGGTTTTGATATTTTCAATACATTGTGTTGCGTAGTCAAATAGAGCGTTGGTTGGATTGGAAAAATCAGACCTTTGTATTGCTTTTGAGATACCACTTGCTATGTCACGTAAGTTATTTTCGATATTTTTTTCTACAAAAAAACGGGTAACATCATCATTATTGCTTGATAACATGGCTACTTTGTCACCCAATTGTTCCACACCAAGTGGAACAAAGAAAATGCTGATGAGGGCTTCTTTTGAAAGCTTAATACCCGTTTCAAAGCCATGATGAAAGTTAATCAATGTGCCAGAACCTGACATAATATGATTATCTCTTGCACCATTAAACACCTTCCCGAACTTACCTGTTATTCGACAAAAGCCTTCCTGTGCTTCTGTGCCGTCTGCTTCTTCTCCTTCCAGAAAACCTTTATAAAGAGCTATTGTTTTATCAATTCCTTTTTGGCCTTTGTTTGAGTTATGTGTAATTGACGAGTTTAGAAAAAAAGTATGTAAATTATTATCCCATTGCTTTACATAGATATTCGTAGCCATTTCAATCAATTGCAAGGTTGATTTTTCAGGATTTTTTTTCCGTAAATACTCAATAACTATTGAACCACTATCTACAAAGGGGTCACCTGTCTGGGTAAACGTTATGAGTTCTTGTGTCATCGTCTTATTTTTAGAATCAAAGTTGATATTTCTTTCAAAAACTTAGGTCATTAGTGATTTTTTTGTATTACTTTTTAAATTTCGATTAATTTTGCTGATAAAATCAGAAAAATAGGAATTGAAATTTAGTCATTTTATTGAGTAGCCTCCAAATAATCGTACCTTTTTCTGCTTTTAATTTATCCAACGGTCACCTGTTATGCCACAAACTTCCTCTGTTCCCTACCGCATTATTCTCCCTACCCCTCATTTTCTCAAAAATTTATTTTCCTGGTGTGGGCTTGTATGTGTGCAATGAGGCGCTCAGGTTCTACAATCTCCACAATGTGCTCGTGATAGCCCAAGATAAAGTTGGTTAGGCCATAAAATTGGTCGTTGACCTTACATTCAAAATCAAAAATACCTGCTTCGTTGGCCGAGGGTTTCAGATAAGCCTGCGTGAGCGGAAATCGTTCCGTTAGCTCGTTGTAGCCACCTACCCTTAGTTTGATGTGCACATGTACTTGGTGGTTGTTCACGATCCTGAACGGGTCGGTGGCCGTTACCACATGGCGGCTTTCATGCGCCCATGTTTGGTCTTGAAGTTCAACACGCTCGATGCGAGAGATGCGGAAATGACGGATTTCGCCACGATCGAGGTCGTAGCAGTGCAGAATGTCTTCTTTGGTGCTTGCCAAAAATGGCTCTACGGTTCGGGTCGAGATTTCGGCGCTGTTGGTAGAGCGATAGTTGATTAGCCACACCACTCGTTTTTGCTGCTTGGCAAGCTCCAAAAGGCTGGCTTTGTCCAAAAAAGATTTTGAAAACAGGCTGCTCCCCAGTTTTGATACATCATATACGGTTTCGAGTTTTTGGAGCAATTTCTCAACTCGTTGGGTAGGTTGCTCTGTTTGCCTAAGGGCTTTGGCGAGTGTATTTTGCTCTGTTTCAGTAAAAAACAAAACCTCTTCCAATTTCGCCAACGACCTGTTTGGTGCTATGGCATAACGATATTTGTTGTCGTGCACTACGTTGAAATCAACATCTCGCAACTCGTCCATGTCTTTTTTAATGGTGTCGGTGGAGGTGCCGTATTTGGCTGCCAACTGCTTGCGGGTGTACTGGTACGGACTTTCAAGTAGAGCCTTGAGCATGAGCAGCAAGCGTTTTTTGGGGGTATCGTCGTGAAATTTATTCATCGTCGTCTTTTTATCTTATTTGTAAAGCCCACAGGCACCACAACCCATGGCGTTGTATTTGCCAAAACCACTCCAATAGCCCACTTCCAGTATTTCGGCAGGGGCAGCTACCTCAAAACTAAAATTGTGGTAGCCTATCACTTTGGTTTGGTGCTGAGTTTTGCCTTCTTTTACAGTAAATCCACGCATTTTTATTTTCTCTGGTGCTGATAGTAGCCTCAGCCGAATGAGCTTGCTGGCGGCTTGAGCGTCCATTTGAGGCAG
>JBGAVQ010000022.1:0-34201 GCA_044228045.1 Spirosomataceae bacterium
AAGTTTGTCTGGCGGAAGTTGTTCAAATTGCCCCTAAGTGGTCCAAAAAAATTAGCATCAACAGAGTTGGTTCCATTAAGGGGTATGTTGAAATTATCGGCATTGCTCGCTAAGGACTTATCTACGTATTCAATCACTTTATCGGCATTGAAAGTAGATTTATTGCTTAAGTGCAAGGCATTGCGAGCCAACACACTGTACACAAACTTAATCCATTTGGTACGGTCACCAAAATATACATTATCGCCACGTTTCAACGAGTTTACTGAAACACCGCCGTCGGTTTTGTTCAAAAATTCAAGTGATTCGTTACTAAGCCTAACTACCTCGGCATACACGTCTTCTTGCGAGTCAAAATCAAAAACATAGCGGTTGGGCTCCCAAGCTTGCTTAAGAATCATTTCGCCGTGGTAGTCGGTAGTTGACTGCCAGCTCCATGCCCTAATCGCCTTAGCAACCCCCACATAATCCCATTTTTGTTTGGCAGTTGCATCGTTTACCATCAAATCAACGTTTAGGCCAATAGACCAATAGTGTGAGCGCCACTTCTGACCGCCGTTATCAGAACCTGTGTTGTAGCCATGCAAATCCCAAACATCAGAGGCGGTTGATTGGGCAAAGTTTTGCACATATTTGCCAATAAAGCGGCTGTCAAACTGCTCGCCATCCCTCATTTGTTGAATTACTGGCGGGAGAATAGCAAATGCTTCTGCCTCTTGCGGGATAGAGGGGTCACGGTTGATGTCGAGGTATTCTTCGCAACTACTCAAGCCCATCACCGAAGCTGTAAGTAAGAGTATGATATATTTTTTCATCTTTTTTTGAATAATCATTAAGTTTTAAAATTCCACACACCTTAAAGTCCAATTCGTACACCAAACGCAACAGCCCGTGGCAACGAAACCGTCATAAAGTCAAAGCCACCTGCACCTACGCCACCCGACGAAGCTGTTGTACCATTTACGTTAGGGTCTGTACCAGTATAATTAGTCAACAAGAACAGGTCAGTTCCTGTTACAAATACGCCAAGGTTTTTAACCGTTTTACGGCTTTTAAGCGGAATATCATAGCTAAGTGTTATGTCACGCAAGCGAAGCCAGTTGATGTCTTTTTCTACAAACTCCGACTCTGGCAAAGCATTATAAAATACATCGGTACGTTGGTTTGGCGTGAGTTGAATTGTATTGACTGTTGGCGTAGCCGTATCCTCAGACCCATCTCTCAACACACCTGGGAAGGTCATCGGTGTATCTCTATCCAACGATTTTGGGTGCAAGCCTGTCCGCCACAAGTACATAGCAGTTCCGTTAAACACGTCGCCACCTTTACGAATATCTAACAACACCGAAAGGCGCAATTGCTTGTATCTGAATTGATTAGATAACCCAATCGAGAAATCTGGGTTACGGTCACCAATTGGCAAAAAGTTTTGGTTAATGATAGGCAAGCCATTTGATGGGTTAATGAGCACCTGCCCAGCTTTATTACGCAAGTAACTATAGCCCCCAATTGCGGTAGCACTGCCCATACCGTCTTGGTTATTGACCAAGTTAATAGTAGGATAATAATCTTGCAAATTATTCACAAAGGCGCTGGCTCGAGCGTTGTTGTAAAGCCATGTATCTGAGTTATAGTATTCGGCTACGTCAGCAGGGAGATTCTTTACCTTAGTTGTAAGTTTTGTAAAGTTCACTGTTAAATCCCAAGTAAAATCTTTAGTTTTAACAGGTTTGCCCGTTAATTGAAATTCTACGCCTTCGTTGCTAAATGTACCACCATTGAGCAAAGCCAAAATAAAGCCTGTACCGTAGCTGGTACGTTGGGTAACAATTTGGTCAGCACTTTCTTTTTTGAAATACGCTAAGTCAAGCCCCAAACGTCCTTGGAAGAACTTCAAGTCAGTGCCAAATTCATAACTTTTGGTGCGCTCAGGTTTTAAACCTGGATTACCACCAAAGAACCCATAAATAAACCCACCGCCTGTGGTAGTTTGCACTGCCAAAGCAGATTGTACTTTGTATGGCGGTGCGTCTTTACCTACTTCGGCATAAGAAGCCCGAATTTTACCGAAAGTTAAAGCTCCTGTTTTGCCTTTCAAGTTAGGCATTTCGGTAAAGGCAAACGACAAACCTACCGACGGATAGAAAAATGAACGATTCTCTAATGGAAGGGTAGAAGACCAGTCGTTACGGCCTGATACATTCAAGAACAAGAAACCGTCGTAATCTAAATTGAGTGAACCAAATGCGCCAAGTAAGCGGCGTTGCTCTACATAATACTTGGCCCGTTGTGTAGTAATATCAGTATTGCTAATACTATTAAACTCTGGCAGATAAAACTTCTCACCATAATAGCTATTCACTTCGTATTTTTTATCGTCAATCGAAGTACCCACCAACAAAGATGATTTGAGTTTCCCAAAGTTTTTCTTGAATGTAGCTAACAAATTGGAGTTAATCAACTGGCTGGTCTCAACAGATTGCTCTAAGGCTCCACCCGAAGTTGCGCCACCACTACTTGTAACAGAGTTTATCAAAATGTTAGATTCTGGATGCGAGAAACTATTGCCTTGTGTCGTGTAAAGGTCAGCACCAAAACGGGCTTCGAGCGTAACCCAGCTTGCTGGGCTGTACTTCCAGTTGATATTACCAATGGTTCGGCCTGTTCTATCAGTCGAATTGTTTTTATTGACACTAAAATATGGATTGTCTTGCTCTCCTCTTAATCCATTCGGCAGTAATAAACGGCGAGTTCCATCTCCGTTAAGGTAATTAGTAGCATCGTCGTTTGCAGGCCAATACATCAACGATGTTAAGAACCCACTGCTACCACGAAAATTTTTATCCACAAATCGCTTAACATAATTGAGCGATGTTGTAACTTCCATTACACTACTTAACTTGATAGTACCTGTAATTTTGGTCGAAAAGCTATTTTGGGCTGTACCAGGAGCAGTTCCTTGCCAGTCAGAGTAATTAGTAGAAAAACGATAGGTAGCTCTGTCAGAACCTCCATCTATGCTGAGGTTATGGTTTTGCATAGTACCTGTTCTAAAAAAGTTTTCTACGTTATCATAGAACTGAGTACCCTCGGGGTATTTAGGTCCAAAATAGGTAGTTGCAGTTGGCGACGTTAATCCAAAAATACCACGGCTATAAGTACGCTGAATTTCAGGAAAACGATACACTTCCTCAAAGCGGAATCGGTTATCATAATTAACCCTGGCTGTGCCAGCTTTGCCCTTTTTGGTTGTAATTACAATGGCACCGTTGGCGGCATCAATTCCATAAAGCGCAGCGGCTTCTGGCCCTTTCAAAATTGAGATGGCCTCAATATCATTGGGGTTAATATCCGAAATCCGGTTGGCATAGTCATTGTTACGGTTTGGTTGATCTGTACCCAGCGCACCCTGTGCCATCGTACGGTTGTCAACAGGCAAACCGTCAATTACAAATAGTGGTTGGTTGTTGCCCCCAATAGAGCTAAATCCTCGCAAATTAATGGATGAAGACGAGCCCGGTGCACCACTCGTAGTAACACCCGATAGCCCTGGTGCACGTGACTGTAACGCATCCAAAAAGTTGGTACGGCCTGTTTCGGCCACATCATCGCCTTTTACTTCGGCTACGGCATAACCAAGGGCTTTTTTCTCTTGCTTAATCCCCAAAGCAGTTACTACAACTTCGTCAAGATTTTGGGCATCGGCAGACAGCTTTATGTCTATTACTGTGGCTGCTCCTACCTTTACTTCTTTCTTGATCATGCCAATAAAACTAAATACCAGTGTAGCGCCTTGGTTGGCAGAAATTTTGTAATTCCCGTTAGCATCTGTTAAGGCTCCCTTGGTTGAGCCTTTCACAAGTACACTCACCCCTGGCAACGCCTGTCCGTCTTCTTCGGAGGACACTTTGCCAGTGATAAGCCGATCTTGGGCATTGGTTACCTGCCACAAGAAAAGGGTTATCAAGGTCAACAAAATTTTTTGTACATGTTTCCTCATGTGAATAGTTGATTAATTGTTGAGAAATAAATTAAAAATGATAATGAACTCTTGTAGAATGTTAGTAATGACAACCAAGTTAGCGAACTTTCGCTCTCTAAGCAATTATTCTGCATTATTAGCGACGAATCGGGTGAACCAACAGCCAGAAAGTCAAACAAAATAGATAGGATTAGATACCCTACTTGGGTTTGATGCTTTAAATTTACAAAAACAGCAAAAACCAGCAAACTTTATTGTCAAGAATTTTTAATTCTTATGCAAAAATGAAAAATAATCACAAAAACTTACTATTTTTTGTATATTATTTAAAAAAAAACATACTTGCAATTGTTTAGAATTGCGTTTCCCGAGAAAACCCGCATAAAAAATCAGCAAATATCGGCAAAAATGAACATTTAGTTTTTTCAAAATATCTTTTACTATGTCTGATAAAACCTTAACTCAATTGCTAAAAAAAGAACGCCAAGCGTTCATTATGAAGCAAGTGAATCTCTACAACAGGGTGTTGTCGGCAGAGCTTTGTTTGCAACTGGGAGTATCGGAAGACACCGTTCGGCGAGACCTTAACGAACTGGCCAATAAAGGCAAAATAGTAAAAGTACACGGTGGGGCACTCACCAAGTCATATAATCACACGGCTATTCAAAGCGAAGTATATGCCCATGACGAAAAAGAGATAATTGCCCGCAAAGCCCTGCGTTTGCTCAAAGATGGGATGTTTGTGCTAACAGGCGGCGGCACTACCATACGCACGCTGGCAAAGCTGATTCCGAACGAGTTGAAGCTCACCTTTTTTACGATAAGCCCTCAAATTGCCCTCGAGCTGATTGAGCATCCAAACCTTGAAGTGATTTTGATTGGAGGGCAGATTTCACCTCAAACGCAGGTCTGCATGGGCGGCGAAGCCATCCACCGCCTCAACGACCTGAGGGTGGACTTGTGCCTGATGGGTACGGCAGGTATTGACTTGGCAGCTGGACTCACGGAGTCGGAGTGGGAGGTGGTGCAAGTAAAAAAAGCCATGATGAAAGCCGCCGACAAAATGGCGATGCTTACCATTTCGGAGAAATTAGGCTCAGTCAAACGGATGAAATTTTGCGAAGTAACAGAGATTGACTACCTCATAACCGAACTCTCGCCCGATGATGCAATACTGACCGATTGGCGAAAAAATAAGATGGAGGTTTTGTGAGGTTGCTTAAATATATACGGGGTTTGACAAACAGAATGTACTGTTTATCAAACCCCGTATATTAGAATTACCTTATTACCTCAAACCTACCTCCCCCAACGTCTTCCTTTATCTTTATTAGCAAATGCGCCTTGCTGCTTTGGTTTGTTTGTAAAAGAGCCTTGTTGCCGTGGCTGGCTTTTAGGTTTTATCAACTGTAATGGCACAAACGACGCACTACTCAACGGATAGGGGTGGTTTTCTACCACGTTGAGTTGTTTATTGATGAGCTTCTGAATGTCTCGCAAGAATTCTTTTTCTTCAACATCACAAAACGACCACGCCACACCACTGGCCCCCGCCCTACCTGTGCGCCCGATGCGGTGTACGTAGGTTTCGGGGATGTTGGGTAGTTCAAAATTGATAACGTGACTTAACTCGTCAATATCAATGCCTCGGGCGGCAATGTCGGTAGCAACCAATACTTTGAGTGTGCCGTCTTTGAAACCATTTAAGGCACTTTGACGGGCATTTTGCGATTTGTTACCATGAATCGCCGCCGAAGTAATCTCTGCTTTTTGCAAGATTTTGACCACTTTATCGGCTCCGTGCTTGGTGCGTGTAAACACCAGCGCCGACTGAATCGATTTTGATTTGAGCAAGTGTAACAGCAACGATGGCTTGTCGTTTTTAGACACAAAGTACAAGCTTTGGTCAATAATCTCAACGGTTGACGACACTGGCGTTACCTCTACTTTGGCAGGTTTGGTTAGCAACACATTAGCCAATTTCTGGATTTCGGGTGGCATGGTGGCACTAAAAAACAGCGTTTGCCGTTTGGTAGGTAACTTGGCGATTACCTTTTTTACATCGTGAATAAAGCCCATGTCGAGCATTCGGTCGGCTTCGTCGAGTACAAAAACCTCTAAATGGTTGAGGTGTATGAATCCTTGGCTCATCAGGTCGAGCAAACGCCCTGGTGTAGCCGTCAGCACATCAATACCTTGACGGAGCGCATCGGTTTGGGGCTTTTGTCCAACCCCACCAAATATAACGGCATGACGCAGGTTAAGGAACTTACCATAAGCCTCAAAACTTTCGTCAATCTGAATGGCCAACTCACGAGTAGGGGTCAGAATCAAGGCCCTAATCACCCTTGGACTTTTACTGAGTGGCTTTATGGTGCTTAATCGTTGTAAAATAGGGATGGCAAATGCAGCAGTTTTGCCCGTTCCGGTTTGGGCGCAGCCTAATAAGTCTCTGCCTTCTAATACCAACGGAATCGCTTGCGCTTGAATAGGTGTAGGTGTGGTGTAGCCTTCGTTTTCGAGAGCCTTCAAAATTGGCTCAATCAATGTTAATTCTTGAAATGACATTATCAAATTAGTTGGGCAAATTCAGTACTAAGTCGTAAGTCATAAGTCAAAGGTTGACATGACATCAACTTCTGATTATGAGCAACTTGCACAAAACCCAAACGCTTGTTATGGTGCAGCTATTCACTTACTTCGACAAACCGAATCAGCGGATTGTTTTATTATTGATTGTTTTCTTACACAATCTGTACCATATACCTTGCCTGGGCCTTCGATGGGGAAATTGAGAAGCGTTTATGAAAATCGGACACAAAGATACAGTATTTATGAATACCTTTGGTTACTATCAAACAGAATGGGGCTAATAAGTAGTTCCAACTATGCTGCTTTATTCTCAGAAATCCCTACTTTTGAGCCTCCACTATGCCGCTTTTGGTATGGTTGATAGTGTTATTAAAATCCTGTTACAATGTCCGTTATTATTGCCCCTATTGCCAAAAGTTTGTCTGAGTTTTTGGCTTCAAATTCGTATTCAAACATCTTAGTATTGGTGGACCAACACACTAAGCGTTATTGTTATCCACTGATAAAGAGCACCTTACCCAAGCATCAGCTAATAATCATTAAAAGTGGTGAACAGGAGAAGAACTTGATTACTTGCGAAAAAATTTGGTCTGCAATGACCCAAGCCGAACTTGACCGTCATTCGTTGGTAATCAACTTAGGCGGTGGTGTCATTGGCGACATGGGCGGTTTTTGTGCCAGTACTTATAAGCGTGGCATTGATTTTATTCAGCTACCCACTACCCTCTTGGCACAGGTAGATGCCAGTGTAGGTGGCAAGTTAGGTATTGATTTTAATGGGTTTAAAAACCATATTGGCGTGTTTCAGATTCCAAAGTCTGTGTTGATTGACCCTGCTTTTTTGAAAACCCTTTCGCCTCGTGAATTGCGCTCAGGTTTTGCCGAAATTGTTAAGCATTGCTTAATAGCCGATGCTGCCAAGTGGGATGAGATTCGCCACAAAGATCTTGACCAACAAGATTTTGCAGATTTGATAGCGCATTCTGTAGCTATTAAGCAGCGGGTGGTGGCAGCCGACCCTACCGAAAAAGGATTACGGAAAATCTTGAACTTTGGGCATACGTTGGGTCATGCTGTTGAAACCTATTTTTTGGGTAAAGAAAAGCTCCACTTGCTCCATGGCGAGGCCATTGCCGTGGGCATGATTGCCGAAGCCTACCTTAGTCACAAAAGAAAACTTATTGATAGTGAACTACTTAACCAAATAGAAGAATTCTTTTTTGCTGTTTATGGAAAAATAACCCTATTACCCAGCGACTTCGAGGCAATTGTGAAATTGACCTTACAAGACAAAAAGAATAAAGGTGGCGAGGTACGTTTTTCGCTTCTGAATGGCTATGGTTCTTGTGCTTATGACGTGGTGGTTTCTAAAACCGAAATGCGTAAGGCATTGGCCTACTATGTTGGGTAATGAGTTATGCGCACAGGTCAGACCTTCGGTACAGACCTAATGTAGAACACATCTAAAAACCTGTTTCACTATGTCGCACACCCCGCAAGACCCCTACGAGCTGCATCCGAGCGATGTAACTGAGCCACCTGTCAGTATAACAGGGGCATTGCGGCGCAGTGGGCCCGGTATGGTGCTGGCGGCTTCAATCGTGGGTTCTGGCGAATTGATTGCTACCACTACTTTGGGGGCGCAGGTGGGCTACAGTGCCTTGTGGATTGTGTTGCTGAGTTGCTTTATTAAGCCCGTTATTCAGGCCGAAATGGGGCGGTTTACCATTATAAGTGGGCAAACGGGTTTGGCAGGTTTTAACCAGGTACCTGGGCCCAAAAAGCACATTAACTGGATTTTGGCAGGTTGGGTTATCATGACCCTTATTACTCAACTGCAAATTGGGGCTATGTTTGCTGGCGTGTCACAAGTAATGAATTTATTGATTCCGTCTATTTCTGTAACGGTTTGGATTATAGGATTTTGGATACTCACTATGGCCCTGCTGCTGGGCGGTGGATATGGGCGCATCGAAGGCTTGGCTATGTTTAAAGTGGGACTTTTCACAATGGTTACTCTATTGGCTGCACTGATTTTGATTCGGATGCCTCAGTATTTTTCATGGCCACACCTCGCCGAAGGGCTTAGTTTTCAGCTTCCTAAGCAGGGGGTTTCTACGGCAGTTGCCGTGTTTGGCATTGTGGGCGTTGGTGCATCTGAATTATTCATGTACCCTTACTGGTGTGTTGAAAAAGGATACGCTCGCTACACAGGAACGTATGAGCCCACGCAGGCATGGGCGCAACGAGCCAAAGGTTGGGTTCGGGTAATGCATGTGGATATATTGGCTTCGATGTTTATTTACACTACTGCTACTGTTGCATTTTACTTGCTTGGAGCAGGGGTTTTGCACGGCATGGGTTTGGTACCTGCCTCTAAAGATATGATAGCCACACTCTCCAATATCTATACCCAAACACTGGGAGAATGGTCGCTTGGGCTATTTTATTTGGGAGCAATTGCTACACTTTACGGGACTATTTTTGCTTCTACGGCAGCCAATTCAAGGATTTTTGCTGACCTCTGCCGATTGATGGGCTTTTTTGAAGCACACGACTATTCTGTACGTTTACGGTTTCAAAAAGGCTTCGTAGTAGCACTCACCGTAATTCCCGTTTGCTTGTACTGGATTTTTGAGTCACCTGTGCAGATGGTGCTGGCGGGTGGCATTGCCCAAGCCCTTATGCTACCTGTGGTGGGTATTGGCACGGTATATTTACATCATCGCTTTATTCCAGCCTCGCTCCGACCTTCGCCCTTGGTAACGTTTATGCTATGGCTTGCCACTGTTTTGCTTATTGTCATTATGGGTTATTATGTTTGGCAGAAGTTTTAATTGCATCTTCTGCTTTGTCTTTTGCACACAATAACGCTTGTAGAGTATTAGGGCGAGTCTTTAATTTTGTAAATTATATTATTGAAAAACAGCCGTTTAATCTTTTATGAATAGTTATTATGGAGATCAATCTCATTTTTGACTTAGCAATAAGTAACTATCAACCTTCTACTTCAAAACACCCCTCTATCGTAGAAAGTACGGCGGCGGCTTATTTTGAGATCTTTCAAAATACTTGACTGTACTCGTAGGTCAAACGAATAGGTGTTGGCACGAGCACCTTGGGCGGCGGGTGTCCAGTTAAATTCCATTATCCAACAGTGCAACATCCGTTGCACACCAATTTGTGAGTAGGTGACCGCTTTATTCACAAAGTCGAACCCTGAACTAAAATTAAGTTTCCATTTAGAAGTAAGGCTCAAATCTCCTTGCAGGGTTATGCTACTCACAGCCTGTCCTTCTTTGAAACCCGGCACCAAGTTGGTGCGGTTGTAACTCCACTGATAACTTAGACTCAAGCTCCACGGAACATCAAAATCAACGTACATTTCGGGATGTTGCTGCACAAACTTGGCTTGCTCTTCGGTAGCAGCAGAGCCTTGTGGTACTTTTTTATCCTTTTTTTGTGGAGGTCTAAAACTGGTGCTTACTGAGAAAAACGCTGATTTTAATTGTGCTACGCCATTTCCTGATGACAACAGATACTTATCAATTTTTTTGCCCAAGGTATAGCCATCTTCTTTTACATAGAGATACGGGTCGTAGCTGGCACTTAAGTTTACGTTAAATTTCTTGAGAATATTAGCATTGGCATTAAAGGACAAATCCGACATTTTGAGTGAGTCGGCCAGTAGGTTGTAGGAGCCATTCATGCTGAGGTTGTCGAGTAATGAAACTTTTTCTGACTGCTTGGCAGCAGTATCACTTTTGCTACGGAGCTTCATTTCGAGGTTATTGACCAACGAAAAACCTACGCTTCCTGTTGGCCCTGCCGCCCCACTAAACCCTTGGAACCGAGATACAACCGCTTGGTCGCCTTTTTGATTGACCTGCACCCGTTGGAAAAATCCAAACCTATCTCCCGAAAAATCTGGCGAAGCATTAAAACTAATCGAGGGAGCCATGGTATGCCTGATGGCCTCTAAGCGGCCTATTTTCAGTTTCTTAAAATACATAGTTCCATACAAACGGGTATTGGCACTGATGTTGAAACCATAGCTGTAAGTAGTGAACAACCCACTTGTTGTGTCTATCCGCACGGCTGTATCCGAAGGCATATATTTATAGCTAAACTTACGGGTAAACAACTCACCTTGGTAGCTAAAGCCAGGTGTTACGTTGATATACTTCAATATTTTGAAGTTAGGCAAAGTAATGGGTATGCTATAACGACCTGTAAATTTGGCAAAACGGAGGATTTCGGGAATAGTCGAGAAATCAACTTTCAGCACAGTGTCTTTCTGGTAACGGGCATCAGGATTTGCTACTTTGATGGCAAAAGGAAACATTGAGGTATTGGGACTGATGCGGTTAGTAGCACTCAACGAACCATTAAAATCTAAGGCTACCCTAAATTGGTCTAAAATGGTTTCTTTTACAGCATTACGGCGTTTGAAAGGCTGAAATTGGTTAAGTCCAAAGTTAAAATCCGTAGAAGCATCCAACTGTCGAGTTGCTACGTTTTGGTTAAGTCTAACACTTGACCCAAACCTTCCGATGCTACCAAGAGTCATGTTGTATGAAACTGACGACCCAAATGCACTCGAAAGATACTGCGTGCGGTCAAAGGAGTTGCGTTGCCCAAAACCATTTGTACTGGCATTGACAGATGCCGAAAAGCTGCGATTGCCCCGTGATTCGGGTGTGTGTGACCACTGAATCTGGAAATCAGAGGTAGCTTGGGGTTGGGCTTCGTCGCCTGTTTTATTTCGATTAAAGCGAATATTTAGGCTGCCATTATAGTTATATCGCTTTTTGTAGGTTGACTGCACACCCAATCCCCAGCCTCCTTTTGAGTAAATTTGCCCCAACACTTGCATACCAATGTGTTCGTTAATGGCAAAATAATACCCGCCTTCTCGTAAGTAAAACCCTCGTCCTTGTGGTTCTTCGCCATACGTGGGCATAATGATACCCGATGTGCCTATTTCTTTCTGCTTAGGCACAGGAAAATACCCAAATGGGAGGCCAAGCGGCAATGGAATGTCAGCAATAACCAAATTGAATGGCCCCGAAATAACCTGCTTTGTACCTTTTTTAGGATTATTAGCTAACTTTAGCTTGGTTGAAGCAATATAAAAATGTGGATGGGCCAAATCGCAAGTAGTATAAATGCCTCGGCGCAAATACAAGTTATCGTCTTGGTCTTTTTTTACACTTTTACCTTGCACAAAGCCCTCACCTTGCTTGGTAACCAGTACCTTTATGAGTGCTTTTCGAGTTTTGAAGTTATAGCGCAACGAGTCGGCATCATAGGTAGTACCACCTTGTGTGAACACAGGAAAACCTACTTTTTTCTGAGTAGAGTCAATAGTGCCTTTGGCAAAAATTTCGTTCTTGGTATAATCCAGGCGAATGTAGTCAGCTTCGAGCTTGATGTCGTCGTACTCTACTTTGGCTTCACCGTACATCAGCACTACATTGCCTTCGTCTTCCATCACGGTAGAGTCTCGGGCTGTATATTTTACCTCTGTTTTGAGGGTGCTTTCTTTGCTCCAAAGCGAATCTTGCCGACTCAGACGGAGGCTATCTGTTTTTACTAATTTACCTGCTTTGCTGGTATCGGCTTTTTGCAATGCTCCAAAGGGCAAAACACTGTTGTTTGCACCAGTAGTTTGCTGTTTGTTTGTCTGGGTTGCCTTTGTTGCTTTAGATGGCTTTTGTGCCAATGCCAACGTAATGCTACCCAACCAACATATCCATAGTACAATAAAAAACCGCAAAATTTCGCCTATTTTTGTAGTTATTATTAAAAAAATTAAATTTGTAGAAATCGCCCTGTGCTTGTTGCTCATGCCGTTTACTCATATTTTTGGGAAAGATTTCAAGATTTTGCCAAGTTCTGCGTTTTTTGCATAGCAATTATGCACTTGGCAACGTTGGTTTTATCAAGAAGTTAAATACCCGAACGCTTTATAAAGATGGTTGAACAAACAAAATTAGTATATCTACGGGAAGTGTTAGGTAAATTGTTGTTAAATAATGTTAAGGTTTGGCTTATTGCCCTGATTTATTGGACTATAGGCCATTCATCTTCCTTTGCACAAAGCCCTGTTCAGGTTGTTGTGCTGGACCCAGGCCATGGCGGCAAAGACCGTGGTTGCATGGGGCCAACAGGTGTGAAAGAAAAAAACATGAACCTAAAACTGGCTCTTGCTGTTGGCAGAAAGATTAAAGAACAATTTCCAGATGTAAAGGTTTATTATACCCGCACTTCTGATCACTTTGTTGAACTTTATGAACGAGGTGAAATAGCCAATCGGCACAAAGCTGATTTATTTATTTCGATTCATTGCAACGCCAACCCATCGAGAGTCCCTTATGGAACGGAAACATTTGTGATGGGATTGCATAAATCAGATGATAATTTGGAGGTGGCCAAACGAGAAAATGGGTCTATTTTGCAAGAAGAGGGCTACAAAAAGAATTACAAAGGCTTTGACCCCAGCTCTCCCTTGGCTTACATTATGCTGACCAATTATCAAAATGCGTTTTTGGCGAGTAGTTTGAGTTTTGCTACCAAGGTAGAGCGAGAATTTAAACGATACGCCGATAGGTTGAGCCGAGGTGTAAAACAAGCGGGATTCATTGTACTTTGGAAAACCACCATGCCAAGTGTATTGGTTGAAGTAGGGTTCTTGAGCAACCGAAAAGAAGAAAAATTTTTGGATTCAGAAGAAGGACAAGATAAAATATCAGAGTCTATTGTAAGGGCATTTGCCAAGTACAAAGAAGAAATGGATAGTCAGTAGTTTTGTGAAAAATCAGTGATGTAGGGTATTTTGACCTACAATGATGTAGAAAAAAATAATGATTTAGCGAGGCCAATGAACAGGCCATGGAAAAACCAACAAGATGAGTAAAGAAATAAAAGTAGCGCTGCTGTCTATCGTTTCGATAGCGATTTTGTATTTTGGGTTTAACTATTTAAAAGGGTCAGAACTGTTTTCAACAGAAAACGATTACTTTGTTGTGTACGACAATGTAGATGGGTTGTCGGCCTCTAACCAAGTGATGCTCAATGGATTTACGATTGGGCGGGTTAAAGCTATCTCTATCATGCCCGACACTGCTCATCGTTTGTTGGTACACCTAAGCATCCGAAACGACATCCCGTTGACAGATAGCACGCTGTCGGTATTGGCCGATGGAGGTTTGCTGGGTGGCAAGATGATTTACCTCAAAATTGGCAAAGGAAAGACTATTGGTGACGGCGATACTTTGCTGGCAACCAAAGAAACTGGTCTGTCGGCTTTGCTCAAAGAAAAAGCAATACCAGTCTTGAAAAATGCCGATTCGTTGCTTGTTGTTCTCAATAAAGTAGTGGCTGGCTTTAAATCTACTGGAACAGTACTCAACAAAGTATTGGAAACCACAGACCAAACTATTGGCCGAACAGGAGTAGCACTTAATGGTACAATAGAAGAAAACAGGGCAGCTTTGAAAGCCTTAGCAGCCAATTTGAATGTGTTGTCGGCCAATTTAATACAAACCGAAAAACAATTGCCGCAGATTTTAGGAAAGGTAAACACGATGGCCGATTCGCTGGCGGCACTTCGCATTGGCGAAACCCTCAACCAAGCCAAGCAGTCAGTAACATCACTCCAAAAAATGCTAACAGGCATTGAAAAAGGCAATGGTTCGCTTGGCAAGTTGATGAAAGACGAGACGCTCTACCAAAATATTACCAAAACTACCGAAACGCTTGACCGATTGTTTTATGACCTTAAAGCCTCGCCAAAGCGGTATGTGCATTTCTCGTTGTTTGGCAAAAAAGTAAAAGACCCAGCTCCATATCCAAGCGATACATTAAAAAAGATGCCAGTAGATTCTGTGAAAAAGTAGCGCTTTACTTTTTCTCGCCAAAGGGAATAATCAGTTTTTCGCCTCGTTCGGCGTAGTTCTTGGTTTTGCCGTTGGCTTTCATCAACAAATCTACGGTAATGCCGTATTTTTGGGCTACTACTCTCAGTACATCCCCTGGACCAACGGTGTGTATGGCTTGTACCCTCACATTCAGTTTGGTTACACCAGATTTTACGTCGGTACTTACATCTTTAATCTGTGGATTAAGTGCTTGTAAAGTCGAAAACTTCATGTTATAGCGGTTGGCTATGCCATAAAAAGTTTGCCCAACCTCTACTGTGTGTGTAATTTCCTGTCCGCCGAGATTCGGGGCTGGCTTGGTAGTTTCTTCAGGTTTAGATTCTACTGGTTTTTCCTCAACAGGTTTTGGTTTCGCTACTGAAGTAGTGGTGCTAACAGTAGCAGAGGTATTCTTTGGGGCAACCGAAGTTGGCGTTATAATCTGTACTGGAGGCAAATCTTTGGCACTTGAGTCTGCTACCTCATCTAAAATGGCCGTACTATCTACTTTTTGGTTGGATAGTTCGTTGGAGGTAGAGTTATCTTTCATGTATTCCCACCCCGCATATAGTAAAGCCAAAATCAAACAAAACAACACGGCTAAGGTAATATCTGGTAATCGAGAACCCTCTTTGGGGCGATGATTTCTTTCTTCCATGATTCAAATTAAGTGGCAAGCCACATTATCTGTTATTCGTTAAAACTCTTTGAGTCAATTTGTATTTGGAGGCGTAGCTTTATATATCTTAACTTCCAACTGCCTGACATTGGAGGGGTCAGACCTGCGGTACAGACCCTATTATTTTCTGACTTCTCAACTTTTTTGACACACGACTATCTGCCGTGCAATTCTTGTACCATTTCTTGCACTTTTGCTTCAAGAGACTGCTTGTACTCCTGCAATTTACGTGCTATTTCCTGATTTTCAATGCCTAACATCTGTACGGCCAAGATGCCAGCGTTTTTGGCACCGTTCAAGGCAACAGTAGCAACGGGTACACCACTTGGCATTTGAAGAATAGACAACACTGAGTCCCAGCCGTCAATAGAGTTTGACGACTTGACCGGAACCCCAATCACTGGCAAAGTAGTAATGCTGGCCACCATACCCGGTAGGTGTGCCGCTCCACCTGCGCCAGCCACAATCACTTTTACGCCTCGCTCACGAGCAGTTTGGGCAAACTCAACCATTTTGAGCGGAGTTCGGTGCGCTGAAACAATATCAATTTCGTAAGGAACACCAAAAGCTATTAAAATGTCGGCAGCTTCTTGCATGACTTTGAGGTCAGAAGCACTGCCCATAATGATGGAAACCATTGTTCAATGATAGAATGATAGAATGACCTCATTAACTCATGGATTACTAATTACTTTTATTGCTTGCTTTACTACTTGTACTTTGCTTCGTAAGGAGCTTACGTCTTTATCAATAACGGTGATGTGCCCCATTTTACGATACGGTTTGGTTGTTTTTTTTCCATACAAAAACGGATGAACGCCTGACATATCAAGTAGGGTTTCCATGCCTTGGTAATAGGCCTGGCCAGTGTAGCCTTCTTCACCCAGTAAATTAACCATTGCCGCTGCCGAATGTGCCTGAGTATGACCCAACGGAAGCCCAAGAATTGCTCTTAGGTGCTGCTCAAATTGGCTTACATCATTGGCTCTGAGGGTATGATGACCGCTGTTGTGTGGGCGAGGTGCTACTTCGTTAATGAGTACTTCTCCATTTTTGGTCACAAATAGTTCAACGGCCAGCAACCCTACAATGCCTAACTTTTGAGCTATTTCAATAGCAATAGTTTTTGCTTGATTATCAATGCTTTCTGAGATTTCGGCGGGGGCAAAAAGGTATTCAACCAAATTGGCCTCAGGATGAAACGCCATCTCGACGGTTGGGAAAGTCGCTGTTTGGCCTTGCACATTTCGAGCAACGATGACAGCGATTTCTTTGTCAAAATCTACAGCTTTTTCTAACAGACTTGGTGCATCAAAAGCCAAAGGCAAGTCTGATGCGGAAGCAATTCGTTGTACACCTCGCCCATCATAGCCACCTTTGCCGAGTTTGTGAAAAGCAGGTAAGAAGTCAAGATAATTGCTTACATCTGCTTGATTATCAGTCAGTACAAAATCAGAAGTAGGCAACTGATTATCCTTGTAAAACTGTTTTTGTGTTCGTTTATCTTGAATAATTTCGATGACTTCGGGCTGTGGAAACACCTTTATGCCCTCGGCTTGAAGGCGTTTGAGGGCATCTAAGTTAACGCTTTCTATCTCGATAGTTAGTACATCACAACCTTTGCCAAACTGATAAACGGTGTCATAATCTTGAAACGAACCTACCACAAAATCAGGTGTAAGCCGATGACAAGGTGCAGCAGGGTCGGGGTCTAATACCTTGATGTTGAGGTCAAAATCAACAGCGGCTTGCAGGAGCATTCGGCCCAGTTGCCCACCGCCGAGGATACCAAGTGTTATGTTAGGATTGAAATGATGACTCATAGATTACGGAGACGTATTTTTATCCAACTTCCTTTGTTTTCGGCTACTAAAATAAAGGGAGGGATTAAATCAAGCGACTGAGTTAGTAGTGTTTTTAAGGTGGTTATTGTAAATGACGCAAGAAAATGTCCTGGACTCAGATAAAGAATACCTAAAAATTGCTGGTTTCCAACATAAACTAATTTCCCGAAATCCTCATCATGTGTTACAATTATACGATCTTGTAGCGTAGCGATATTTAGCAGATCTGCGTCCTGATGGCTTTTCCATCCTTGCTCTTTTACATCAAGTACATCAAAGCCTTCTTCCTGTAAAAAGATAACTACTGATGGATCAATATTTTCATCCATCAATAGTTTGAAGTCTTTTAAGTTCATGCAACAGCAGGTATTTCAAGAATGATTTCATTACTCATAAAGTGAGAAGCATATAGAATAGCTTCTTTTATCGCTTCATCTGAAAGGTGAGGATATTTTTGAATAATGTCATTAGTAGATGCTCCAGATGCAATCCATTCTAAAAGAATTTGAACACTAATACGAGTATTTTTGATGCAGGGCTTACCGCCCAAAATTGCTGGATTTGAGGAGATGTGATGAAATTCCATAGATTGTACGTTGATATCAACTATTTAATCAGTGCAAAAATAGCCAAATAAGCCAATACTCCCGCAAAATAGCCAATTAAAGCTGTGAAACTGATGCGGCGCATATACCAGATAAAGTCTATTTTTTCCATACCCATTACAGCAACTCCAGCGGCTGAACCGATAATCAAAATACTGCCTCCTGTACCAGCACAATAGGCCAAAAACTCCCAAATTTTATGATCAGCAGGGTACACGTCTAATGGATACATTCCCATTGAAGCGGCCACTAAGGGTACGTTGTCAATAACTGCAGAAGCTAATCCGATAGCTACTATAATAATATCTTGATTACCAATGGTTTTGTCCATCCAATGAGCCAAGTCTGACAACAAGTTTGTAGATTCTAAGGCTCCAATAGCAGCCAAAATCCCCAAGAAAAACAAAATGCTTGAAGTATCAATACGGCTCAAAGCGTAGGCCGCTGTAAAATGTTTCCTTTCTTGTTCGTCTTTATCTTTATGCAAAATTTCGGACAATACCCATATAACCCCCAAACTCAATAGCATACCCATATAAGGCGGTAAGTGGGTGATAGTTTTGAAAACAGGAACAAATAGTAAGCCACCTATTCCGAAGAAAAACATCAGGTTTCGTTCTAAACTGGTGGAATCTATTTTTTCTACATTTTTGGAGGCACTTGGCGGGGTAATTTCACCTTTCAGCGTGAATGAAAGATAAATCAAAGGAACAATTAGGGAGATAAGACTGGGCAAGAAAAGCTCTTCCATGATGCTCAGGGCCGTGATTTGCCCGCCTATCCAAAGCATGGTAGTAGTTACGTCGCCTATGGGTGACCACGCACCGCCTGCATTGGCAGCTATGATGACAAGACCAGCAAAAAACTTGCGCATTTCGGGGTCTTTGATGAGCTTGCGAAGTAACGAAACCATCACAATAGCTGTTGTGAGGTTATCTAAAGCTGCTGACAAAAAGAAGGTAATAATGCTAACAACCCACAACAAGGTACGAACATTGCGAGTACTAATGCGGTCGGTAATGATTTTGAAGCCTTGGTGAGCGTCTATTAGCTCAACAATAGTCATGGCACCCATCAAAAAAAACAAGATTTCGGCAATACCCGACAAATGATGCGCCAACTCCTCTACTACGTGATGGTGGTTGTCGGTACCCAGCACATAGGCAGTCCAACAGAGTACGCCTGTTAATAGTGCAGTGGCTGTTTTGTTGATATGGATGGGGTGCTCGAGGGCTATGGCTACGTAGCCAATTACAAACAGAATGATGAGGGTAGTCAGCATAATAATTCTGGGTTAGGAATGTTAAATGCTAAATTTTGTATGTTTGAAAGCAAATGTAGTAGAAATATGCAATGATTTACCTGATTTTTATAATTTGATTGATGTATTTGCTTGGTTTTCAATTTAATACTAATACTCATTTCTGCAAACTAATAGATACCCCCCAAAACAATCACGCTTGAACTCACTGATTGATACAATATTCAAAGGAATAGTGGTACGAATACCATGGATGCGGGCAAACGGAATGGCCTTGTTTCCATTTATTTTGGTTAAACGCAAAAATCCTTCGCCCGTGTTGCTAAACCACGAGCGTATTCACTTGCGCCAACAGCTTGAACTGTTAATTATTCCGTTTTATGTTTGGTATGTAACCGAGTATGGTTGGAATCTGCTTCACTACAAAAGCAGGTATGCAGCTTACAGAAAGATTAGTTTTGAGGCAGAGGCATTTGCCAATGATAACAACCTAAGCTATTTAAAAAAAAGGAAGTTTTGGGCGTTTTTGAACTACTGATAATTACACCTCTTCGGTCTGCAACTGTTTTTCGTAGAGGTCTTTATAGATGCCGCCCAGTGCCATCAGCTCTTCGTGTGAACCTTGTTCTATCATTTCACCTTTTTCGAGCATTACAATTTTATCTGCCAATTTTGCTGAAGACACACGGTGGCTTATAATTACTGAGGTGCGGTTTTCCATAATGCCCTGCAAGTTGTTTAGGATGGCGTTCTCGGTTTTGGTATCAACTGCCGACAAACAATCGTCCAGAATCAAAATTTTGGGTTCACGAGCAATGGCCCTGGCAATGCTCAATCGTTGTTTTTGCCCTCCCGATAACGTAATGCCTCGCTCGCCAACTTGAGTGTCTAACCCTTCGGGAAACTCCATGATATTGGCATACAAATCAGCATCTTTAATGGCTTTAATAATCTTATCCTCAGCCATTTGCTTCAACCCAAACTTTACGTTACCTCTAATGGTATCACTAAACAAAAAGACATCTTGCGGTACGTAACCCGTTTGTCTTCGGAGATATTTTACGTCATAATCCTGAATCGGAATGCCGTCAAGTTGGATTACACCCTCGCTCACGTCGTACATACGAGTAAGCAAGTTGGCCAAAGTACTTTTACCCGAACCCGTTGAGCCTAAAATGGCCACCGTTTCGCCAGGATTTACGGTTAAACTAAAATTATTAAGGGCTACAATCCCCGAATCAGGATACACAAAGCGGACATTTTCAAAAACAATGCCTCCCCTAACATTGGGTTTAAGGTTTTTGGTTGAAATTATCTCTGATTTTATTTTCAAAAATTCATTGATACGCTCTTGTGAAGCTGCCGCCCGTTGGGTTTGGGAGGTAGTCCAACCCAAGGCAATAACAGGCCAGGTAATCATGTTTACATACAGCAAGAATTCCGCAATATTACCTGTGGTGAGTCGTCCGGCAATTACCTCTTGCCCACCTACATACACACACAATACGTTTGATAAGCCCACCAATAAAAAAATCAGTGGCGTAAACAACGAATCTACTTTAGTGAGTGACAGTGACTTAGCTCTATATTGGCTACTTTGCTCGGCAAAACGTTGGGTTGATATTTTTTCTTGTACAAACGATTTTACAACCCTAATACCCGAAAAGGCTTCTTGGGCAAATGTGGAAAGATTAGACAAATTGCGTTGAATTTCTTCGGAACGCTTGTTTATGATATTGCTCACAAAAAAGATACTCACGCTCAAGATAGGCAAAGGCAACAGTACATATAGTGTAAGCGTAGAACTCACTGAAAGCATATAGCTAATAACCATCACAAAAATAGTGAGTAGGTTTAGCCCATACATAATACTTGGCCCCACGTACATTCGCACTTTGCCTACATCTTCTGAAATCCGAGCCATCAAATCACCTGTGTTGTTGCGCCGATAAAAACTCAGTGGCAGCGACTGGTAAGTTCATAGATTTCATTTTTGAGGTCATATTCTACCAGCCGGCTCATCACAATAATAGTTTGGCGAACCAGAAACAAAAAAATCCCCTTCAGCAAGGCCATCACCAAAATCAGCAAGCCATAAATAAAAATACTGTAGGTAAAAGTGTCATAAACCGTGGTTTGCACACTTGTTCCTTCGTAGAGGTGATACAAATCGAGGGTATCTTTTACTAAATCAAGCGAGTGCCGTACAATTTGAGCAGGGATAATGCCAAAAAGATTGGAGATAATCGTGAAAATAGTCCCCAAAATGAGATACCACTTGTATTTTACTAAGTATTTGTTGAGATAGGCAAGAGATTTCATGCAATTAGCGTCGGTAAGTCGTAGGTAGCTGAATTAGAAACAATCCTTTTAACGAATAGTTCCGAGCAAATCTGAAGCAAATCGCCAAAAAATCCTAACACTTGCGTTTTAGTGGGTAAAAAATGTCTAATTTTGCATCCAAATTCATTACTGAGTGCGTAACCTTTATAAGCTTACGGGTTCGTTGTCTATGAGTTTAGTTGTTTATTGGTCATTATCGAAACTCAAAAATTTGTAAATATATACTGATTTGATGTTGGCTTGAAGGTCTTATGTCTCTTGTCTTGCAATCTCAAAAGTATAATAAGTTCTTTATTTAGTGCAAAAAAAGTAATATGCTCAATCGTAGGTATCTCAGAATCAAAGCAATGCAGCAGTTGTATGCGCTTCATCAGGCCGAAAAAGCTGATTATCAGCTCACACTTGACTGGATTGCCGAACAGTTTCTCCCTGATTTGAACTCCATGAAACCTCAAGACCGAAATAAGTTAGAAGGCTTAGCAAAGCTAACTACCTTACAGTTTGAGGAGGCCGTTAAGGGCGAAATTACCGACGAAGAAGTGCCAGCACAAGTCAAAAATGTAGCCAAAGGAGCACTTACTCTTTATCAAGATCGGCTCAAAAAAGACCAACGTTTTTTCTCAAAACGATTAGTTGAAGAAACCGAAGTGATTTATGATTTGTACCTCAAGGTGTTGATGATGTTGGTAGAACTTGGTGAAGAAGCCAAAATTTCGGACGAACGCAAGTGGTATGATGTGCCCGAAGATGCTGAAAATCCACCTAAACAGTCAAGTTACAAAGCGGCTATTTTTGCCCAAAACAAAGTAGTAGAAGCACTAAAAGCACACAAACCGCTCGAAACAGAGGCTATTCGGCATAGTGCTACGTGGGACGCAGACCGCCTGTTTGTGAGGAAGTTTTTTAAAGATGTTGTCAAACTCAATGAGCAGTTTCGGGCGTATTGTATGGTGCAAAGCCACTCAATTGAAGACGACCGCAAATTAGTTTGGTACTTGGTTCGCAACATTATTCTGAAAAATGAACTGTCCAGTTTGTATTTTCACGAAAAAGACCTTAATTGGTACGAAGATACCGATGTAGTACTCGGTATGGTGAAACGAACTTTCAAAGTACTTGAAGACGAAAACAAGGTGGAGCTTCAGTCGCTTTCACCAACTTGGGAAGACGATAAGTATTATTACGAAGATTTGTTTCGCAATACCATTGCCAATGATGCTCATTATGAGCTACTTATTGACAAGTACACCCCAAATTGGGATGGCGAGCGAATTGCACTGACTGATAAGATTTTGTTAAAACTGGCCTTAGCCGAAATGGTTCATTTTCCAAGTATTCCGATTAAGGTAACCATCAACGAATTCATTGAAGTGGCCAAGGAATACAGCACGCCCAAAAGCGGAAACTTTATTAATGGTGTACTGGACGTTATTTCTAACAAACTTCAAGAAGAAGGCACTATTCGCAAAAGTGGACGAGGATTGATTGATAATAAATAGTCAAAAAATAAACCGCAATATAGCCATGAGTAAATCAAGCAAAACCCTTTTGGCCTTTCTGACAGGCGTAGCGACGGGTGCTGTCTTAGGCATTTTGTACGCTCCAGACAAAGGAGAAAATACACGTAACCAGCTGACATTCAAGCTAAATAAGTACCGTGAGCAATTACAAAAACTCATTGCTGACTTATTAGATGGTCAAGATTTGCCCGAAAGTCTCGCTAAAACCGAGAGCAAAAAAGTAGTAAACGAAGCCCGTGAAAAAGCAGAAAGATTACTATCTGATGTAGAGAACTTAATGGGGCAAATCAAAGGAAAAGCGTAATAAGTAGAAAATAACTCGTTTCAAAAAAGTTTAATAATTGTATGAAAATCTTCGGAAAATTAACCATAGGCGTGTTGGCAATAGCACTGCTAATGGGAACGATGGCTTGCCAAAACAAGCAAAATGCAGCCGTTGAACAAACTAAGCCAGACAAATTTCCGGTGATGAAGTTTAAAGGCTCAGTCTATAATTTCGGATCAATTACCGAAGGAGACACCATAACCCACGTCTTTAACTTTGTGAACGAGGGTAATATGCCACTGCTTATTAGCCATGCCTCTACGCCTTGTGGATGTACTGTTCCTGAATGGCCCAAAGAACCCATTGCGCCTGGAAAAGGCGGTATAATAAAGGTGACATTCAATAGTAAAAACAAACACGGATTTCAGAACAAAGCCGTTACGATTTATGCCAACACTATTCCTGAAACCAACGTAGTGTTGATAAAAGGTGAAGTAGCAGACAAAAAGACCGCCAGTTAAATTTAAAGGAGATTGAACCTCCAATTCACTGATTTACAATTAATTGTAGCTCAAAACTAATTACAAAATCATGATTCTTTTACAGTCAGCCACACAAATGTTGCCTACCATTTTACTTTGGGGAGGTATTTTTATTGTATTTTATTTTTTCATGATTCGCCCTCAGCAACAGAAACAAAAAGACCAGAAAAAATTCTTAGAAAATCTCAAAAAAGGAGATAAAGTAATTACCATTGGTGGCGCACATGGTACTATTGTTTCGGTAGGCGACAGCACAGTTACGGTTGAGGTTGATGCTTCTAAAGGTTTCCGGATAGTGTTTGAAAAATCGGCCATTTCCAAGGATTCAAGTGCTCGTTTAGCTGCTCAATCCTAAGTATTAAGCAACTGGTTAGTAGGTTATTGAATGATAACCAAACAGCAACGCTACAATCATCAGCGTATCCATGTCAAAACCCACTACACCTCGCCGACTCGACCTCAAAACGATGTCTCTTTGTATATTGGCCGCTATTGTGTTTTGGCTGATGAATGCGCTTAACAAAGATGGCTATTCTACCAAATTAGCTTATCCACTGCGAGTATCATACAACGACACCTTATACATCCCTACGTCGCCATTACCCAGACAAATCCAAGTAAAAATCTCTGGTAGAGGCTGGTCATTACTTCGTAAGTCATTGTCATTTAATGTATTACCTGTTGTGTATTCGGTAGCTCAACCTCTCAAAGCAAAGTTTATCAATACTTCATCGCTAACGGACATTATGTCTGAGCAAGTTCGAGACGTAAAGGTTAACTATGTATTTGCTGATACCCTCGACATTGAATTTGACCACAAAACTACCAAAACGGTTCGGCTCAAAATTGACAGCTTAGGTATTAACCTGCGTAAGCCCTTTGTGGTTTCGAGTGTGATTAACCTTACGCCCCAAACCGTTACGTTTGAAGGCCCGGCATCTGTTCTCAAAGACTTTCACGATACCCTTTTAGTACGGGTAACTGACCGCAAAATAGATACTGACTACGATGCAACCCTCACGTTGGACTATCCTCGCTCGCCGTGGGTAAAAGCAAACCATGAAACCATCAAGATAAGCTTTGAGGTAGCGGCTTTGCAAATGCCACTTTCAGAAGCAGCACCTCCTCCTTCGACCAAGAAAATCTTGAAAAAATAAGTTATGGCAACGCCAGCAATTATCGGTATTACGGGCGGAATTGGTTCGGGAAAGAGCATCGTATGTCGGATTTTTGGTGTGTTGGGCATACCTGTTTACGAAGCTGATACCCGTGCCAAATGGCTAATGAATCACGACCCTCAGCTCAAAGAACAACTTATTGCACTATTGGGACCAGATGCTTACACACATACCGGTGAATACAACCGAGCTTGGGTTGCGAGCCAAGTATTTGATAATCAAAATCTTTTGTTGAAACTCAATGCTGTTGTTCACCCACGAGTATGGCAAGATAGTGCAGCGTGGGTTCAACAACACTCAGAAGCCCCCTATTTGCTGTACGAGGCTGCTATCATGAAAGCTGCTGGACAAGGAAATGCTTTTCGCCACGTGGTGATGGTGTCGGCTCCTGTTGAACTACGTGTAAAACGAACTTTGGCTCGTGATCCTCAACGCTCAGAACAAGAAGTTCGTGCTATTATTGCTCGACAAGTTTCAGATGAGGAACGATTGAAAATAGCGGATTTTGTAGTTCAAAATGATGATTATCAATTACTTATCCCACAAGTGTTGCATTTGCACAGCCTCTTTTCGCAATAGAGCGTAGAGATAATCATCTTCAATAATACTATTTTTTATTGCAGCTTCTTTCAGAATAGCTTCGAGCCGAAAGCCATTTTTTTCTAACACTCGCATAGAAGCAACATTGTGGGCAAGCACTCCTGCAAAAATTCGGTTAATTTCAGCAAATTCAGCGAAGGTATAACCTACCATTATGCGCACAGCTTCGGTGATAATTCCCTTGCCCCAGTAGTCTTCGCCCAGCCAGTAGCCAATTTCAGCATTCACTCTGAGGATGTCTGTTTGAGGTACAATGGCAATGCTACCTACCACTTTTCCTGCTACATCAATGGCAAAACTGGTACCTTGCTGCGAATCAGTTGAAATCTGAAAATGCACCCATTCTTTTGCCCGTGCAAGGGTGTATGGGTGCGGAAACAAGTCTCGAACGTTGTTGAAAACCTTGATATTATTGGCTGCTACGGATAGCGACTCTTCATCACCATAGCGATAAGGGCGAAGTGTCAACTTGTTACCTTTAAGTATCATCTGGGTGTTTGGATTAGTCAGAACAAACAAAAGTAAGGCGATTTAAACAATACCATGACTATAAAGCAAAACATAGCATTAAAAAACAATTATGGTAACACAATTTCAAACCAATTTCTTTCTATTTTGTTGTAAATTTGGTCGTTCACAAAAATACTATCTTATGAAAAAACTCTCTCTTTTGTGTTGCTTATTCATAGTAATCAGCAGTAGCGTTTTTGCTCAAACACTCCCAACAGGATTTAGCGTAAATACCGTTGCTACGGGAATCAATAAACCTACAATGATGGCCTTTGCGCCAGACGGACGCTTGTTTATTTGTGAGCAGCAAGGGCAAATTCGGATTGTTAAAAATGGAGTTTTATTACCTAATAATTTTGCTTCGTTTACCGTGAATAGCAATGGCGAGCGAGGGCTTTTAGGACTGGCATTTGACCCTAATTTTAGCACTAACAATTACATATATATTTACTATACATTACCAAGTGCAGCAAATAACCGTTTGTCTCGCATTACTGCCAATGGAGACGTAATGCAAGCAGGCAGCGAGGTAGTGCTGATAAACTTCGACCCACTCAGTTCGGCAACAAATCACAATGGCGGGTTTATTAAATTCGGTAAAGATGGGAAACTTTACGTTGCTCTCGGCGAAAATGCCAACCGTCCCAATGCTCAGAATCTAAATACTTATCTTGGTAAATTGCTTCGATTAACCATTGATAATAGTGTGCCAAGTACTCCAACGGCAACGCCTCCAACAGATAATCCGTTCTACAACTCAGCCACAACTGTTCAAGGTAAATCAGTATGGGCAATGGGTTTACGCAATCCGTTTAGCTTCGATGTGCATCCAACAAATGGTAAAATTTATATAAATGATGTGGGTGGCGGTAAATATGAAGAAGTAAATGATGCAAGTACCGCTGGCAAAAATTTTGGTTGGGATACTCAAGAGGGTCCACCAGTGGTTGGGTTTGATGCTGCCGTCTATTATTATGGCCATGATACACCAACCCAAACAGGCGAACCAACAGGTTGTGCTATTACAGGTGGAACATTTTTTAGTCCATCTTCTACTAACTATCCTAACCAGTACAATAACAAATATTATTTTATAGATTATTGTAACGGTTGGCTACGTTACATCAATCCATCGTCTCCACCACCACCCAACACGCCCCTTTCAAGCACTTTTGGTTCAAATTTGGGTGCAGGTTTGGTGTGTATGACCACAGGCCCAGATGGGAACTTGTATTTTTTGCAACGAAACAATGCTCAAGTTTCTAATAGCTCTTTAAAGCGAATCATTTACACCAATAGCGGTTCTGCGCCTGTTATAACGTCGCATCCTATTAGCCTGACAGTGCAGGTTGGGCAGGGTGCTTCTTTTAGTGTAGCGGCATCAGGGTCTATGCCTTTTTCGTATCAATGGAAAAAAGGTTCAACTAACCTTGGCACTAATGCTACCTTAGTGATTGCCTCGGCTACTACTGCTGATGCCGGCACTTATAACGTGGTAGTTACTAACTCGGTAGGCAATGCAACGAGCAACGATGCCACCTTAACCGTAGTACAGCCTAATGAGTCGCCAACTGCTCAAATCAATTCTCCAACCATAGAGACCACGTTTGCAGGTGGGCAAACCATTAACTTTTCGGGGGCGGCTTCTGACCCCGAAGATGGTACGCTTCCAGCTTCGGCATATTCATGGAATGTGGTTTTTCACCACGATGCGCATACACACCCAGGGCCGTCGGTGCCAAATGGGGTAACAAACGGGTCATTCATAATTCCAAGTGATGGTGAGTTTGCTACCAATGTCTTTTACCGTATTTACCTAACTGTGGCAGATGCCAGCGGCAATACTACAACAGTATATAGAGATATACAGCCTCGGGTGGTTCAGGTTACGCTTGACTCAAGCCCCCAAGGACTGAAACTTCTATTTGATGGGTCTCCGGTAACTACGCCTTATACGTTTAACCGAGTAGAAGGGATGTTGATGCCTACGGGAGTGGTTTCGCCACAACTTAGGGTAAGCGATGGTCAAATTTATACGTTTAATAGTTGGCAAGCACCAGCGGGCAATCCGCCTACCCTTACACCCAATGCCAATACAACCTATAAAGCTAATTTTAGTGGGTCACTCAGAAACCCAGACCGAGCAAACACATCGGGTTTGGTGACTACACTTTCATATAAATACTACGAAGGTGACTGGAATAGTCTGCCCAATTTTAATAACCTGACTCCCCGTGCAACGGGTACAGTCGCTAACTTTAGCCTTACTCCACGAGTAAATAATAATCAGTTTGGCTTTGTTTACACAGGTTTTATCAATATTACTGCCGAAGGAATATATGACTTTTTTGTGAGTTCAGACGAAGGTAGCCGACTTTATATTGGAGATTTGTTGGTGGTGGACAATGATGGGCTGCATACTGTATTGGAAAAAACAGGTAAAATTGGACTTAAAGCGGGGCTTCATGCCATCACCTTGGCATATTTTGACAAAACAGGCAGCCAATCGTTGAGTGTAAATTATGATGGCCCAAGTTTTGCAAAGAAGAAAATTCCTAATAGCGTATTATACAGAACAACATCGCCATCGGCTCGAGAAGGGGAAGAAAGGTTGGAGGTAGTAGATGTAAGCATCTTCCCAAATCCGGCTTCTAATGTTATCAATATTATCACTACCGAAGCTTTTGCCAACGGTAATGTAAAATTGTTAGATATCAACGGACGGCTACTTAAAACAACAAGATTGGTAGAGACAGAAGGAGAAATAGAAGTGGAGGATGTTCAGGCAGGACTTTATTTGGTTTCGGTTCAAAAGGATAACCAAATTGTTACGAAACGAGTAATGATTCAAAAATAAAAATTTCAGACCTGCGGTAAAGAGCCTAATCTGGGTCTGTACCGCAGGTCTGACCTGGTTTACTGCAAAATAGTTTCGTCGTCGGTAGCTGGTTTTTTGGTTGGAATAATCACCTGTGTAGAGTCCGTACCATAGCCGCCATAACTACTACAATCGAGCGAGAAGGTTAAACTAGCAGGTTTGCGAAACTTTTCTTTTTTCAATTGAATTACTGGGTCAGCATAAACTTTATCCATAAATATAGCCCAAAGAGGTAGAGCCAAACGAGCACCTTGCCCATACTGCAAGCTACGGAAGTGGATGAAGCGTTCGTCACCACCTACCCAAAGACCACCTACTAAGTTTTGTGTAATACCCATAAACCACGCATCTGATTGGTCGGATGTAGTACCCGTTTTTGCTCCAATTTCGTTGTCCTTTGAGCAGGCATACTGCAATAATCGGCGTGAAGTACCAGCAGCTTCTTCTAATCCACCTTTGAGCATGTGTACCATCAAATAGGCGGTTTCGGCATTGAGCGCATCGTGTGTGCGTGGCACAAATTCACGGAGCGTATTGCCAAAGCGGTCTTCAATACTCAATACAACAGTAGGCTCAGTGTAAGTGCCATTGTTGGCAAAGGTACTGTAAGCTCCTACCATTTCATGCACAGAAACGTCGTTTGTACCTCCCAAACACATGGCGGGGCGTTCGTCCAACTTACTCTGAATACCTATGTTATGAGCATACTCAGCCATGGTGTGTGGCTTAAATCTTTTCATTAAAAAAGCACTTACTGTATTCACAGATTTGGCCAAGGCTTGTCGCAATGTCATGCTGCGCCCCGTATAACCACCGTCTGAATTTTTGGGTGTCCAGCCACCTGGTACACCATCGGCGAGGCTAAAATGCACGGGTTGATCTACTACTCTGTCGCAAGGTGTGAAACCGTTGTCAATAGCAGCGGCATATAAAAATGGCTTAAATGTTGAACCCGGTTGACGCTTACCTTGCTTTACGTGGTCATATTTGAAATATTTGAAGTTGATGCCACCAACCCACGCCTTCACCTGGCCATTGTTAGGATCCATGGCCATAAAACCTGTATTCAAAAAGTGCTTGTAATAGCGAATAGAATCTAACGGACTCAGAATGGTATCCTTCTCGAACCGTGGGCTTTGCCACGAAAATACTCTCATTTTCACAGGTGTCTGCAACACTTTAAAGATAGCGGCTTCGTCACCATCAAAATATTCTTTGAGTTCTCGATAATGAGGTGTTTTACGAGCACAATTATTTATGTAATTCGGAATTTCTTTGCCGTCGTCGTCACACCAAGGAGCTTTTCCTTTCCAGTGTTCAAAAAATAACCCTTGCTGCTTTCTCATGTGTTCTACCATTGCCTCTACAGCATACTGTTGCATCCGTGAATTGATAGAGGTTTTAATGCGTAAACCACTGGTAAACAAATCAAGTTGGTCTTCATCGCTACGCCCTTTGTTGAGGTCATCAATGATGTCTTGGAGGTCATCTTTAATACCTGCTAATAAATACGGGGCTGTGCCAACATTGTGGTTTTCGACTCTATAGCGGAGTTTTAGCGGCTTACTTTTAAGAATTTCATACTGACTTTGGTCTAGATAATTGTATTTTAGCATTTGGGCCAGCACGGTATTACGTCGGTCTAAGGCTGACTGTGGATGAAACTTCGGGTTATAGCGAGAAGGGTTTTGTAACATACCCGTCAACACAGCGGCTTCGTCGAGGCTTACATCCCATGGTTCTTTACTAAAAAAGGTCTTGCACGCCGAACGGATTCCGTAGGCATTACTACCATACGATACGTTGTTGAGGTACATGGCCATTATTTCTTGCTTGGTATAGCGGCGTTCTAATTCAATAGCTGTGAGCCACTCTTTGGTTTTGATAACCACCATTTTGACCAAAGGAACTTTGTGCATAAAACCCATATAACGAGGGTCTTTGCGGAGTTCAAACAAGTTTTTGGCCAATTGTTGCGAGAGTGTACTACCCCCACCCGAACCCGACTGAAAGGTAAGTACTCCGACTACGGCTCTAACAATACTACGAGGGTCAATACCAGCGTGTTGGGCAAAGCGAGCATCTTCAATGGCCATCAATGAATTGACCAAGTTGGGCGAAAGCTGGTTAAAATCAATGGGGGTGCGGTTCTCAAGAAAATACTTGCCAATGGTTTGGTTATCTTCCGAAATCACTTCGGAGGCTATTTCGCTCTTGGGGTTTTCCAGTATTTTGAGACTGGGCATGCTACCAAACAGGTAAAACAAATTGACCCGCACAGCAACAATGTAAACCACTAAAAACACAAATCCCCAGAAAGTAAACTGATAGATTCGTTTGATGATTTTACGGTATGTTCCGGGAAGCAGTTCCAACATATACTAAGAGTTCACAGGTTATTCCGTTCTAAATTTTATATGCCCGTCTGCAGCGAAAGTCTGACGGATTTTATTTTCTCGACTCCTCAATTTGACTTCGCTTCAAAATTCTTTGATGCTTCAAGTAATTCCTTGGCTCGGTTAATCAATGAGCTGCTTGGATAGTTTTTAAGGAACTGATTAAGAGTTCGTTGGTAGTTTTCTAAGCCCTGCGTTTTGCCAATCAACATCGCCTTCAACAAAGTCAATTTGTCTTCAATAGAGTTGTTGGGGAAATTTTTGATGCCGTTTTCAACGGCAATCAGCGCATTGGTGTAGTCGCCTTCTCCAAAAAGAGTATATGCTGTGCTATAAAGACGTTGGGCTTCGGCTTCGCCACCTGCGGTTACGGGACCAGACGAGTTTCGTTGAATAAGGCGAGTAAAATAAGAGTCAGGGAATTTACTTGATAGACGATTGCTCCATTCGGCTTGCTTGGGAGTGCCTTCTGTTAGTAAGTATAACAAGTAGATTACTTCTGACTCGTGTGTTGTCTGAGGAAAAAGCTGCAATAGTTTTTCAAATGTATCAATTGCATTATTCGGCTCATTGAGACTCAGCTTATAAATTTTCCCTAACTTAAAATAAGCATCTTCTTGCTTCTTTTTTGACTCAGCCAACGCCAATTGACTAAACGGAATCTGGCTCAACATTTCTTCTTTTTTTGCTTTTAACTCCACCTCACTGACTGATTTCACCACAGGAGTTTGCTGATTGGAGTTGGCATTGAGCGATACAGGTGTAGCTGTTGCACCGTTGTTGTTGGCAAGGCTTGGATCCACAAAACCAATTGCGGTTTCTTTATTACTACGCCGCCAGTTATCTTCTAACTTACGGCTACCCCACTTTTGCAAAAACTGAGTACGCCCTTGTGATACTGTGCCTGAATTGTAAAAATACCACATCTCTTGCGGATTACCCACCACATTACCTCTTACTAACTGCCCTCCTTGATTGGCTTGAGCCGCTATTTGCTGCGCTCGTAACAGTTCTTCGGCATCTTTGCGTTGTTTGTCTTCTACTATCTTTTCGAGCATTTTATCCAAAGCCACTGGATTCATGGTAGCTAATCGTTGCAGGCTGTCTTCGGTACGAATGGTGGCAACCTGACGCACAAAGTCTTCTAAAAATGCTCTACGGTCGTTTACTATTTTGTAGTCGGCAGCAGTGGGGGGTAGGCTTGCTATGGTGCTGTCGTAATAAGCTTTGGCTGGCTCATACTGGCGTTGCTCAAAATAAATATCAGCAATTTTGCGGTACGACTGCGAAAGTTGGGTGGTGTTACCGTTGTTAGACAGAACAGATTCTTGCAAGTATTTAATGGCTTTGGGGTAGTTTTTTTGCTGGATTTCTCGTTGAGCCATCGCAAAGTAAATCTTATCCTTCAAGTCATTGTTTTTGCCGTCTTTGAGCATCCGGGCAAAAGTATTTTTGCTATTACCGCCAGGTGTATTGAGTGAACCGTTGAGATCAGCATAAAAAGCGAGTTCGTAATTGGGGTTGTTTTTCTTTACTTGCCCGTAGTGATACATGGCTCTGTCGGCTTTACCTAACAGTTCGTACATCTGCGCTGTTGCAAAATGTGTTCTGCCTTTCTGAAAACTTTTCGGCATCAGCTTAAAGGTTTCTTCTAAAATGGCCGTGGCGATGGCGTATTCTTCTTGCTGCTGATGCAAATAAGCTTTGGTGAGGTAATAGTTCCTTGTATTGGCTTTGTTGAGGGCTTCTTGGCGCAAATAGTCAGCTACTCGTAAGCCTGCAGCATTGTCGCCTTGCTCCACATAGGCTCGCATGAGCCAAATAAGTGCTGTGTGGCGTGCATCGGCATTATCACTTTTGGTATTGATGTACTTAAATGTTTCGATAGCATTCGGAAAGTCCTCTTTGTAAAGCCGAGCCCTGCCTATGAGCAAGTAGGCATCATCCACCCATTTACTGTTTTGGTGGCGTTCGGGTACCATCGAGGCTTTTTTGATGATTCCTGCAATCTGCTGACCTACCATTGCTGTTTGGTTTGAGTCAATAGGTAGCATCAGTGGCAAAACATATTCAAAATTTTCTTTTCGGCTTTCAAAAAGTGATTTTTCGGCTTCTAACATCAAATCACGAGCTTGCACATAGGCATTAAAACGGGCCGTAGTGTTGTGATACATCCTGCTCGACGGTGCCGTACTGTACTGAGAGCAAGCAGTTATTAGGAACGAAAAGCCTACCAACAGCCCCAGTTTGAGAGTTTGTTGGAGGAACGAAGCAAGAAGATACCGTTGATTCATGAATGCAAAACAAACTTGTGCCGAATACAAAAACGTAAAATTCGACAAAAATAATACGGAAATTTTATCAAATATCTACTTTTATTCGCAAAACAAACTTGTGCCGAATACAAAAACGTAAAATTCGACAAAAATAATACGGAAATTTTATCAAATATCTACTTTTATTCTCAAATTTAATACGAGGTAGCTTATTTTAAGACTTAATGCAAGTTAAAACATAAAAGACCTTGGCATTGCCAAAGTCTTTTTATATGAGAAAACCGTATCAAAACCATCAGTGCATTACGTACAACTTCGCTTTTAGAATGGTTTCGGTAGTTTGAATGTTCAATAAATACTGCCCCGCAGGTAAGGTTTGTACATCAACCTGCAAACGCCGAGGCGAAACCTGCATGGGTTGTATGGGTATCATAAATCCACTTAGATCTACTAACTGAATCGCTACGATGCCTTTTTCTAATTCGGGTGAATCAATAGTTGCAAATGAAGTAACAGGATTCGGAAATATACGTAGTTCCGAAATAGCGGCTGCTTCACGTGCATTGGGTGCCTTAAAAATAGGAACAGTGGTGAACGCCCGCCCTAAAATAGTATTAACGGTGGCACTTGGAACACCCAGCCAATCCATCAGAAGTGTTGCATAAACTTGCCGGAAATCGTGCTGCATCGGAATATTACCATTGTCTAAACCACTCAAATTAGGTGATGTACCAATGCGTTGTCGTTTTACGCCTTTACCAAATACAAACATTGGTGCAGCAAGCCCGTGGTCTGTTCCTCGGCTGGC
>JBGAVQ010000368.1:0-4604 GCA_044228045.1 Spirosomataceae bacterium
GTTAAAATCCATCGCACAGATTGCCTCGGCACTTTCAAGATTTTTCTCTAAGTATTTAAACTCCGCATATTTGGTGTTAGGTCTCCGAAAATACTCCCACCACGCAAAAGTACCATTGCCGAAAAACCAGGGCCATTTTTGAACATACACAACCCGATTACCGATAAAATCAAGGCTTTGGCGAATGTTTCGTTCCAACGAATCAACCATTGTGAACACGGCAATAATGGCAAAAATACCTACTGTAACACCTAAAAGTGAGAGCGTAGTACGTAGAATGTTAGATTTGAGTGCCTGCCAAGCAAACACGAAACTTTCGTAGGTGAGGCGTAGAAATTTCATAGGATATGGCTGATATGGAATAAATAACACAAAAAATGCACTGACTATGTTTTTTTGCAAGTTAAAGGTAATGCGTAAACTTTCCCTGAAAAAAACGTTTAGGACTAACTCACTTTTCTGGGTTTAAGTGGCAAAAAAAGCATTTTGAACGGCGAAGCCATCTCGCCATTTCTTCTCCCTGATTGGTACTTTTTAGTTTGTCATTTTCTCATTATGTGTAGCAAAATAGTCCTTTCCCAACTAATTTTCAGAAAAAATCGTGTAATGCTTGCACCAAAACGCTAAAAGTGTTATTATCTTTGTGACTTTAGCTTTAAAAGCTACATACGACTGTATTTCTGCACACTATGAAATTATCTGAATTTAGGTTTGACCTACCCCAGAGTTTAATCGCTCTGTACCCACCCGAAAGCCGTGATGGTGCCCGCATGATGGTGGTGAATAGAAAAGACAAGACCATTGAGCATAAAATGTTTACAGACATCGTTAACTACTTTGGTAACGGCGATGTCATGGTGGTAAACGACACCAAGGTTTTTCCGGCTCGTCTTTATGGCAACAAGGAAAAAACAGGTGCCAAAATCGAAGTTTTTTTACTTCGGGAGCTCAATCGTGAGCATCGGCTGTGGGATGTTTTGGTGGATCCTGCTCGCAAAATACGGGTTGGCAACAAACTCTACTTTGGCGACAGCGATTTGGTAGCTGAGGTGATTGACAACACTACGTCTCGGGGTCGTACCATTCGTTTTTTATATGAAGGTACGCACGAAGAGTTTATGAAAACAGTGCATGAAATGGGCGAAACGCCCCTGCCTCGTGAAATCAAGCGCAAGGTAGAAACCTCTGACCGTGAGCGTTTTCAAACCATTTTTGCAGATAAAATTGGTGCCGTTGCAGCCCCTACTGCTGGGATTCACTTCACCAAAAATATTGTACGCAAGCTCGAAATCAAAGGAGTACATTTTACCCCGCTTACTTTGCACATTGGGCTGGGTACGTTTCGTCAGGTGGACGTTGAAGATCTCACCAAACACAAAACGGACTCTGAGAATTATGCGATTCCCGAAAAATCAACCCTTGTTGTAAATGAAGCCCTTGACAACAACCACAAAGTGTTGGCAGTAGGTACTACGGTGTTGAAAGGTCTGGAGTCGTCGGTATCGGCCAATAATAGGTTGAAACCCGTTGAAGGGTGGACGGACAAGTTCATTTTTCCTCCGTTTGAATTTAAAATCACTACTTCGCTGCTGACCAACTTCCATTTGCCCGAATCCATCTTGTTGATGATGACTTCGGCATTTTTGGGGCATGAGCTTACCATGCACGCTTATGAAGTTGCCATCAAAGAAAAATACAAATTCTTCACTTACGGCGATGTGATGTTGATTCTGTAAGTCGTAAATGTGGGAGTCGTAAGTCATAAGGAGTTTTTCTTTATGATTTACGGCTTTTTTGTTTCACTTGTTTGATAAGCTGCCAATGCCTTCTACTACCGTGCTTAATCAATATGTTATCATCGTTGCAGGCGGCAGTGGTAGCCGCATGGGGAGTACCCTTCCTAAACAGTTTATAGAAGTAGCCAACAAGCCTATTCTGCTCCATACCATCGAGCGTTTTCATAGCTATTCGCCTGATATTCAAATCATTTTGGCATTACCCAAAGATCAATTCACTTATTGGTACACCCTTGCAGAACGTTTCCATTCACTCATTCATTCATTCACGCATTCGCTCATTGTTACCGAAGGCGGCGCTACTCGGTTCCAGTCGGTTCGTAATGGTTTGAGTTGCATCGAAAGAGATGGCTTAGTAGCCATTCACGATGGTGTTCGTCCCTTTGTTACGCCAGCCATTATTGCCAATAGTTTTGATACTGCCGCTGCAAAAGGTACGGCTGTTGTGAGTGTGCTGGTTAAAGACTCGGTTCGTGTACTCTTAGAAAATCACCAAAATCAAGCCCTTGACCGTTCTCGTATTCGCTTGGTGCAAACACCTCAAACGTTTCAAGTAAGTTTAATTAAAAAAGCCTTTGAAACTGAGGAACTTCCCTCGTTTACCGACGATGCAAGCGTGGCCGAACACGCTGGTTTTGCCATTCATCTGATTGATGGAGCTTACGAAAACATCAAAATTACCACGCCCGAAGACTTGGTGTGGGCAGAAGCGTATTGTAACACCAGTCTTCGGTCTGAAAGCTAACCCATTCATGCAACCCCGCCTATCCTTATCGGCTTATATTGAAGGCATCCTTTCAGGAAACCGAGTGGTACTAAGTAGAGCTATCACCCTGATTGAGAGCAGCTTACTACAAGATAAAGAACTGGCATATCAGGTTTTAGATGCCGTATTGCCCCACACGGGCAAGTCCGTCCGTATGGGCATTACGGGCGTGCCCGGCGTAGGCAAAAGTACCTTTATTGAAGCCTTTGGACAACACATCACTTCATTACACAAAAAATTGGCTGTGTTGGCTATTGACCCCAGTAGCCAACTGACCAAAGGGAGTATTCTGGGCGATAAAACCCGCATGGAAGAACTCGCTCGTAATCCCTTGGCTTACATTCGCCCCTCGCCTACCAGCGGCTCGTTGGGCGGTGTGGCGCACAAAACCCGTGAAACCATGCTTCTGTGTGAAGCGGCTGGTTTTGAAGTTATCATCATAGAAACCGTGGGAGTTGGTCAGTCTGAAACCTTGGTAAAAGGCATGGTAGATTTTTTTCTGTTGCTCATGCTTGCAGGAGCTGGCGACGAGTTGCAGGGTATCAAAAAAGGTATTATGGAAATGGCAGATGCCCTTGCCATTACCAAAGCCGACGGCGACAACGCCACCAAAGCTACCCAAGCCCAAGCCGAGTACCAAAGTGCTTTACATTTGTTTCCATCCTCAGTAACTGGCTGGTTTCCAGCCGTTTTAACCTGTTCGGCATTAACTAATGCAGGCATTGTGGCTCTGTGGGAATTGGTCGAGAAACATCAGACTTTGATGCATAAAAACGGCCATTTTGTCCAAAACAGGCAGGCTCAACAGTTGGCTTGGATGCACAGTTACATCCGCCAAACGTTAGAAGATAGGTTCTATCAACATCCTGACATTCAACAATTGCTTCCTCAACTTACGCAGGCTGTTCAACAAGGAGAAATGCTGCCGATACGTGCCGCTTCGGAACTTTTGCGTATTTTTGGGGAGAAATAACTCATAGTAAATGAAAAACTTCTGGCAACGCCTCTCGCATTTTATTCTCAACAACCGCATCACGTTCATTCTTGTTATCTTGGTGGGCACTGTTTTTATGGGGTACAAAGCCTATAAAATTGAGCTTTCTTACGAATTAGCTAAGATTTTGCCTGCCACTGACCCCGATTTTCAGTTGTATGAGTCCTTCAAAAAACGCTTTGGCGAAGACGGTAGTGTGATGATTTTGGGAATTGAAACCGACAAGATGTACCAATTGGATTTGTTTAAGGCATGGTATGATTTAGGAAAAGACATCAAAGCAATTGACGGGATCAAAGACGTAGTTTCTAACGCTACACTTTATAACATTGAGCGCAACGACAGCCTCAAACGATTTGTTTTCAAGCCGCTGCTCACTACTGAACCTCAAAGTCAAGCCGAAGTAGATAGCCTTAAGAGTACGTTTGACCGATTACCTGCTTACAAAGGACTGATTGTCAATGACAAAGGCACGTCTCATTTGATGCTTGTTACCTTAGACCAAAAAATAATCAATTCTAAAAGCCGCCTTAGTACTGTTCAGCTTATCAAAGCAAAAGCCCAGCAGTTTGGCAAAGACTATGACCTCACGGTGAGGCTGTCGGGTATGCCCTACATTCGGACAGAATACATGGCAACGGTTGTTCGAGAAATGCTTTTGTTCTTGGGTTTGGTATTTTTAGTAACAGTAGTTATTCTGTTTGCATTTTTCCGTTCTCCCCGCAGTGTGTTTTTTGCTTCTCTTATTGTTTTACTGGGTGTGATTTGGGCTTTGGGAACGCTCGGCTTACTGGGCTACAAAATCAGTGTGCTTAATGGCTTAATTCCGCCCCTTATCATCGTCATCGGTATTCCGAATTGTATTTTTTTGCTAAACAAATACCACGAAGAATACGTGGAACACGGCGACCAATGGAAGGCACTACTGGCAACTATTGAGAAAATTGGCCCAACCATCTCACTGGCAAACATCACTACGGCCATTGGTTTTGGCGTGTTTGCCTTTACGGGCAGCAAGTTTCTGGTCGAATTTGGCATAGTAGCCTCT